>PMLK01000058.1 GCA_003158875.1 Chloroflexota bacterium
GCCGGGAACGGCTGCAGCTTCACAGTAAACCCGGCCGCCTGCAGCGATGCCTGGACGATCGCTGCCGCCTTGCCGTTGACCGGAGTGTCTGGGTAGTTGTAGGTGAGCGTCGGGGCGGCAATACCCGACTGGGCGATCAGCTGCTTCGCAAAGTTCGGGTCACCGGCGTCCGGGACCTTCTCTCCAAGAAGAGTGTCCCACATGCCCGTCGTGGCATAGTCCGGGCCGATGTTCGGCTTGACCGTGCCGTCGGCGTAGTCGCCATAGAAGTCGCCGCCGGCGTTCTTGCGCAGCGAGCTGCGGTCCAGAGCGACCGCCATTGCCTGGCGGATGTGCAGATTAGAAACCTTCTGAACGTTGATCCAGAGGTAGCGGCTGTAGATGTCGTAGCTGCTGTTGGCGCGGCCCGCGAACTTCGAGTTGGCTGTCGTGGGATTCGTGAACACGGTGGCCAGATTCTCGGGTTGCATCGGGCCGTACTGCAGATCGTATTGATCGTTGCCGGTGCTCTGGATCAGCCGCTGGTCGATGACCGCGGGGTCGATGCCGAAGTCAACCTCCCACTGGTCCGGATAGGGATGTCGGTAGGCGTCGCTCGACTGGTTCCACTTGGGGTTCCGGACGAGGATCATCTTGCCGCCCTTGCCGGTGGTGTAGCTCTGGACCATGTACGGGCCGGATGCCACCGGCGGCTTCGTGACGCCATAAGACTCGCCGGTGTCGGCGGCCTTGGGAACCGGGGAGAACCCGAGCGTCACGGTGTAGTTGAAGTCCGGGACCGCCTGCTTCAGGTGGAACGTGATCGCCTTCCCGTCCGCGGAGCAGGTTACGGCCTTGTCGAACAGGGCCTGCTGGTCCGGGGTGGCCTTGTACGGGCCCGGGTATTGCGAGTTGCCCTTGGCGTCCTGCGGGATGTCGAGGTACGCGATCGCGTACGTCGGACCCTGGTTGATGACGTCGGTCGCGAACGTCCGCGAGGTTCCGTAGGCGATGTCCGCGCAGGTGATCGCCGAGCCATCCTGGAAGGTGACGCCATCGCGGAGCGTGAAGCTCCACGTCTTGGCGCCGTCAGTGGACGTGCCGAGGTCGGTCGCCAGGTCCGGCGTCAGTTTCGATGCCGTTGAGTTGTCCGGAGAGTAGGTGTAGGCCTCGAGGGACCGGTAGATCGTGGCCGAGAAGAATGCGAGGTCCTCACCTGTGTAAGAACGCTGCGGGTCGATCTGGTCGAACTGGTCGGCCTGGTTCAGGAGATAGATTGTGCCGCCGGACTTAATGCTTGTCTGGGCCGTGCCCCCCGAAGCCTGTGAGGCCGGCGGGGCGCTCGTAGCGGTCGAGCCGCAGGCGCTGAACACCAGCGCCGCAACGGCACTGAGCGCCAAGGCGCGCAACCACCCCTTGTCCATTCTGTTCATTCCTGGTTCCTCCAACTCCGCCGGATACCCGGCCTCAGCGAATAGTACACGCACGAGCAGGGAGATCCAGAGAACCGTTTCCGACCCAATTTGGTGTCAGGAACGGGTCAATGGACCCCCTTTGGATCCAGGGCGTCCCGGAGCGAGTCGCCGAACAGGTTGAACGACACGACCAGGATGACGAGCACCGTACCGGGGATGAACAGGTACGTCGGGACCACGTTGAAGTAGGTCACCGAATTGGCAAGCATCGTGCCGAACGTGACGTCGGGCGCGGTCACGCCGACACCGAGGAATGAGAGGGCCGCCTCCAGCCCGATGTAACTCGGCAGCGTCAGCGTCGTATAGACCAGGATGGGCGCCCACAGATTGGGCAGGATCTCGGTAAACAGGATCCGCCGCCGGCTGGCCCCCATCGACACCGCGGCTTCCACGAACTCGCGCTCGCGGAGGCTCAGGACCTGGCCTCGCACGATGCGGGCGAGATACGGCCAGCCAAAGACGCTCATCACGAGGATCATATAGAGCATCCGAGACGCGAGGCCATCCGGCACCCCCAGGTCCACCAGCCGCTGGGTGAGGACACCAGATAGTGCCAGCACGATCAGCAGGAAAGGGAATGCGAGGATCAGGTCCATCAGACGGCCGAGCAAGCTGTCCGTGATGCCTCCGGCATACCCGGCGACGATGCCGATCAGCACCCCGATGGTCACGGTTACGAACGTCGCGGCCGTCGCGATGACAAGTGAGATTCGGAGTCCAAACAGCAACTGAGCAAAGATGTCGCGGCCGGTCCCCCACTCAACACCCAGGGGGTGAGCCAGGGTGATCCCGCCGAAGTCGGCGACCGGCTTTCCGCCAAAGTTGCCGATCGCGTTGGGGTCGAGCGTGTAGGGGGAGATGCCGAACATGCCCGCGATCACGGGGCCAAAGATCCCGATCAGGTAGAACGCGATCAGGATGATGAGGCATATCATCGCGACCCGGTCCCGCCGGAGACGCGCCCAGATAATTTGACGAAGGCTTCGGCCGACCATGGGGCGGAGTGTAGCAGAGGTTGGAATGTGGCAGAGCAACTCGGGCGAACCGGCGAATGAAGCCCGTCGACTGCCGGTGGGACGTCGAGAGCGTATCGCTTGACCCGATCATCGACGACGATGGCGGGCGAGTATTGGTCCATGCCGCGCTCGATATTCACTCAGGCAAGGACGGTGTAGCCTCGGCGTTGCAGCCTCCGCCTCCGGTCGTGGCTTGAGGAGTTCCGGTGACCACCACCGGATACATTCGACTATGCGCGACAAGATCTAGTCGCGGTCCAGAACAACTCTCCATGCGGAATGTTGCGTCGATGGCGCGACGGGTGCCATACCTCGGACGCCTCCCAGAGGCACAAGGAGCGAGTCATGTCCTACGTCGTGGATTTCGCCAACGTCTCGACCATCGGCCTGGAGTCTTCGCCGGTGGCTCCCGCGCTCGCCGGCCTCCGGGCGAATGAGGCCCGCTATTTCAAGAACAAGTACGGCCACGACTTCACGGTCGAGCCCGCAGGGGAGGCCAAGGAGACCGTCGAGTGGGTGCAACGCATCCTTCGGCAGGAGCGCGACATCGTCATCTCGTCGCGCCCGCTCGAGGCGACGGTCTTCCAGGTCGAGAACACCAAGTGGGCCTACGTCTTCTACGAGAGCGGCCTATCGATCAACGTTTTGTACGCGCTCGACGATGCCGGCAAGCGGGCAGTGGGATTCAAGCTCTCGGACGGGATGGAGATACCCGCCGAACTCGCCGCGCGGTTCAAGTTCGTCCGGCAGAAGTCCAAGCTGGCCGGCACAATCCGGGGTTCGTACTTCGTTATCAAGGGCGAGCACTGAAGTGGGCCTGTTCGGCGAGGCTAAGCCCAAGCGGGTCGTGGTCAAGGAGTACGGTCGCGACAGCTTCCTCGGCCTGATCAACCCGATCATGACGTTCCTGCTGCTGGGCGCCCGAGGAGCGAACTACCGGTCCAGCTACCAGGATCGGCTGACGCAGAAGATGGAAGACGACGCCGCGGCCATGGCCAGGCACGGCTACCGGATCGTCTCCTCCCGCGAGTACGCGAGACCGGCGTTCGGCATCGGCTACGTGAAGGTGACATACGAGCTGGTCGAGCCGCCGAAGTAGATATCGCCGATTCAAGCCCTCTCGCCCCGACCAGTCCCATCACTCGATGCATGCGCGAAAGCCTCAGTGAGATCGCCTCATGCGCCGACGTGCTGGTCGGCAACGAGGAGGACCTGCAGAAAGGCCTGGGCGTCGAAGGCCCGGAGATCAAGCCCGCACTGCCCTCGATCCGGCCGTCTTCCTTGGCATGATCGATTCCGTCGTGGCGCGCTTCCCCAACGTGAAAGCCGTGGCCACGACACTAGGTGAAGTCCACTCGACTCAACGTCACACCTGGGGCGCGGTGGCCTGGGTTGACGGCGAGACTGTCCAGGCCCCCATATGCGATCTCGAGATCCTGGACCGTGTGGGCGGAGGCGACGGCCTTCGCCTCGGGCTTCATATATGGACTGCTGAGCGGCGCCACGCCGGCAGAGGCCGTCAAACTCGGCTGGGCGCACGGGGCGCTGCTGACCACGACGCCCGGCGACACGAGCATGGTCACCCTGGAACAAGTCGAGGCGTTGACGAGAAGAAGTACGGCCCGCATCCAACGCTGACTCCGGCGCGAGGCCGGTTCGGGGCTTCGGATTCGAACCGAAGCTTTGGGGCCCAACCGAACTCACCGCTCAACTTGCTTTGGGAGCGACGGCGGCGGAGACTGAACGAGTCCCAAACAAGAGACCATTTCCGTCGCCAGGCCAGCCACCGAGGAGAACCCTTCCCTCATGCCCCCCGCCACTCTGTCGCCGGCCGCGCGCACGTACCGAGTGCAGGGCTCGGTAATCCGATCGCTGCTCAAGGTGACTCAACAGCCGGGCGTGATCTCGCTCGGAGGTGGAATGCCGTCGCCCGCGTCGTTCCCGATTGACGCGATGCGAGCCGCCTACGATGCCGAACTCGCGGAGAACGGCCCGGCCGCGGTGCAGTACAGCACGACGGAAGGCGAGTTGTGCCTGCGGGAATGGATTGCGGAACGTGAGACTGCCAAAGGCGTGCCCACCGATCCGGACGATGTCCTGATTACCGCCGGCTCGCAGCAAGCCCTGGACCTGCTTGCCAAGGCCTTCGTCGAGCCCGGCGCGCCGGTTCTCGTCCAGTCGCCGACATACCTGGGGGCGCTCCAGGCCTTTTCGGCCTTCGAGCCCGACTACCGCGTCGTCGGCATCGATGGCGAAGGATTCCGCCGGGAAACCATCGAAGCGGGTCTGACCGATGGCGCCCGCTTCATGTACATCATGTGCAACTTCCAGAACCCCACGGGCGGCACTCTCACCGAAGCCTGCCTGCGGGCTGTGGCCGAGAGGGCGCGTTTGGACGACTTCTGGTTGGTCGAAGACGATCCTTATGGCGACCTCTGGTACCGGACGCCGCCTCCGCCGAGCCTTCGAACCTGGGCGCCCGAACGCACCATCCGCATGAGCTCATTCTCGAAGATCCTCGCGCCCGGCCTGCGGCTCGGCTATGTTGTAGCGCCTCCGGAAGCGATCGAGTTGCTCGCTCGCCTCAAGCAGGCCACCGACCTCCAAACTTCGACGCTGACCCAGCGCGCGGCCGCTCGCGTCTTGCGTAGCGGCATCCTCACAGAGCATCTGCCGCGTATCCGCGAGATCTATGCGGTGCAGTGCGCGGCCATGCTCGAGGCGCTCGAGGCATGTATGCCGTCCGGAGTCAGCTGGTCGCGCCCAGAGGGCGGTATGTTCGTTTGGGTCACGCTGCCCGAGCCCCTCGACAGCCTCGTACTGTTGAAAGCGGCGGTTGAGCGAGGCGTCATCTTCGCGCCGGGGAATGGCTTCTACGCCGTTGAGCCGGCTCTCAATACCCTACGACTGAGCTTCTCAACGGTTCCACCCGAGAAGATTCGTACCGCCGTCGGAATTCTCGGCAAGCTGATACGAGAGGCCATCTAGCGGTCCAAGCCCGGGCGGATTGGCGTCGACGGACCGCCCCACGGCCGGAGATCCAGGAGAGGGAAGTGGATCCGATCTACGTGATCTCCGGCCTTGGCGAGCTGCCGTGGCATGGAACACTGGCCGCACCGACCCACGTTCCCGCGGACATCGCGGCCATCTTCGTCCTGGCCGCGATCTATGGAGCCGCCTTCGGTTGGATGGCACGGATCGCCGGCCACAGGCTCAGGGTCTGGTTTCCGCTGGCATTCATCGGCGGCCTGTTCGCCGGCGTCCTCGCCGAGATCATCGTGGGGGTGGCGTTCGCGGTCGCCGTCTTTGTGGCACTCCCAACGCGTCCACTGACGCTCGAGGAAGACGCCGCGGTGGAACCGATGCCCGGCGTCGTGGGCAAATCCTGGTACGTGCGCGGGCGCGCCTATTGGGGCATGCGGATCGTTGCCGTTGCGGCATTTGGTTGGACTGTACTCATCGGTGCAGCCATTTGGGTTGGGATGGCCCAGGCGATCGCCGCACCGCCGGAACGCGGCTTGTTGGGCGACTTGCTGCCACCGCCACCGGACCCGTTGCTGCCCTTCAAGCTGGTTGGCCTGGTGGTGGTGTGCATCACAAGCAATCTCATCTCGGGCACACGGATGTGGACCTCACTGAGGGCAACGGATCGCAGACTGCTGGCTCTGCCGGCGCACACACCGTTGCCCTGGCCGCGATTTCGGCCGCACTACGGACTGCGGCCGTTGTTGCTCCTGGCCTTGCCGTTTGTCACGGGCGCGCTTTCGGTGCTTCTGCTCGAATACTGTCGCCACGAGATCCCTTCGGAGCGGCTGATGCGGGCACGAACTCAGATGCGCCTTCAGCGGAGACGGTCCCGATCCGTTGCTTGAGTGCCTGAGCCAGCTCAAGACCAGTGGACGCAGGGTTCGATGTGGGCTAGATCCAGTGAGCAGGCGAGCGGGCGGGCAGGCCGCTTACCCTGGGCTTACGTGGCTTTCACAATTCCCCCACGAGTGGCCACCAGTGTGAGGCGCGAGATTGGGCCGCTGTGGTCCAAGTCTTCCCAGATTGGGGACGTCACACAGGGAGACCGAAATGACCACGCCGCTTCCTGAGCCAGCCGCGGGAGACCGGAATATCGGAGCCGGGGCTGCCGGGCTACTGCCCCTCGCGTTCGCGGCGTTCATGGTCCTTCATGGCCTGGTCCACGTGATCGGTTTCACCGCGCCGTGGGGCATCTATGCCATGCGGGGCGTAGGGTACTCAACCGCGATTCTCAACGGTTCGATCGACATCGGCGACGCGGCCTCCCGCGCGCTCGGACTGGTGTGGCTGGCGGTCAGCGTCGCCTTCGTGGCGGTTGCGGTGATGCTCTGGCGCCACCATCCGCTGGCGCGTCGCGCGACCGTCGCCGTCTTGCTGTTCTCACTGGTCCTGTGCGCCATCAGGCTGCCCGGCGCTGTGGCGGGACTGGGCATCGACGTCGTGCTGCTCGCGCTTCTGGCGGTCGCGTCGGACCGGCTGATCCTTCGACCCAACACTTGAGCGGACGGCGGGGCCCGAGTGGGATAGTCTGCCGCTCATGATCGAGATCCGACGCGCCGAGGACTATGACCGCAGCGCCATCGAGCGCTTGCTTTCATCGAACGACCTGCCGCTCGATGGGCTGGACCGCGCCTTACCGCTCGCCCTCATCGCCGTCGATGGCGGCAAGCTCGTAGCTTGCGGGGCGATCGAGCCGTACGGCATCTCGGGGCTGCTGCGATCGATCTGCGTCCAGGCGGAGAGTCGCGGAACCGGCGTCGGGTATCGACTCGTCGAGGCACTGGAGAAGCTAGCGCTGGACTCGGGGATCGGCGAACTCTTCCTGCTTACGGAGACGGCCGGCGCCTGGTTCCCCAGGTTCGGTTACGAACCCGCGGAGCGTTCGGTCGCGCCCGCGGCCATGGGCGATTCGGCAGAATTCACGATCGCCTGTCCGGTGAGCGCGCTTCTGCTGCGAAAGAGCCTGGCACGGGTGCCCGGCCGCTGACTCGAGCGGCTTTGAGGTTAGACCAGCAGCCTGCCCCGGACGGCTCCGAAGACCGGATCAGCCCGGGCGGACCTTGGCCGGGCAGTAGGTGGTGCTGGCGACCTTGCGCTGGGCCCATGTTTGGCCGGCGCGGTTTCGGCCCTTCAACCAGGCCTTGCGGTCACGAAGGTGGCTGCGCTGGACGCCGGCGCCGCCGGTCAAGCGGCTGTCGACGGTGGCCGCGGGCGCGGCGCGGTATCCAGACTTGCCACTGGCTTCGGCCTTGGCTGGAGCTGGCGAATTTGCGGCTGTGTTCTCGTCGGCCATGGTGGTCTCCGTCTTGGGTGCGTCGGGCGCGTCTTAGCGTCGGGCGTCAGGGTTGTGGTTGGAACCGCGGCACGGTGGTCAGTCTCCAAGGACTGGCCGTCTACGCGGCGGGGGCGACCTTCTCGGCGTCACGGCCTACGCCCATCTCGCCTCGCACTGCTGACGCTCCGTGGCTGTGGGACCAGGTCGAGACGGCGGCTGCGAGCGCGGGTGATTCGGGGCGAACCGAGAGCTTGTCGTCCTGGCCGCGGAGGTTCGGACCAAGCTCGGCAAGCACACCTCGGTAGGCAGGCTTGTCGTTCTGCGTGCGATCAATGGGAGGGTAGACGTCGAAGTAGCCGTCGGTGCTCACGACGATGAGCGCATCGGCAGTTCGGAAGCTTCTGCGAGCCACCGGCCAGTCCAATCTGCCGGACGCTGCGGGCGACGTAATCGCGACCCGGCGCAGTCGGCGACTGACCACAATGGGACCATCGGGGCCTTAGGTCAAATCGGGCCACGTTCGGGGGCATCGAGCTGACGCCCCGCGATCCCCACGGCCGTCGGGACTAAGCCCTTACGAGAGGTCGATTGGCGCGGGACCAGGCGCTGGTGCCACCCTTAACGGAAACGGCGCCCTTAAAGCCCTCGCCGAGCAGGAAGTTGGTCGCGCTGCGGCTGCGACTGCCGCTGGCGCAGATCACGGCGTACGGCTTGTCGCGCTTGAGTTGCGCCGCTCGCAAAGGCAGCTTCTTGAGGGGCACATTCACCGCTCCGGGCACGCTACCGCGCCGGAACTCCCAATCCTCGCGGACGTCGAGTACGCGGACGGAGCGGCTCTGAATGAGCGCGTCGAGCTCAGCGACGGCGATTTCGGGAGTGCTCAGGCGAGAGAAGAAGCGCATATCTGCTCCGTTGGAAGTCGTGGATCAGTCGATCCGTCGTGCAGGTGCCAACATAGCCGCACTTGCATGATTGCGCAAGTAGCATAGTAGTGGCCCGCTCCGATGTATCCATTTCGCCGCGGATCTCGTCCTTGGAGTGAAGGCGGCACAAAGCCCGTCTCAACCAAGGAGAACCAATCGTGAAGCTTCAGATCAACGAAGGCCCGATCGACCGCGGCATTCGCATCATCATCGCGATCGCACTGCTAGTCGCCGCCGCAGCTGGGCTGCTCGCCGCTCCTCTTGTCTATGTGACCTCGCTCGTCGGTGCCGTCCTGCTCGTCACAGGCATCGTCGGCTTCTGCCCGCTGTATGCCATCCTTCGACTCAGCACCGTGTCCGCCCGAAGGTAAGCCTGTGACCCAACAAACTCAGCCGGCAGCTCAGGCCGGCGAGAACGAGGCGGATGCGTTCGCCGAGCTTCTTGCGGCCGAGCTGCCGCGCCTGGTGGGGCTCGCAACGCGGCTCCTGTCCGACCCGGACCAGGCCGAAGACTGCGCCCAGGAGACGATCGTCGGCGCGTGGCGTCGACGCGATCAACTGCGCGATCCGGCCGCTCTCCCGGCATGGTTGAAGCGTAGTCTGGTCAACCGAATCATCGACCGCTCAAGGCGCAGACACGATGAACTCGACATCGAGTCTGACTGGAAAGACGATGCCTACTCCGTTCAGCCGGAACTCGTCCTGGAAAGGGCCGAACTTCGCGACGAACTCGAAGACGCGCTGGCTCGCCTGCCGGTCATCTACCGGCTGCCGGTCGTCCTCCACGATGCGCTCGGCTGGACCGGGGTCGAGATCGCCAACTCCATGGACGTGAGCCTGCCTGCTGCCAAGCAGCGTCTCCGGCGTGGCCGGATGATGCTGGTCAGCGCCCTCGCCTCGTCCGACGGACGCCGTGAGGCAAGCCTGGCACAGCCGATGAGATGCTGGCAGGCGCGGCGACACGTTTCGTCCTACCTCGACGACGAGCTGGACGAAGCCACGAAGTCGATGGTTGAGGAGCACCTTGCCGGCTGCCCAACCTGTCCGCCCCTCTACACGAGCCTGGTTGGGATCCGTGCCACTATGGGCGAACTTCGCGACGCCGACGCGGTCGTCGACGACGGCATCGCCGGCCGAATCCACGAACGTCTGGGTCGGGAGCGTCCCTGAGCCTGAGAACCGATCCGAGTCGGAGATGACTGCAAAGATCGTGTGCCCGCAATGCGGAGCCCTCGTTATGGCTATCGACGGACCCGTCCACGCCTACGTTCCGAGCGCCCCGGGCTGCTGGGCGGCGTTCGGTGCCCTCCGCGCCGACGAGATGCTCCGGTTCGCCGGATTGGAGGCGAACAACCTGGTCGTCGACTCCTACATGGCCCAGCACCCGGGCGATGGCCTGGATAGGCGGGACCGCCAGTCCGTGTTCGTGCACCTGGTGAGCCTGTGCGCGGTATTGGAGCGCGGGGCGTCGCCGTTACGCTCACCGGATGTGCTTCGAGCCGTTCTCGCTCGCCAGACGGATTTCCCCGTTCTCTTGAGGGCTCGCGGTCCGGGCGAACTGACCGTGCTTTCCGCGATGGGCGCGACGAGCGCCGAGGATCACGATGCGCGGGTCCGTGCCTGGGCAGGCTCCGTCTGGGCGTCATGGCGCGAGCATCACTCCCGAATCAGGGCCGCCCTCGACACCGTTTGGCCAGTCGCTCACAAGTAACCCTTCGAAGCGAGTCAGCGTGCTCCGCCGGCGTCGTCGGGCGAGACCCAGTCGAAGGTCCGGGTGACGGCCCGTTTCCAGTTCGAGTACTCGCGCGCTCGCCGGTCCGCGGGCATCTCCGGATTCCATCGCCGATCCTCGGCCCACTGGCCACGGAGATCGTCGAGCCCGGCCCAGAAGCCAACCGCGAGTCCCGCGGCGTAAGCGGCGCCGAGCGCGGTCGTCTCGGACACCCGGGGCCGGATCACGGGCACTCCGAGTACATCCGCTTGAAACTGCATCAGCAACTCGTTGTGGACCATGCCGCCGTCCACCTTCAGCGCCTTGAGCGCCACTCCAGAATCGGCGTTCATCGCGTCGAGCACCTCGCGCGTTTGCCAGGCTGTCGCCTCGAGAGCGGCCCGCGCGATATGGCCTCGGCCGGCGTATCGGGTCAGGCCCACGATCGCGCCGCGGGCTTCGGCACGCCAGTACGGGGCGAAGAGCCCGGAGAAGGCGGGCACGAAATACACGCCGCCGTTGTCCTCGACCATGCGGGCAAGCGTCTCGACCTCGGCGGCCTTGCGGATGACACCCATGCTGTCTCGGAGCCACTGAACGAGAGCGCCGGCGATTGCGATCGAGCCTTCCAGGGCGTAGACCGCCGGCGCCGAGCCGATCCGGTAGCCGACCGTCGTCAGCAGGCCGCTCTTGCTCACAACCGGCCTGGTCCCGGTGTTCAGGAGCATGAAGCAGCCCGTGCCGTAGGTGTTCTTGGCCTCGCCCGGAGAGAAGCATGCCTGCCCGAACAGGGCCGCCTGCTGGTCGCCCAAATCGCCCGCGATCGGGACGCCAGCGAGTCTGCCGACCGCCTCGCCGTAGAACTCGCTCGAGGACCGGATCTCGGGCAGCATGGCGCGGGGAATGCGCATCAGGCCGAGGAGTTCATCGTCCCATTGCAGCGTCTCGAGATCGAACAGGAGGGTCCGGCTGGCGTTCGTCACGTCGGTGACGTGAACGCCCCCGCGTCGACCGCCGGTCAGGTTCCAGATGCACCAGCTGTCCACAGTGCCGAATAGAAGCTCGCCGGCTTCGGCTCGCGCCTGAGCCCCGGGCACGTTGTCCAGAATCCAGCGGACCTTAGGCCCGGAGAAGTACGTCGCGAGCGGCAGTCCCGTCTTCGGACGGAAGCGGTCCTGCCCACCGTCGCGAGCCAGCTCAGTGCAGATGTCGGCCGTTCGTGTGTCTTGCCAGACGATGGCGTTGTGTATGGGCTGGCCCGTCTTGCGGTCCCAGACAACGGCGGTCTCGCGCTGATTCGTGATGCCGACCGCGGCCAGATCCGAGGGCGGGACGCCGGCCGCGGCCATCGCGCCCCGCAAGATCGCGTCCACCCGCCTGTTGATCTCGAGCGGGTCATGCTCGACCCACCCGGGCTGGGGCATGATTTGGCGATGTTCGCGTTGCGCGATACCGACCGGCGATCCCGTCCGATCGAAGATGATGCAGCGGCTGCTCGAGGTTCCGAGGTCGAGCGCAGCCACGTAGTCGCGGCGAGGCCCCGGCATCAGGAGCCCTCCTCAGGCACGTCGTACTCGCGGTGGGCCTCGCGGAGGTAGGTCTGGACGGCAGCGTCTCGATCGGCCGCCGACCAGCCCAGTTCCGGACCCGCCAGCTCCGCGACGCGGTTGGCCACGGCCGCCGCTCGATCTGGCAGCTCTTGCGCCAATCTGGTTCTGCGGGCAAGGAAGTCGTCGACCGACAGGGCGCTTTCGTTACGGACCGACCAGACGACCTCAACCTCGAGCGGCGAGGGCCCGGTCCCGAGCGGTCTCAGCAGACCCAGTTCCTTGCCGAGGCGGACCACATCGGAAGCTTCGGTGCCGTAGCGAGCGACCAGGCGGTCGGCGCTGGACCGTTCGAGGCCGGCATCTGTCGCCAACCGTGCCCCGAGTGCGGCGAGCGCCAGCGGCGTAGCTGACCCGACGATCGGGGTCTCGTGCGTCCTGGACGGCCGCTTCTTGGCCGCGGCAAAGCCGAGGGCTGCGTCGACGGCCTGGAGCGCCATCAGGCGGTACGTCGTGTACTTGCCGCCACTGATCCGGACCAGGCCGTTCGAATCGGTCCGAATCCGGTGTTCACGCGACGCCTTGACCGTCGAACCCGGTGTTCCTCCAGGATCGGTGGCCAGCGGCCGGAGGCCCGCGAACGCCCCGGCGACATCGTTGCGGCTGAGATCCACGTCGAGACTTCCGTTTACGTTGTCGAGGATCTCGTCTACCTCGGCGATCGTCGGCGTGGAGCGATCCGGAGGGGCGTCGGCCTCGTGGTCGGTCGTACCGATGACCCAGCTGTCGGGCTCGGGGACCAGGAAGCAGACACGGTGCGGTATCCGCAGAGTCAAACCGTAGCGACTCGGGATTCGGTCGCGCGGCACCACCAGGTGAACGCCGCGGCTGGGCTGCGTCAGTCGTCTTGCGGTCGCCGGGAACGGCCCATCGGCCCGACCGGTCCATACACCCGTAGCGTCGACGACCGAGGTTGCGCGGACTTCGAATTCCGAGCCACCGAGTTCGTCTCGGACGACGCAGCCTACGAGGCGTCCGCCTTCTTCGATGCCGCTGATGGCCCGCGCTCTGGTCAGAGCCAGAGCGCCCATACCGCGAGCGGTCCTGACGACGCTCACCGCGTACCGAGCGTCGTCCTCCTGCCCGTCATGGTAGAGAAACGCGCCGCGAAGGCCCTTGCGGCGCAGGTCGGGAACCGCCGCGAGCGATTCCTCGACAGAGAGGTGTCGATGGAAGCCGCCGTCGGCCGACGCTCCGAGCAAGTCGTACATCGTGAGCCCGGCGCCGTAGAAGGGCCGGGCCAATGGGCCGCCGTAGATCGGGAAGAGGAACGGCTCGAGGCGAACAAGGTGGGGCGCCAGCTTCAAGAGTATCGAACGCTCGCGTAGCGCTTCGCGTACGAGGCCGATCTGGAATTGCTCGAGGTATCGCAGCCCGCCGTGAATCAGGCGTGAGGAACGGCTGCTCGTTCCGACGGCGAAGTCGTCGCGCTCGATGAGGGCGGCCCGAAGCCCTCGGCTGGCAGCGTCGAGCAGGACTCCGCAGCCTGTGATTCCGCCGCCGACGACCAGCAGGTCCCAATGGTCCCCGGCAAGTGCTTTGAACTCGCGGGCACGTGCGTCGAGGACGGCCGCGGACCGGCGACCGCCCGACGAAGTCACCTCAGTCAACGAGAAACTCCCTTCCGCTCGACCCTGGGAGCGCAGCGTCATTCGGTTCAAAGGATATGGCGAGCGAGATGCGCCCGGTTGCGCCGCAGGCGGCGAAAGCTGCCGCGTGGACTGTCACCAGAGTTCGTGGCGGAACCTGGCGAGTCGTGAGTCCGGGGAGGGTGGCTTCAACTTGCCTGGTCATGTTCAGACGCGCCTCAAAGCCGGGATGCGGGCCAGTATAGGCGGGCATCGAATGGACCCGAGCCGGCGGTGACAACTACGCCTCGGGCGAGACTGGATCCTCATCCTCCGCTCGTTCGGGACTCGCCGTGCAGGCTTCCCGATTGCACCCCTCGATCCGACGGCCGACGTGCTAACTTGGCGAAGCATTACCAGGCAGAGGTGGGATGTGGGGAGTTACTACCAGGTCACGAGAACTCCGGGCGGGGGTTATTGGGTCAACGAGGGCGATGCCTTCGATGGCATAGCGACCGAGGGCGCGGCTCTCGCCGGCGCGGCTATCGGACTAGCCGTCTTCGGGACCTTCCGTGCCGTCGGGAAGTTCAGGCACGACCGCGCCTGGGCGGCCATCGAGCGGGCGGAGCAAGCTCAGGACTGGCCGCTGCTGGAGAGACTTGCTGGCGGCTTCGTCCGATCTCATCCCGAAGAACTCAGCGGTTACGGAGCACTCGCCCAGGCGATGCTGGAATTGAAGAGGCCGCCCGCAGACGTCGTTGCCATGACCAACCAGTGGCTTTCCCGCGGAGGCTCTGCGGGCGAGATATCCGGCGTGCGCGCCCTCAGCTACCTCGACGCTCAACAGATGGCCAACCTGCTCCGCGAAGCCAATTCCCTCGTCAACTTCAATAACGAGTACAAAGTTCTCGGCCACATGATGCGAGCGCGGGCTCTGATGTGGCTCGGCGACCTCAGCGAAGCTATGGTCAACGCCACAACCGCCGTCTCGCTCATGCCGGAGCGCATGCCGTATGAAGTCCGAGGCGATGTCCGTTGGGCTTCAGGCGATCTCGCCGGCGCGATCGAAGACTTCGGCCGGTCGATACGCCTCTCCGACGATCCCATCGAACTGCTCGAGAAACGGGCCTCGGTCAAGCATGCCCAGGGCGACGATGCGGGCGCCGAGGAGGACGCTCACCAGGCATCCGAACTGATCGAACAGAGAAGGGCGGCGGCCGAGGCTAAGGCGGCGGCGATCCAGGCGATTCCGTCGGGCGGTTGGATGCCTGAACAAGCGCGGCCGTCAGGAATTGCGTGTCTCAACTGCGGCTACGATCGAACCCCAGCCGGCAAGGCCAGTTGCTTCAACTGCGGCCGACCTCTGCCCGGGACGCCGTCTCAGGATGCCGTATCCGTTACTCAGCCTCAGGGAGTCGCCGAAGCAACCGCGCCACAGCAAGCTGATTCGACCCCGGCATGCCCAAACTGCGGCTACACGCGGACCCCGACCGGCAAGGCCAGCTGCTTCAACTGCGGCCGACGCCTGCCCACGGAGTAACCCCCTCCGGCCCATGCCGGCCGTTCGGCCGGGCAGCTTACCCGCGTCTACTTGACGACCAGGGTGTACTCCTGGGTGGCCGTCTGCCCATTGACCTGCGTGCCGTAGCACCACACGTAGATGCCGAATTCGAACGTGCCGGTGACGGTGGGCGTTCCCGAAATCCGAATCGTGTTCTCGGGCGTCTTGGCCAGCTCGACGGTCAGGCCTGCCGGAAGCGCGCCGTCCCGGATCGACGCGTCGCCCACCGGCGTCGCGGCCTGAGTAACGGTGATCGTGGCGGAGTACGCGGCGCCGACCTGAGCGTCCGGCAGGGTCGCGGGAGAGAATTCCAGATCTGGTCTGGGCGTGCAGCCGAGCACACCCGTGAGTGCGACGATGCAGGCGATCATGACCGCGACGGTTCGGCCGTAACTGCCGATCCGGCGGCCAGCCTGGCCCAGCGGCTGCGTCCTGGCTTGCATCCGGGAAGAGTTACCGGGCGGCAACGTTGCCGGAACGGTGGGCGCTGCCGGAACGGTGGCCGTTGCCTGAAGGGTGGGCGCTGCCGGAACGGCCGACAGCAACGGTGGGATGGAGTCGGGCCTCGCGCCGGTCGAACCAATACTTGGTCAGTTCAACGAGGGTCAAGTACCCGGCGACGATCGCGACGACAATCGGCCAGAACTGCCACGGCAGCGCCCCGAAGCCGATTATGGATCCCAGGGGACTCAATGGGATGATCACCGCCGCGGCCAGCGCTGCCATGATCGCCGCCACGAGCTGCTTGCTGGGGTGGCTCCGCCAGAAAGGCGTGAATCGGGTGCGGATTACCAGCACGACCAGGATCTGAGTGAAGAGCGACTCCACAAACCAGCCGGTGTGGAACGAATTCTCGTTATTGCCGAGCAGCAGGAGCAGCAGGCCGAAGGTGAGGTAGTCGAAGATCGACGAGACGGGGCCGAAGACGACCATGAACCGCTCGATGGCGTGGACATCCCAGCGAGCCGGATCGGCCTGCATGTCGGCGTCGACATTGTCCGTCGGGATGGCCGTTTGCGAGGCATCGTAGATCAGGTTGTTGAGCAGGATCTGGCCCGGTGTCATGGGCAGGAACGGCAGCAGCAGGGCGGCGCCGGCCATGCTGATCATGTTGCCGAAGTTCGAGCTGGTGCCCATTCGGATGTATTTGAGAGTGTTCGCGAACGTCCGCCGCCCCTCGGTGACGCCCTGGGAGATGGCGGCGAGGCTGGGCTCGAGCAGGATGATGTCGGCCGCCGAGCGAGCCACGTCGGTGGCGTTGTCGACGCTGATGCCCACGTCGGCGACATGCAGCGCAGGGGCGTCGTTGATGCCATCGCCCATGTAGCCGACGACATGGCCCGATTCGCGCAAAGCCCGGATCACCTGGAGCTTCTGGTCCGGGTCCACGCGGGCGAAGATGGTGGTTCGCTGAGCACGAGCGACCAGGGCCGGGTGAGTCAGCTTCCGCATCTGATCGCCGGTCAGGACACCGTCGACGTGTAACCCCACCAGACCGGCCACGTGGCGAGCCACAAGGTCGTTGTCGCCGGTAATGATCTTGAGGGCGATGCCCTGTTGCGCCAGATCCGCGATCGCCGCTCCCACATCCGGCTTGGGTGGGTCGCTGAAGAGGATCACGCCCTCAAAGGTGAGATCGTGCTCGAGACTAGAAGCGTGACTGATGTCGCCTGCCATCTCGGCCGGCGTCAGCGCCCTCGAGGCGACCGCCACCAGCCGGAATCCGTCGGCCGAGGAGTCGTTAACCAGCTTCGCCAGCCTCTTGTGTTCGGCGGTCTTGATCGGTCGCGCCGTGTGATCCTCGCGGACGTTCGTCGAGACCGCGGCAACTGCCTCCGGAGCCCCCTTCGTAACCAGCATCGGCGGCTCCGTGCCGCGCTGGACGACCACGCTGAGCATTCGGCGGTTGAAGTCGTAGGGCAGCTCGGCGAGCTTGCGATATGACTTCAGATCGGGCGGCTTGGGGGCGCTCGCCAGAATGGCCGTGTCGAGCGGGTTCACGAAGCTTGCCTGGAAATGGCTGTTGAGGTAGGCGAGCCCGATGGCGTTCGAGGCCTCGTCGGCGTCGTCCTTGTCTACCCCGACGGCCTTCACCAGCTCGAGCTTGCCGAGCGTAAGAGTGCCCGTCTTGTCGGTGCACAGGACTGTGATACTGCCGAGATTCTGGATCGCGGGCAGACGCTTGACCAGGACACCGTGGGCGGTAAGCACCCGAGCGCCGCGGGTCAGGTTGAGGGTCACGATGGCCGGCAACAGTTCAGGCGTCAGTCCGACCGCGAGAGCGATCGAGAATAGGAGGGCGTCGAAGAGCGGCCGGTGGAGAGCCACGTTGATGGCGAACACGCCCACGACCAGGATCAGGGTTACGCGGCCGATCAGCATGCTGAAGGCCCGAACGCCGTGCTGGAAGTCGGTTTCGGGGGCCCGCTCGGCGAGCCGGTGGGCAATCGCTCCGTAGCTGGTCCGAGCGCCGGTGGCGGTGACCACAGCCTTGCCGGTACCACTAACAACGCTCGTCCCGAAGAAGGCCAACCCGGCCCGATCCTCGTCCTTGTCCGGATCGAGAGTTCCGGGCATAGGGTTCTTCAGGGCCGCGGCCGATTCGCCGGTCAGCGACGACTCATCAACGAACAGATGATTGCCCTCGACCAGGCGCGCGTCCGCAGGCACGATATCGCCGGCGCCCAGGACGACAAGGTCGCCTCGAACGACCTCGCGGATCATGATTTCTTGCTGCTTGCCGTCGCGGACAACCGTGGCCCGCAGGGCCAGACGGGCCTGGAGCGCGGCGACGGCCGCTTCCGAACGAGCCTCCTGGACGAAGCCGAGCAGCGCACTCATGGCCACGATCGCGAGGATGATGCCGGCCTCGACGCGATCGCCGACGACCATGCTCACGGCACTGGCGGCGACCAGGATCAGGACGAGAGGGCTGGCAAATTGGCTGATCAGGACCGCCAGCGGCCCGCGGTGACCTTCGCTGCCGAGCGCGTTGGGGCCGTCCTGCCGCAGCCGTTGTGCGGCTTCGGACGAGGTGAGGCCCGTGGCCTCCGGAAGGGACGGGTCGACCGGTTTGGCCGGGTCGACCGGGTCGGCCGATTTGGCCGGGTCGGCCGATTTGGCCGATTTGGCCGGTTTGGATGGCTTGGCCGGTTTGGATGGGGCTGGGGATTTCTTCGCCATATCGCGTCGATGCTACAGCCACCAGCGTTCGAGGGCTAACCGACGGCGCGGCGGGGAACCGTGTCGGCGTTGCGGCATCGCGCTTAGAGCGCCGCTCGCTCGGGCGCGGGCCATGGGCTATGGTTCGGCGATGACCTCGATCCGATCGAAGCTCGACGAGCGGTTCCGTCCGTATCTGCTGCTGCTTTGCCTCGGCCTCGTATGGGGAGCCCATTGGCCGATTACCAAGATCGGCCTGCGCGACCTGCCGCCGTTCACATACGGCGTGCTGCGAGTCGCCACCGGGCTCGTGGTCATCGTCGCGATACTGGCCGTCCGTCGCGGCCTGAAGCTCCCCGACCGCCGCGACCTGCCGGTCATCCTGTCTGTCGGCTTAGGCCAGATGGCCGCGGCCATCGCCTTGATGAACCTCGCGCTGCAGCTCGTTGCCGCCGGCCGCTCTTCCATCCTGGTCTACACGATGCCTCTGTGGGTGGGACTCTTCCAGCTATCGAGTCTTCGCGCCGGCGGCGCCCGGAGGCAGGTCGCGGGTCTCCTCATCGGCCTCGCCGGCATCGGCCTGCTCCTTAGCCCTCAATCGATCGATTGGGGATCACCGGGCCAGTTGCTCGGCAGCGCAGCGTTGCTAGTGAGTGCGGTCATGTGGGCCCTCACGACGATCCACCTTCGCCGCCACGAGTGGCACGGCACGCCGTTCAGCCTGATGCCGTGGCAACTGCTGGTTGCGATCGTGCCGCTGGCCGTGCTGGCGCTGACGCTCGAGGGCGGCAGGACCATCAATTGGTCGCCGACCGCCATAGCCGCCATCATCTACAGCGGCCCGATAGCGACGGCTCTGGCGTACTGGCTCGCGCAATCCGTGTCGCGGGCGCTCAGCTCGCTTACCGCCACGATGGGCTTTCTCACCGTCCCCGTCGTCGGCCTGATCTCGTCGTGGCTGATGCTCGGCGAGCCACTCACTCTGCTCGATCTGGCGGGCGCGGCGGCGACTCTCGTCGGCGTGGTCGTTGTGTCAGTCTCAACGCCACCCAGCGAGGCGCCGTTGCCCGACACAGGCGAGTTGGCCGGCCTGTGAGACGGCGCCGTATGTGCCTTGCGCCCGCCGGTTCCCGCCAATAGCATCTCCGTTGTAACCGACCGACCAGTCGGTCGGTTGTGAGGGTCGGTTCGAACGAATGTCGGAGAGCTGAATTGGCACGTCGCCAGCAAACGCCGGCGGATCGGGCAGCCGCAAGCCGCGAGTCGATTCTCGACGGCGCCTTCGAAGCCTTCACCCGCACGGGCTATCGCGACACGGCAATCGACGACATTGCCGCCGCGGCCGATGTCTCCAAGGGCGGCATCTACTTCCACTTTCCCAACAAGGAATCGATCTTTCGCGAGCTGATGCGGACGACTGCCGACAAGCTGGTCGACAAGGTGGAACGTGTCGTCGGAGCCGAACCCGACCCGATCGCGAAGGCCGAAGCCGCTCTTCGAACGGTCCTTGAGGTGTTCGCGGGCCACCGGACCATGGCCCGACTCTTCTTCGAAGCCGGCGGCGCGGGGCGCGGCTTCCAAACCGAACTCAACGACCTCCACGACCGTTTCGCGCGGCTGATCCAGGGTTACCTGGACGAGGCGGTCGCGGCCGGAACGATCGCGCCGCTCGACACCCGGATTACGAGCGTGGCCTGGTTCGGGGCGCTGGACGAGGTGGTGGCCAGCTGGCTGCAGGCCAGGCACCCGGGCCGCCTGGAGGATGCTTACCCGACTCTGCGCGCCGTGCTGCTGCGGAGCGCAGGCGTACCTGAGCAGCGGATCGCGGCGGAGTGGCGGGACTGGCCGAGCTTCCCGGAGGTGGCACCGTGACGGTGGCGCGCGCCTCGGGGAGTGGCGTGGCTGCGGGGACTGGCGTGGCTGCGACGGGCCGGCTCAGCGTGACGAACTCGGCCGTGGAACCGTTCGATCCCATTTCCCTGTACGCGGCGGGCGTCGAAGCGGGGCTCGAATGCGCGCTCTGGCTCCGGCCGAGCGAGGACTTCGCGCTCGTTGGCATCGGTAGGGCATGGGCCGTGGAGCCGGCCGGACCAGAGCGGTTCGGCGAGGCTGCGGCCGCCTTTCGCGGGCTCGTATCTGTGGCGGGCGCGGCAAACGTAGCGGGCGTGGCCGCTGCCGCGGGCGTGGCGGGCGCCACCGGGTCCGGGGCCGGCGACGCCAGGCGACACGGCGCACTCCGTGGCATAGGCCCGGTGCTGATGGGCGGGCTGGGCTTCTCGGGCAGGGTACCGGCCGCAGACGGGGAGTGGAGTCCGTTCAGAGCCGCGTCGCTGATACTGCCGTCGTTAACGGCCTTGCGGTCGGGCGATGGCAGCTGGCTCACGACCGCGACGGTGAGTGCGGCGGCCCCAGACGCGTCGGGGGCAATGGGCCGGTCGGGCGGCGCCGACGGATCGGTGGCCTGGCCTCGGCTGGCCGCCCGCGCTTCGGAGCTGGCCGCCAGCGCATCAGATCTGGCGACTTCAGCCGCAGAATCGGGCGCCGACGTACCCCTCGCAATCGATGCACAGACGCCCGATCGCGAGCACTGGCGCCACGCCGTCGGGCTGATCGCCGGGGCAGTCGGTCGCGGCCGCCTCGACAAAGTCGTGCTTGCCCGCCGGCTAGGGCTCACCGCCACCGCTCCGCTGGACGTGCCCTCGGCCCTTCGCCGTCTCGCCGTGACCTCCGCTGAGAGCAGCGTCTTCGCTTTTCATCGCGGCGCTACAACGTTCATGGGCGCCACGCCGGAACGACTCGCGCGCACCGATGGGCGGGCCTATCGGACCGTCGCGATCGCCGGTTCGACTCGTCGAGGAGCGACGCCGGCGGAGGACGACGCCCTGGCCGCCGAACTCATGACCTCCGACAAGGAGCGCGAGGAACACGCGGTCGTGGTGCGGACCATCCGGCGCCAGCTCGAACCGATTTCGGAGCGCCTCGAAGTCGCGGCTCGGCCGAGTGTGCTGCGGCTGCGCCACGTCCAGCATCTGGTCACCGAATTCACCGGCTCGGTGCGCGGTGACGACGGGCTGCTCGGCCTCGCTGGACTGCTCCACCCAACTCCGGCGGTGGGCGGCGAACCGCGGGACCTGGCTCTGGCGATGGTCGACGAACACGAGGACTTTGAACGTGGCTGGTACGCCGGGCCGATCGGCTGGCTCAGCCCCAACGGCGACGGAGAGTTGATGGTGGCCCTGCGTTGCGGGCTCGTCCGCGGCAGTGGTGCGGCCCTGTTCGCGGGATGCGGCATCGTGGCCGACTCGGATCCGGACCGCGAATGGGACGAGTCCACGATCAAGCTGCGGACCCTCGCGGCGGCACTGGGCCAGCTGGAGGGTGAACGTTGAGCGGCGAATCCGGAGCCCTGCGCGCCTTCGTCGATGAGCTCGTCGTTGCGGGAATCCGCGACGCCATCGTCTGTCCCGGATCGCGGTCGACGCCCGTCGCTCTGGCGCTTCGGGCCCACGCCGGCGTCCACGTCCAGGTTTTGATCGACGAGCGTTCCGCCGGCTTCTTCGCCCTTGGCCTCGCCCGAACCACCCGACGCCCCGTTGTACTGCTGGCCACGTCCGGCACCGCGGTCGTCAACTTCGCTCCGGCCGTCGTCGAGGCCTCCCTGGCGCGAGTACCGCTGGTGGTGCTGACGGCCGATCGTCCGGACGAATTGCTCGATCGCGGCGCGCCGCAAACCATCGACCAGAACCACCTGTACGGATCGCATGCCAGGTGGTTCGTGCGGCTGGACCTGGACTCGACGGCGCCGGACGGCGTCGCCAACGCCCGGTTCGTGGCGGCGCGGGCTGTGGCCACTGCATCGGAGGGGCCGGCCGGGCCGGTCCAGATCGACCTGCCGCTCCGCGAGCCGCTCATCCCGGCTGGCGATCTGGGCGCGGTGGCGCCGATGGCCGGGGCCGGGGCGTCCTCGGGCACCGCATTCGCGTCGACCCTCCAGGGCCGGCGCCATCTCGACGAGGAACAGCTGACCGCCCTGGCTCGTCGGCTGTCGTCGATCGAACGGGGACTCATCGTGGCCGGGCCACTGGACGACCCGGCCACCCACGAGCCGATTGCCTGTCTCGCTGCCGCCACGGGCTTCCCGATCCTCGCCGATCCGCTTTCGGGGCTGCGGGCCGGCGGTCACGACCGCTCCATGGTTATGACTCACGCCGATCACCTCGTCAGACCGGGCACGTGGCTCGACGCTCATCGCCCGGAGCTGATCGTCCGGTTCGGGGCCATGCCCACGTCCAAGCCACTGACCGAGCTTTTTCGCACGTCCGCCGCGCCACTCATCGCGATCGACGGCGACGGCGGCTGGCGGGAGTCGGCGCTCGTGCCCGCCACTTTCATCCACTCCGACGTGGCCTGGACGGCGGCGGCGCTCGCCGATGAGGTGCGGGGCACCGCCGAGGCTGCCGAAGCGAGCGCCACGGGTGCGGCCGGCACCGCGGCCGATACTGCGGCCGGCGGCTGGACGCGCGACTGGCTCGACGCCGAGTCGACCGCCGAGAAGGCTCTGTCGGAGTGGCTCGCCGGGCTGGTCGAACCGTTCGAAGGCACACCGCTCCGGGCGCTGGCCGAGCTGCTGCCCGCCGGCTCGATCCTCTGGGCCGGCAATTCGATGCCAGTTCGCGATCTGGACGACTGGCTGCCGTCACGCGAGAGCCCGTTGCGAGTGATGTCGAACCGCGGAGCCAACGGTATCGACGGCGTCGTCTCGACGGCTTTGGGCTCGGCCGCCGGCTCCATTGGCCCGGTTGCGCTCGTCGTCGGCGACGTCTCGTTCCTGCACGACGTCGGCGCGCTCGTCACGGCCCGGCTGGCGAAGCCGGATCTGCTCGTTGTTCTGATCAACAACGACGGCGGCGGCATCTTCTCGCTGCTAGCTCAGGCCAGGACTTCCGCGCCCGGTGCCGGGTTGCCCGAGCATTTCGAGGAGTTGTTCGGCACGCCGCACAGCATCGATTTGGGGGCGATCGTCCGCTCGATCGGCTTCCGGCACAGGCTGGTCGAGCCGGGCAGTCCGACCGACCTGCGCATTGCCATCGACACGGAACTCCGTGGAACCGGACTACGCGTCGTAGAGTTGCGAACGGATCGTGCCCGCAACGCCCAACTCCACCACGAGGCGGCAGCGGCCGTGGCTTCGGCCCTGGACACGCTCGGGGCGGGGACGCGGCCATGACCCAGATCACCGCCGACGGCGCCTGCTACAACGTCCGCGTCGAGGGATCGGGGCCGCCGCTGCTGCTCATCCACGGGTTTACCGGCCGCGGCTCGAATTGGGCGCCGCTGCTGACCGAGCTGCGACGCGTCGCAACCACCGTCGTCGTCGATCTCCTGGGCCACGGCAACTCCGACTCCCCGACCGATCCGGAACGGCACGCCATAGAACGTCAGGCCGCGGATATCGTCGCGATCCTGCGGCGCCTGCGCCTCGCCCCGGCAACTGTGATGGGCTATTCGATGGGGGCGCGAGTGGCGCTGCGCCTCGCCGTCACCACGCCGAATGTGGTCTCGCGGCTGATCCTGGAGAGTCCGTCGGCCGGCATCGCCGACCCGGAGCTTCGGGCCGCCCGTCGCGCCTCGGATGAGGAGCTGGCCCAGCTCGTCGAACGCGACGGCATCGCGGCCTTCGTAGACCGCTGGGAGAACCTGCCGATCTTCGCCTCGGAGCAGTCGTTGCCTTCGGAGGTCAGGGCCCGTCACCATGCGGAGCGGCTGCGTTGCCGGCCGCATGCCCTGGCCGCATCGTTGCGCGGCGCCGGTCAGGCCTCCATGGAGCCGCTCCACGGCCGACTGGGCTCAGTGGCCGCGCCCACTCTCGTGATCGCCGGGGAGTTGGACAAAGTGGGCCTGCCGAGGGCCGAGTCCATCGCCCGCGGAATTCGCGGCGGCGAACTGGCCGTCGTCGCAGGTGCCGGCCACGCCCCACACCGCGAGCAACCGGCCGCCGTCACCGGCCTGATTCTGGATTTCCTCGCCCGACCCGTAGCCCGCCGGCAGGCCGCCCCTCTCCTCGCCCCGCCCTCGTCCGAAAGGAGCCGTCAATGACATCGCCCGCGACGCCCATCGAGTGGCGGTCGGTCGCCGAATACCGCGACATCCGCTACGAACATTCGGGTACCGGCATCGCCCTCGTGACGATCGACAGACCCGAAGTCCGCAACGCCTTCCGGCCGCTGACTGTCGCCGAACTCATCGACGCCTTCCGCCGCATCCGTGACGACGCCACGATCGGCTGCGTCCTGCTGACCGGCGCGGGCGACATGGCGTTTTGTTCGGGCGGGGACTTGCGAGTCAAAGGTCGCGGCGGATACGTCGGCGACGACGGCCTGGCCCGACTCAACGTGCTCGATCTGCAGCGCCAGATCCGCTCCCTGCCGATTCCGGTCATCGCTCTGGTCAACGGTTTTGCCATCGGCGGCGGCCACGTCCTGCACATTGTTTGCGACCTCTCGATCGCCTCGGAGAATGCGATCTTCGGCCAGGTGGGGCCACAGGTCGGCAGCTTCGACGCCGGATTTGGGATCGGCCTGCTATCGAGGCTCGTGGGCGACAGGAAGGCCAAGGAGATCTGGTTCCTGTGCCGTCGCTATGACGCCGCCGAGGCGCTGGCGATGGGACTTGTGAACAAGGTCGTGCCGCAGGATCGATTGCTGGACGAAGGCGTCGCCTGGGCGGACGAGATCCTGGCCATGAGCCCCACCGCGATTCGCTTCTTGAAGTCGGCTTTCCTGGTGGCGACCGACGGCCTTGCCGGCTTGCAGGAATTCGCGGGCAACGCGACGGGGCTGTATTACACGACCGACGAAGCGCACGAAGGCTCGACCGCTTTCCTCGAAAAGCGCAAGCCCGACTTCCGGCGCTTTCCGCGGCGGCCTTGATGACGCCCGGCTCGGGCGACGTGGGCGACTTGGCCAACGCGCCCGGCACAACCGGCGCAACCGGCGCAACCGGCGCAACCGGCGCCAGTAACGTGTCGGGCGGGCGCCCTTCGGCCGTCCGAATCTGGATCATGGCGGCTCGACCGGCCACGCTGCCCGCCGCCATCGGACCCGTGCTGGTTGGGCTCGGTGTGGCCTTCGGCGCGGGAGCAGCCTTCCGCATCGACACTGCGGCCGCATGTCTGGCCGTGGGACTGCTGCTCCAGATCGCCGCGAACTTCGCCAACGACCTGGCCGACTTCCGTCGTGGCGCGGACACGCCCGACCGAACGGGACCGCTGCGGGTCGCGGCGGCAGGGCTGCTGAGCGAGCGGCAGATCGAAGTGGGGATCGGCGCCGTCGTGGGGGCATCGGCCCTGATCGGGCTCTACCTGGCCTGGGTCGGCGGCCCGGCGATGCTCGTCCTGGGGGCGCTGGCGGTGGTGGCTCTGCTCGCCTACACGGGCGGGCCGTGGCCTTACGGCTACAAGGGTCTCGGCGAGGTTTTCGTGTTTGCCTTCTTCGGTCTGATGGCCACGGGTCTCACCGCCTACCTGCAGTCGCTCACGGTCGAGACGGCGTACCTGCTCGCGGCCTGCCCGATCGGTGCGCTCGTGACCGGCATCTTGATCGTGAACAACCTGCGCGACATCCCGACAGACCGCGCGGCCGGCAAGCGCACGCTGGCGGTCATCTGCGGCGAGCGATTCGCCAAGGCCGAGTACTTCGCGACGTTGCTCGTTGGGATCGTTGTGCCTGTGGCGATGCTGGCGATGGGCCTGGCTCGGCCGTCGGTGTTGCTGGCGGTTGCCGCGCTGCTGATGGCACGGCCGCTGGCGCGCGAAGTGGCGGCCGTCGGAGCGGGCACGAACCGGCGGCGGCTCAACGTGGTGCTGAAAGGAACGGCGCGGATGTCGCTGCTCTACGGCGTGCTATTCGCGGTGGGGCTGGCGGTGCGATGAGCATTACCGTGTCCTCCGCCGAATTGCGGCATGGCGCGGTCGAGGCGGCCGAGGCCATACACGTCCGGATTCCGTTCCGGCGGCCGGTGGCGACGGCCGCGGGTCTGTGGACGGAGTGCGATTCGTGGATCGTGAGGCAGCGTCGGGCCGACGGGTCCGTGAGCTTCGGCGAGGGGCGAACGCCCGAATCGGCCGCCGTCTTCGAGTGGCCGTCGAGCGTTGCGGGTCGTTCCGTGGCGGTGAACGCATTCCTCGGCGCCGGGCCGCTTGACGAGATAGTGGCCCAGGCAGGGGCGGCGGTCGCGGCCGGCTTCGAGACGCTCAAGATGAAAGTGGGCACGGAACGATCCACGGCCGAGCTGGCGGCGCGGGTCGGGGCGGTTCGCGCGGCGATCGGCCCCAACACACGGCTGCGACTCGACGCGAACGGGGCCTGGGACGCCGACGACGCACCGGGGAATCTGCGTGCGGTCGCCGAACACGGCATCGAGTTCGTCGAGCAGCCGATCACCGCGGGGAGTGGCGTGGCGGCGGGGAGTGGCGCGGTCGCCGAACCGGCCGCCACGGCTGCGTTCGCCGAAGCGCTCGCAACACTCCGCGCCGAGTCGCCCGTGGCGATCGCGGCCGACGAATCCGTCACGTCCGTCGAGGCGGCGCGCGCGCTGATCGAGGCCCGGGCCGCCGACGTACTGGTCGTAAAGCCCGCTCGAGTCGGCGGCCCGGACGCGGCGGTGGCGATCGCGTCCCTGGCCAGTGCGGCGGGAATTGCCGTCGTGATTTCCACTTTCTTCGAGACGGGCGTGGGCATCGCCGTCGCGTTGGCCGTCGCTGCGACTCTGCCGGTCGGACCGGCTCACGGCCTCGCCACGGCCGATCTCCTCGAGTCCGATCTCCTGGTGCGGCCGATCGCGATCGCCCGCGGCAGGATGATCGTACCGGCTGGAATCGAACTGAATGAGACGGCCCTGGATCGCTATGCCGTTGAGCGGAGCGGCCGATGGACGTGAGGGATGACGCGCCGGCCGTGCTCGACGGCAGCACGGTCTGGTCGAATGCCGAGCTTCATCGTCGAGCCGAAGGCTTCGCCGCCAAACTGAGCGAGCTCGGCATCAGGTCGGGCGATCGAGTCGGGCTCATCGCCGCCTCATCCGCTGCAACGATCGCCGCCTTCCACGGGTGTCTCAGAAGCGGGATCGTGGCCGTGCCTATCGCGCCGCGCCTGACCGCACCCGAAATCGACGTCATCTCGTCAGCCGCCCGGCTTCGGGCCATCGTCTCCGGATCGTCGATCCAGTCGGTCGCGCGCGCGACCGCTGGTTCGTTGCCCGCCGATTCGTCGTCCGACGCCATCCCAACCACGCCCGGCCTCGCTGTGATCGTGACCACTTCGGGAACCACCGGTCGCCCCAAGCTCGTCCGGCTGACTCGCAGCCAGCTCGAGGCCAGCGCCGCGGCCTGGTCGGCCGTGCTGCCGCCCGCGACCGCCTGGTTGCTGTCGCTGAACATGGCCCACGTCTCCGGCATCGGCATCGTCGTTAGGGCCGCACGCGCCGGAGTGCCCGTCGTGGTTCCGCGCGGCTCGCTCACGGAAGACATAGCCGCCGCCGCCGACGCAGGCATCGCCGTCAGCCACGTCTCGCTCGTGCCGACGCAACTGACCCGCCTCCTGGACTCGAACGTGACGACGCCGCCGCAACTACGCGCCGTGATCCTCGGCGGCGGCCCCATTCCCGCTGCGCTCGTCGCCGCAGCCACAGTCGCCGGCTGGCCCGTGCTGCCGTCCTACGGCCTGACCGAAACGGCGTCCGGCGTGGTCGTGGGCGGCCGCCCCATGCCCGGCGTGAATGTGCGAATCGCGTATCCGGACGCCACGGCGGTCGCGGACGGCCGCGTAACCAACGGCGCCGCCACCGAGCATGGCCTCGACCGCCACGACGACGTGGGCGAGATCGTGGTCCGCGGCCCCATGGTATTTGACGGCTACGAGGGCGACCCGGATCTTACGGCCGCGGCGTTGGATCGCGACGGCTGGCTCCATACCGGCGACCTCGGCCGCATCGACGCAGACGGGCTGCTTCAAGTCGTCGGCCGGCGCGACGAGATGATCGTTTCGGGCGGCGAGAACGTGGCCCCGGCCGAAGTGGAGGCCGTCCTGGCGGCCCATCCGGCCATCGCCGACGTTGCGGTCACGGGCATGCCAGACGAGGAGTGGGGCTCGGTGCCGGTCGCCCTGGTCGTCTACCGACCCGGAACCAGCCCCACGGACGATGACTTGCGTGTTTTCGGGCGTGAGCGGCTGGCCTCGTTCAAGGTGCCAAGGCGCTTCGTCGCCGTGCCCGAACTGCCCCGCTCCGCCAACGGCAAGCTGCTCCGCCGCTCGCTGGGTGGCCTGGTCGGAGCCGCGGGCCGACGCCCCTCACTCATGGGCACAACCGCGATCCGCGCCGACGACGGTCAGCCCCTCGCGGTCAGGATTCTGGGCGACGCAACGGCGCCGAATTTGCTGATGCTCCACGCCACCGTGTCGACCTCCGGCCAACTCCTCCGACTTGCCGGCCTTCTGCGCGACGATATGAGAGTGGTATTGATGGATCGCAGGGGAAGCGGAGCCAGCCGCATGGAGACGCCGGGTCCCGTGTCGATCGCCCGCCACATCGCCGACATCGTCGACGTACTTGACGGCACGGGCACGGAACGAACCGCCGTCTTCGGCCACAGCTTCGGGGCGCTGCTGGCCCTCGAGCTGGCCGCGCGCCACTCCGAGAGAGTGACGTCGGTCGTGGCCTACGAGCCGCCGTACCTGCCCCTCGCCGAACCTCGGCATCTGGCCCGCCTCGCTTCGGTTCATCGCGACGTCGCCGCGGCGTTCGCAAGTGGTGGAGCCGCGGCCGCCACTCAGACTTTCCTCCGAGCCGTGGCCGGCGACGAGTACTGGGATCGGCTGCCTGCACCTCAACGGGCCGTGGTCGAGGCTGACGGCGCCGGGGCTCTCGCGGACACGTCCATGTCGGGCCTGGACCCCGCCGGACTGGCCGGCATCGCGTGTCCCGTCACCCTGGTCACGGGCGGTGACTCGGACCCGCTGTACGCGCCGATAGCCGACGCACTCAGCGTCCGCATCCCGGACTCGCGGCGGATCGTTCTGCCGGGCCTGCGCCACCCCGCGCCCATCACCGACTCGGCGGCCTTCGTTGAGCTGTTGCGGCCCGGTCGGGGCAACTGAGCGGCCCCTTGGCCCTATCATTCGAAGCCATGTCCGACCGGCTGATCTCAAAACTCCTGACCGAGGGGCGTCCGCTGCGCTCACTCGAGTTCTACCCACCCAAGGACGAGGACGGCGTCGAAGCCCTGCGTCGAACCGCCGCCGCGCTCAAGCGCATCGAGCCCGACTTCGTGTCGGTGACCTACGGCGCGGGCGGCAGCACTCAGCAGCGAACCGCGCAGGTCTCAGCCCTGCTGCGCGATGAGTTCGACTTTACCGTGATGCCCCACCTGACGGCCGTGGACCACACGCGGGCCGAGATCGCGGCGGTCGCCGAGGATCACTACCGGCGCGGTATTCGCAACATCATGGCTCTGCGGGGCGACCTCCCGAATGGTGAGTCGGCCGAAACGGCCTTCAAGGACGACCTGCGCTACGGCAGCGACATGGTCACCCTGCTCAAGGGACTTCATCCGGACCTGTGCCTCGGCGTCGGCGGATATCCGGAGAAGCATCCCGAGGCTGAGTCCATGGAGACGGACCTGGCCAACCTGAAGCTCAAGGTCGATGCCGGCGCGTCGTTCGTCACGACTCAGCTCTTTTTCGACAACGACGCCTACTACCGCTTCGTCGACCGCTGCCGAGCCACAGGCATAGACGTTCCGATCGTGCCCGGCATCATGCCGGCCCTGTCTCTCAAGCAGATCACACGTATCACCGCCATCTGCGGTTCCAATTTGCCGACGCGACTGGTCACGCGCATAGAATCTGCCGGCGACCAGCCGGAAATCATCGAGGCGGTAGGGATCGACTGGGCACTCAGCCAGATTCGCGACCTGCTCGCTCACGGCGCGCCGGGGTATCACCTCTACATCCTGAACCGGGCCCGTAGCGCCTTGACTCTCGCCGCCGGCCTGGCCGCCTGATTAGCGCGCCGGCGGAGCTGCCGGAACTGCCGGAGCGGCCGTCGGGACGGGAGTGTCTGTAGGCGGTGGCGGTGGGGCCGTCGGGACAGGAGTGTCCGTCGGGAGCGGCGTGTCGGTGGGGAGCGGCGTGTCGGTGGCGACGGGCGACCCAAATGGGCTCGAGAACGGGGAGCCGGGCATGGTCGGTCGGACGGTTCTCGGCTGCCGGGGATTGCCAGGCCGGCCGGGTTGATCGGGTGCGGTGGCGCCTGTCGCAGCCGTGCCGGTGCCGTCCGTGCCGCCGACGCTAGCGCCGGTGCCATCGGAGCCCATTCCCGATGGGCCGTCGGTCAGCCCTTCTATCAGTTCCGTTTGACGGCCGCCGGATCCACCGGGCAGATTCGGGCTCGCTCCACCAGTCACGCCGAGGAGCCACGTTTCTCCGACCAGCAAGGCGATGATCGCGTAGAAGGCGATGTAGCCGAGGGCGGCTCGGGTCCGGTGGCGTCTGGTCCGGGGCGAGCGAGCCCCTTCACGTGGCGTCGCTAGGTTCAATCGGCTCACCGCTTGCGATCGGATCTGGCTGGCCTGACACGATCAACGCCGGGGGCTCACGGGTCAAGGCAGGGTGCGCTCGACACAACAAGTCCGCGTTCGACCATGCGTCAAACGGCTGCTGCCGGCGTCAGAGGAAGCGTCAACAGTTCTGGAGCTCGATCTCAGAGGTGAATCTGGGTCCACGAAATCTGGTCCTCAACAAGGCTGTCGGCCGAGTTCATCGGCCGGCAGTTTCCTTGCGTGAGGTTCAGATGGTGACGATTCAGGGGGCCGTCGAGTGGCTGGAGGACGCGGACTGGCTGGGGGCCGTCGACTGGACTGGGGCCGTCGACTGGACTGGGGCGGTCGACTTATAGGACGCCACGTCTGCCTGGTCGATCAGCGTCGGAATGACCTGCGCCGACTTCGGCACCCTGCTCCCGGCTGCAAGCTGGGCCGCTTCGTCAACGATTACCCTGCCGATGCCGGAGCCATCCTGAAGGACGGTCGCTACCTCGATCTTGCCCTGGATGGCGACGATCTCGGCCGGGCTACCGTCGAAGCCGAAAACACCCACCATCTTGGTTTTGCGCTGGTCGCTAACGAGCTTCGCGACGGCCGCCGCGCCATCGCCGTTCGGAACGAAGATCGCGTCAAGGTCCTTGATCGTGCTCAAAGCCGCAGTCGCCAGAACGACTTCCTTCGCGAAGTCGAAGTCACCGTACTGGATGTTGCTGACCATGCCGCAGGCCTCCACGGCCGTCTGGACCGCGTTCTTGCGAGCGTCCCCAGCTGGATCCGCAAGAACTCCACCCATGACCAGGGCGGTGCCCTTGCCGCCGGTGAACTTGCAGATCTGGCCGCCGATGAGCTTGCCACCCGAGGTGTTGTCCGTCTGGACCAGCCCCGAGACATACGGGTTGGCTAAATCGGTCTCCACGGCCAGGACCGGAATACCGGCGGCCTTGGCCGCGGCGATGGTGTCGGTGAACGAGGCCGCGTCAACGGCGCCGATGACCAGCACCGCGGGCTTCTTGAGCTTGGCCAGAGCAGCGGTTACGGGCGGAACCTGCTTCGCCGATTCGTTGTTGCCGGCGCTCACGTCGATGAAGTCGATGCCCTTGGAGTCGGCTTCAGCCGCAGCGGCCTTGGTGACGGTGACCCAATACGGATCCACATTCGACTTGCCCGAATAGAGGATCGTGATCTGCGGCGGCGTAGGCGTGGCCTTTGGACCAGCAGGTGTTGCGGTGGCCCCGCTGGAGCAACCCGCTATCGCGAGTGCGGCTGCGATCGATAGAGCCCTCTTCATCGTTCCATCCTCTCAATGTCCGGTACCAAGCTCGTCCTGGCGAGGTCCTCTCGATACCCCTCCGGTCGATTCGCTTTCGACGCCCGTGTTTCGCCTCGGATCGACAAGGCAGTTATTGAGATGGGCTCGAACCGGCTGCGTTGATTATCGCGGATTGGCGCCGATCGATGGCAAAAGGCTACCGCTGAACCGGAAAGACGGGGTTCCGATGCTAGACTGGCCCCCGTTGGGGACGATCACCGACTGCCCGCCCTCGCGGTTCAGTGGGTCTCGAGGTTCGAGTTACATCGAGGAAAGCATCGAGTTGACGACCACCGCACCGGCCATAGCCAGCCAGGCCGGCCGCCGTATCAGCCCTCCGCACAGGCTCCAGGGATCCGTGTCACGGTTCGTCCGGCTGGCCCTGGCCGGTATGGCTCTTACGCTCGCCACCGCCGGCTGCTTTGGCGGCGGCGCTCCTGCCGTGAAATCGTCGCCCAGCCCCACACCCTCGGTTGCAGCCACGACCGCGGCAGTCGTGCCTCCGCCCTTTACGGCAACGGGCTCGCTCTCGCCTCGTTACTTCCATACGGCAACGACTCTTCAGGACGGGCGCGTGCTGGTCGCGGGCGGCTGCTGCAACGGCGCGAACGGTCTATCGACGGCCGTGCTCTACAACCCTCTGACTGGGGTCTTCACCGCCACCGGCAACATGACGACCGCCCGATATCGTCAGACGGCGACGCTGCTCAAAGACGGCCGGGTCTTGATCGCGGGTGGGTTCGGCGCCTCCGGAGCCCTCAGCTCAGCCGAGGTGTACGACCCGACCTCGGGCACTTTCACCGCCACAGGGTCTATGTCAACGCCTCGCATCGACCACACGGCGACGCTCCTGTCCGACGGCAAGGTACTGATCGCCGGCGGCACGGTCTCCACTAAGCCACTCGACACGGCCGAGATTTACAACCCCGCGACGGGCACGTTCTCACGGGCCGCCAACGCCATGACTACGCCGCGAGCCGCCTTCACGGCCACGCTCCTGAACAACGGCCAGGTGCTGCTTGCCGGAGGTTCCCAGGGACTGAAGAACCCGGCCGTCTACGCGGAGCTATACAACCCGGCGGACGGCACGTTCAAACGCACGGGCAAGCTGGCGACCGAGCGCATGGATCAAACCGCCACCTTGCTCCCGAACGGAACGGTGCTGATCGCCGGCGGCAGAGTGCTGGGGCTGACTAATCTCGATGCCGCCGAGATCTACGATCCGGCTACGGGCAAGTTCACCAATACGGGGACAATGACCTTCGCTCGCTTCGATCACACGGCAACGCTTCTCCAGTCCGGCCGCGTATTGCTCACGGGCGGCTCGCCGGGCCTCGACTCGGCTGAGATCTACGATCCGGCTACGGGCAAGTTCACCAAGACGGCCGGCCCGATGATCGTCGGCCGATTCCGCCACACAGCCTCGCTTCTGCAGGACGGTGAGGTGCTCATCGTGGGAGGCACCGGCAGCCCTGGGTCGGCCGGGCGGGCGGAGTTGTACAGGCCGTAGCCTGGCAGCCAATCACGGCCCGACGTACGAGAGCTACAAAGGGCGGTGCGGAATTGGTGGCATCGAGGGCCGGGTCTGTAGCTAGACTGGATTGAACGCGGCGCCACGACGAAAAGCGGCCGCGGGGAGTCGATCCGGTGGCCGGACGGGGGTCCGGGCGCGCTGCAGCATCGCCAAGTCGAGGAGTCGCGCACATGTCTTTGCCGCCTCAGGGCCAGTTTGGCTCGTGCACCAACTGTGGCACTCCGTTCAATGTCGCCAACCCCGCTTTCTGTCCGGCCTGCGGGGTTCTCCAATCGGCGGCACAGAATGCAGCTGCGGCAGCTCCATGGACGTCCCCGGCCGCACCGACGCCCGCTCCAGCCGCACCTTGGACACCGAGCCCTTATCAGCAGCCGAACGCCTATCAGCCACAGGATCCAAACCAGCCGACCAACCCATATCAGCAGCCGAACCCATATCAGCAGCCGCCCTACTACGGCCAGCAGCCCGGGTGGGGAGCCCCTCCGGCGGGCGGCCCCAATCGGAGCGTGGTCGGAGCGGCCATCGGCGCAATCGTCGTTGTGGCAATGGTCGTGGGCATCGTCATCGTCGGCGCCACACGCAACAACTCCACGGCCGACGCGACGGCGTTCCCGACCTACACGACCCCGGCGACGCCTTACATCGTCTGGTTTTCGCCGGCGCCCACACAGGGCAGCGTCACGTTCTCCCCGACGATCCTTATGTGTTCGGCTCCGATCGACTTTACGGAAACGGCAACGCTGCCGGCGTCGGTAGCTTCCGGCGACGTGATCTTCGAGATGTTCGACGGCACCAAGACCAGCACTTTCACCGTCGACTCCAACGACATGACCCAGCTCGCAGACGGCACGTGGCAGATCGTCTCGTCGGCCACCGCCACCCAAATGCAGACCGATTGCGCGAACTCCGGATTGAACTCGACTGGACTCGCTGTCCTTACCGCCGGCGACCATACCCTCGCCTACTACACCGAGTCCGGAGATCTCCTGGCCCAGGGCGTCTACACGGTCATAGGCTCTGGGACGGAAGCGGTGCCGGTACCGACCGTGGCGCCGACACCGGCCGGGGAAGGCAGCATCACGTTCTCTCCATCGACGATGGTCTGCTCGTCTCCGCAGGAGTTCGACACGACCATCTACTTGCCCGCGACCGTGAAGTCGGGTGAAGCGGTCACCGAAAAGCTCGACGACGAAACCTATGCCACCGGGGTCGTCTCGACCGCCTCGTGGACACAGTCGGCGGATGGCTCCTGGTCCAGCAGTACATCCGCCACCGCGGCGTCGGTCACCACCGCGTGCGAGGCCGACAACGGAGTCATGACCATCGGGACCCACCACGTCGAGATCGTCGACGCCGAGGGCGTCCTCCTCGCCGAGAACTGGTACACAGTCGAACCCTGAGCCAGGTGGTCCGGGCACGCCGGGGCGGTCCGGCGGATCCGGGCCGGACGCCTGGTCCGACTGGACTAATGGAGCCCCCATTTCGTCTGGGAGTCGAGCACGGTCCGGCCGGCATAGCCCTGCAGTAGGGCGGCGTCGTCACCCGACGCGCCGCCCCGATAGCTCAACCCGGCCGGACTCTCGCGGAAGATCGCGGCATAGAAAACGCAAGCGGCCAGGTATGTGCCCAGAGCCGTGGGGTGGCTGTTGTCGTCCCGCCATAGCGCCATGTCCGGGTGGTCGGCGTGGACGTGCAACCACGCGTCGCCGACCGGCGCTACCGGCAAGCGCAGCTGTCCGGAAAGCTCCAGATACGTGGATTCGATCCGGGCTTGGGCGGCTTCGTAGCTCGGCAACCCGGCGCCCGACTCACCGTCCTTGTGGGCCCACGTCATGAAGAGCATCGGCATCGCCCCGACCTTGAAGGCAGCCGCCGAGAGCGTGTGCACCGGCCCGTACATCAAGCTGCCGGCCGACGAATACGCGGGCGTGTCACTCTGCTCCTGCAGAACGACATACGACCATGGTTCGGCAGCCAGCTGGGTGGCGTCGTCCGACGATTCGACATGCTGGGCCAGAGTCTCTGCCCCGTTTGCGACCGAGCCCACGTCCACGGCGTGACCGCCGGACCTTGCCAGTTGGGCGAAGGTGGACGGCAGGTCGTTGACGTACGTATAGCTGTTGCCCACAAACAGCACCCGAGTGCAGACGCCCGCGTTCGGCCCCGTCGCGCACACCGGCCCGGAGGCTCCCAGGCAACCGGCAGCGGCCGTCGAAGTCAGCACAAGCAGGAGGCAGGTCAGCCAGCGGGTCCGAGTCTTCACACTGGAATTATCGGCTGGCTAGCACTTCCAGCATGAGGCCAAGAGACCGACCGTGGACGAGTGCGCCATCGAGCCCGGTCCTAAGGGTTCCACTGGGTAGCGGCGACCTTGGACTTCGAACCGGATGAAGAGCAGTTGGCGATGGGAGCGTCGCCGGGAGCCTTTGCCTGGAGGCGCCCCAGACCGAAGGGGACGTAGACCGCCACGGTCACCTTCTGCTTGGGAGCGGACTTACACCAGTTGTCCCACTCGATGATCGAGTAGACCACTCCGTTGGGGATCAACGTCCAGACCGGGTCGCCGGTCGAGATCTCGCCGCTGCCGCTTCCGGAGTCGACGATGACAGAGCCGCTGCCGCTGACGATCTGGCTCCGCGGCGTGCCCCGCATATTGCACGTCGCCGACGAAACGTTGGCGAGGTGGACGTGGGCATACGACGGGTTGCCCGAACTGCCGATCCAGTAGTCCAGGGTCAGTTTGAGCTGCGACCCGGTGCACAGGCCGATTGCCAGAGCAGGCAGTGGCGTCGGCTTGGGAGTGGGCTTGGAGGTGGCCTTCGGTGTCGTCGTCGGGAGCGCGGTGTCTGTCGGCGACGAGATGGCAGTGAGCGCTGAGCTGGCCGACGGGCTGGTGGCCGGCGTGGCCGTGGCTCCCGCAACGCTCGACAGCGGCGTCGCCGTGGGCGATGCGCCCGTGGCGGAGCAAGCTGCCACAACCAATGCAATACCCACGCCGAGTGCGGCTCGTCGCCACTCGCTCGGCCGAGCAATCGAGATCGTCATGCTTCCCTCCGTGGCGTTCGTCGCGCTTGGTGCCGCCGAGGCGACAACTCCAGCCGGCATCTTGAAGCCGCGGCCGGCCGCCGACGCCACCGCGCCGCAAATGGCCTGACGAGTGAGACGAGCGGTCCGTCGGCTGAACCTGCGGACCTACCTTGACCGTGGTGCTATTGTGATACCGACGGTCGGTTTGTTATAGAGTCGAGCAGATGCCGCGAACGCAGAACCCGCAAGCTCACGCCACTCGCCGGGATTCGTTCGTCGACACGACGCAGACGCTCATGTTGTCCAAGGGCTATGAGCAACTGAGCATCCAGGAGATCCTGGATACGCTGGGCGTGTCGAAGGGCGCCTTCTACCACTACTTCGACTCGAAGCAGGCGCTCCTCGAGGCCGTCGTCGAGCGCATGGTCGACACCATAATGACGACCCAGGCAGAGGTGGTGGCGAACCCCGAAATCTCCGCTCCGGAGAAGATTCGATCGCTGTTCTCGGGCATTTCCCAGTACAAGAACGCGCGACGTGAGCTCAGGGTCGGCATCCTCGAGGTCTGGCTGTCGGACGACAACGCGATCGTTCGCGAGAAGATGCGACGCGCCACCTCGTTCCGTCTGACTCCGATCCTGGCGCTCATCCTGCGCCAGGGCAAGGAGGAGGGAGTCTTCACAGTCGAGTCGCCGGAACACGATGCCGCCGTACTCGTGTCAATAATCCTGGGCCTCAACGAGAAGGCCACCCAGCTCTATGTCGACCGCCAGGCCGGCAGAATCACGTTCCAGGAAGTCGAGTTGGCCATCACCAGCTACGTCGGCGCATTCGAGCGGCTGATCGGCGTTCCGGCGGGGTCAGTCCTGCTAGTCGATCAGGCAACCGTGCGCCAGTGGTTTGCATAGACAAGAGGAGATTGCATGGCGGCCGTAATCCGCACCGACAAGCTCACCAAGTCGTACGGCTCGCACCGCGGGATCGTCGATGTCGACCTCGAAGTCCAGCAAGGCGAGGTGTTCGGCTTCCTGGGGCCTAACGGCGCGGGCAAGACGACCACGATCCGAGTGCTGCTCGATCTGATCCGACCGACGAGCGGCAAAGCCTTCGTATTCGAAATCGAGTCGTCGGCCGACCCAAACGCGATTCATCGCCGCATCGGCTACCTGCCCGGCGAGTTCGCTCTGTATGACCGGCTCACCGGCCTTCAGACGCTCGAGTACTTCGGCAACCTGCGCGGCGGCGTCGACAAGGTTTATCAGGCCCAGCTAATCGAGCGCTTTGATCTGGACCCAAGTCGCCGCTTCCGCGAGTACTCCAAGGGCAACAAACAGAAGGTCGGGCTCGTGGCTGCCCTTCAGAACAAGCCGGACTTGCTGATGCTGGACGAGCCCACGTCGGGTCTGGATCCACTGGTGCAGCAGACCTTCTTCGAAGTGATGCGCGAGCGAGTTGCGGACGGCGGCACCGTCTTTCTCTCGAGCCACGTCCTAAATGAAGTGGAGCGGAGCTGCGATCGCGTGGCAATCATCCGCGACGGCCGCATCGTCCAGACGGGTCGCGTCGACGCCCTGCGTGACCTGGCTCACCATCAAGTGGAACTGCGGTTCGCCGCAGAACCGCCGGTCGCCGAGTTCGACAAACTCCCCGGTGTAACCGATGTCGCGGTCGAGAATCACTTGATCCGGATGCGGGTGCTGGGGCCGATCACGCCTGTCGTCCAGGCCGCCGCGCGTCTTGGCGTTACCGATTTCCTCAGCCGCGAACCCAGCCTCGAAGAGACATTCCTGGCCCTGTACGGCCGTGAGTCGGCCGAGGTGAAGTCATGACCGCGCAGGCCGGGGCGCAGCCTCGAGCGGCGCATTTGACGCCCATTTCGGTCCGGAGCCGGATCGTCGGTCTGGGCAGCATCTACGGCAAGACGATTCGCGACTCCAGACTCTCGCTGATCATCGCTTCCGGCATGTTGGGCGGCATGGCCCTGGTGATGGCCGCGGGCGTGTCGAGCATCTTCCCGAACGCGGCATCGCGCCAGGAGATCGACAAGCTGATCGGAGCGATCCCCTCGTCGATGGTCAATCTCTTCGGCAAACCCGTCCAGCTCGGCACTCTCGGCGGCTATTTCAGCTGGAAGTACGGCGCGATCTTCGCCCTGGGCACATCGTTGTGGTCGATCATGGCCCTCTCCGGAACGCTCGCCGGCGAGGCAGGCCACGGTAGCCTCGACCTGGTCGCGGCCGCTCCCTTCGGCAAACGCCGAATCGCGCTGGAGAAGGTCGCCGCCCACCTCACGATCCTGACCCTGGCCCTGGCCGTCCTGGCCGTGGCCTGCTGGGCCGGCTCCCACCTCTTCGGGGACGCGTCGCTCGGCGACTCGATTTCGCCGTTGTCCGCCGTGGGCTACTCGCTCTGGTTGGGCTTCATCGCTTTGTTCTTCGGCGGGCTGGCCTTCGCGCTGGGTCCGCTCCTGGGGCGGGCCGGCTCGGCGGGTATTGCCGCCGCGGTGATGATCGTCCTGTGGCTGGCCAACGGTTTTGATGGGCTCGCGGTTGTTGCGACGATAAGTCCCTTCCACTGGACGGCCAATCACATCGCTCTGGTCGGACAGTACGACTGGGCCGGACTGGCTCTAGTCGGCGTGGCGGCGGCCGCGTTCCTCGCGATTGGAGTCGAGTTGTTCGCGCGTCGCGATCTCGGGGTCACGTCGGGGCTGTCCCTGCCGGGAATGCCTAAGGTGATGCTGGGAGTCCACGGTTCGGTGAGCCGGGCGTTCGGCGAGGAACTGCCACGTGCGCTCTCCTGGGGAATCGGGCTCGGCCTCATGGGCGCCCTGATCGGATCGCTCGTTGGAACCATGGCCAACCAGATCAAGTCGGACGCCGGACTGATATCGACCTTTTCCGGGATCTTCCCCGGATTCGATCTCGCCTCGGCCGGCGGCTGGCTCCAGTTGTACGCCCAGCTGCTCTTTATCGCGGCGGGCCTGGCAGCTGCCACTTTCGTGTCGAAGTGGGCCTCCGACGAGACCGGAGGCCGCCTCGAGATGTTCCTGGCGACACCGCTCTCTCGGTCGCGCTGGGTGGTGTCGGGCGGAATCGGGGCGATTCTCGCGGTCGTAGTCGTTACGTTCATGTTCGCCGTGGGTCTCGCGCTCGGCACGGCTTCCGGCGGCGTGGAGGCCGGTGACGCTCTCGTTGGGTCGGCCGTACTGGGCATCTATGCCGTGGCGATCGTCGGTATCGGCGTTGCTGTCGGCGGCGTCTGGCGGACATCGATTGCCGGTGAGGTTTCGGCCCTGGTCGTGATCGCGACGTACCTGATCGACCTGGTGGCGCCGGCCCTCAAGCTACCCGACTGGATACACCAGCTCGCCCTCACGTCTCACCTGGGTCAACCGATGATCGGCGTTTGGGATCCGGTGGGAATCGGCTTCTGCTGTGCCCTGGCCGTGGGAGGAGTGGTCGTCGGCGCTGTGGGCATGCGACGGCGGGACGTGGGCCGGTAAGAAGGACGGCCGGGGCGGCGCTCGGTTTCCCGGCCTCACCACTCCTCCGGGCCACGCTCACGATTCCTTCACAAGCCATCGTCAATCTTCGAGGCAAGGTTGGCGATCGCTCCCAGCCGACCAATCAGAAACGGGAGCGCCATCGCAAGGAGTCGATATGCGCAACGGAAGCGGCTTCCGATTCATGGCCGCGTTGGCAATGTTCATTCTGGTCACGCTATTCGCCGTTGGGGCGTTCGGCGCGGGAATCGCCGTCGGGGTCGCTTCGGACACGACGGGCTGGACAGCCGGATCATGGCACGCAGGTCAGGTCGTCAGCCTCCTGATCACGATTCTCGCCGTCATCGTCCTCTTCCGCCTTATTCTCGGGCTCTTCTTCGGCTTCCCCCACCGGCGCCGGATGTGGGGCCATCGCGGCTACTGGCAGGGCTACTGGCACGGCCAGAGTGACTCCCATGGATTCGGCCCCGGCTCGGCCCCCTTCGGCCCCGGCCCGTTCGGTCCCGGCCCCGGCCCGGATGCCCGACACGGCGGATTCGGCGAGTGGCAGCACAGCGACTGGCGCGATGCCCGCCAGGCCGCGTTCAACGACTTCCACAACCGAGCCCACACGACGCCGCCGACCAGCGGCACCGGCGGCACCACCGACTCCGGAACGGGCACCAGCTCGAACTCTGGCAACGGCACTCCGACGAACCAGTAATGGCGATCGCCATGGCGATCCTGCTGGCAGTACTCGTGCTGCAGGCCTAGCACCGACCGCCCGAAACCATTCAGCTGAGAGGGCGAGCCCACGGCAACCGCCGCGTTCGGGCCGCCCTCTCGGCAATTCCACGACTTACGATGAGACCACTATGAAAACCGTCCTGGTCGTCGACGACGAACCGCGCATAGTCGAGCTTGCTCGCGATTACCTGGAGCACTCGGGCTTTGCCGTGATCACCGCCGTGGATGGACCTTCGGCGCTGACCGCGGCCCGTGTCCGCAAGCCGGATGTGCTGGTCCTCGATCTCGGCCTGCCGGGCATGGACGGCCTGGACGTGGCGCGGGCGATTCGCCGCGATTCCACGATGCCGATAATCATGCTGACCGCTCGTGACGACGAGCTCGATCGCGTCCTGGGCCTGGAGATCGGCGCGGACGACTACGTCACCAAACCGTTCAGCCCTCGGGAACTCGTCGCTCGCATCCGCGCCATTCTGAGGCGCGTCGACCGCCAGGACGAACCGGGCGATCAAATCGATGTCGGCGACGTCACGATAGATGTCGCCCGCATGCGAGTAGCCGTCGGCAGCCGCCTGGTCGATCTCACGCCGACGGAGTTCCAGCTTCTCGTGACCCTGGCCCGTCAGCCGGGCCGCATCTTTACGCGATCACAGCTGCTCGACTCGATCCACGGCGTGGCGTTCGAGTCGTTCGAGCGGGCGATCGACGCTCACGTCAAGAATCTGCGCCGCAAGCTGGAGGACGACCCCAGCCGGCCGCGCCACGTCCTTACCGTCTACGGTGTGGGCTATCGCTTCGCCGAGGAGCAGGAGTGACTGGCGGCGAAGGCCCGGGGCATCCGGACGACCCGTGGGAAGTGGCATACAGCCACTTCCAGCACGACCCCCGCGACGACTTCGGGCACGACCCCGGCCAGTTCGATTGGCGCGGCGGGCCGGACCGCGGCGATCGGCGCCAGCGCCGTAGAGACTATCGCCGGTACTACACGCAATGGGCGCGACATCAGCGTCGCGGGCCGTGGGACCCCTACAACTACCCGCGCCCCCGACCCGGCTGGTGGCCGAAGGATGAGCCGTGGCCGCCGGTCGGCGAATTCCCCTGGCGCAAGGTCCGGCGCAGGTTCCTGGTCCGCTTCGCCGCATTTCTCATCGTCATAAGCGCTGTTGTCGTGGCAGCCCCGATCGTGGTGATCAGCCAGGTCCTGACCGCCGCCGGGATTTCGGGCAGTTCCTATCCGGGCGTTGCCATCGTCATCGGGATGTTCATCGTCCTCGCCGTTCTGGGCACGGCCCGGAGTGCGCGGCGCTTCGCGGTCCCCTTCGGCAACCTCATCGAGGCCACCGGCAAGGTCGAGAGCGGCGATTACTCGGCTCGTGTCTTCGTCCCTCGCAACGGCATGCGGGAGTTGCGCTGGCTCACCGAATCGTTCAATTCCATGGCGGCTCATCTCGAGGCGGACGAGCGGCAGCGCCGCACGCTCCTGGCCGACGTAAGCCACGAATTGCGAACGCCGCTGGCTGTGCTGCGGGGCGAGCTGGAGGCCATGATCGACGGCGTCCATCCCATGGACGAAGCCCACCTTACCGCCGCGGTGGACCAGATCGCGATGTTGACCAAGCTCGTCGAGGATCTGCGAACGCTCGCTCTGGCTGAGGGCGGAACTCTGCCGATCCACAAGGAACAGACCGACCTGGCGATTCTGGCCGGCGACGTGGCCGGTTCCTTCGAGACACTCGCGGCGGCCGGAGGCGTCAAGGTCTCGGTCGAGATGCCGCCGGACATGCCGCTTGTGGATGTCGATCCGCTGCGCATCCAGCAAGTCATCGGCAATCTCGTCGCCAACGCCCTTCGATACGCCCCGCGGGAATCGACGATCGCCATCGGCGGCGAGACGATTCCGGGTTCAGTCCGCGTGTCGGTCACCGACCACGGTTCCGGCGTCGACCCGGATCTACTGCCCCACATATTCGACCGCTTCGCCAAGTCGGAGGACTCGCGTGGGTCGGGCCTCGGCCTGGCCATCGCACGCAGGCTGGTCGAAGCCCACGGCGGTTCGATTCGGGCGGAATGCCCAACGGACGGCGGTACCCGGATCGCCTTCGATCTGCCGGCCTGAGCCGGGCAGAGTGAGAGGCGGCCAAAGCGGCCGCCTCTCGTAGCAGCGAGTCGGTCGGGTTTGCCCGACCGTCTTCAATTTCAGCCAGGCAGCTGACCGAGCGTCACGGTGATCGTGGCGTCGGTGCCGTCCTGATGCTGGACCTTGACCTGGACGCTGTCGCCGGGCTTGTGGGAGGCGACGACTTCGCCGAGTGTCGAGGTGTCCGGGGTCACGGTACCGTCGATAGACTGAACGACGTCACCAACCTGGACACCGGCCTTGCCGGCGGGGCCGCCCGCAGTCAAAGCCACGATGACCGGACCGTTGGTGCCGTCACGCATTTCCACGCCCAGGTAAGCGCGTCCCGAATTGGTGACTTTGCCGCCGGCGATCAGCTGATCGGCGATGAGCTTGGCCCGGTTGCTGGAGATCGCGAAGCCGATTCCGGCCGCGGCGCTGCCCTGGTCGGTGGCCTCGAGAGTCGGGATGCCGACGACGTTGCCGCTCAAGTCGACGAGCGCCCCGCCGCTGTTACCGGGGTTGATCGCGGCGCTGGTTTGAATGGCGTCGGGGAGCGCATTGCCGGCGGGTTCGCTGACCTGGCGGCCGACGGCGCTCACGATGCCTTCAGTCACACTCGACTGGAGACCGAGGGGATTGCCCATGGCCATGACGAAGTCGCCGACGGACAGCTTGGAGGAGTCGCCGAACGTAGCGGGCGTGAGATTAGGGGCGTCGACGTGGACGACCGCGATGTCGTCCGCGGTGTAGCTGCCGACGAGCGTGCCGCTGTAGATCTTGCCGTTGGCGAGAGTGACTTTGAACGTAGTGGACGTTCCGACGACATGGGCATTGGTGACGATGTCGCCCTTGTTGTCGTAGACGACGCCCGATCCCAGGCCGGTGCTGGTCTCAATGACGACGATGGACGGCCCGAGCTGCTTGATGACCGATACCATCTGGGCCTGAAGAGCCAGGGCCGCGGATCCGGATGAAACGAGCGTCGTGCTGGCCGTCGCGGCCACGGACGGCGGGGTCGTCGCTACGACCGTGGCCTGAGCGACCTCCGCCACGCCTAGCGCGGACTGTTTGACCGAAGTGCCCGCGGAGCCGCAGGCCGCGACGAGCAAGGCGGCGACCGAGAGTGATGCGAACCAGCCGATGTGACGGCGGCCGAGTGGCCGCGTTGCGAGAGCCATGATTACCTCCTGCGGGCCGTCGTCCATGAACCTGACGACCTCGATGCGAGCTGCATGGTTGACTCGCTGCCTGAATTGAACCTGAACCAAGTCAGCCGAACCGCGCTGCGGTCGGGCGCCTACTCTCGGGCCGTGTCGGCCTCGCTGAAGCAGGTCGATCTGAATACCTGCAGGTGAGCCGAGCTCTGGCGCCAGGCCCCGGCGGGGAGATCAGCCTTGCCGCACACGCCATCCAGCATCTGCTCCGCGTTCCAGCCCTGCTCCGTGGCTACCTGAGGCAGGAGCAGCCCACGATGCATCCCCTTCTCGATGATGACCCCATGTCGCCCCACCTCAAACGCAGCCGGGTCCGGCAGGTCAATGGGCGGCTCCAGAACCGAGACCTCCAGCTCGAGAGCGGGCAGCTCGGCCGCCGCCACGGGCATGAATCGCCAGTCTTCGAGAGCGGCGGAGCGCGCGGCGTCGCGAACGTTCAGCCAGAGTGGCGCGTCGAAGCGCATCAAACCGATGCAGCCACGGAGTTCGCCCCGTTCGCGGATAGTGACGAAGGCGGCCGCGGGCTCGGACAACCTGTCCGGCATCGCGTCGGCCGTGGCGGCCGTGGCGGCAGCGCGGTTCGGCGCGCCTACCGCCGCCTCGATGGACCGTCGGGCGATCGCCAGCAGCTGCCGCCGAGCATCCGCATCGAGTTCCATCACACCGATCTCGCTCTCATCGGAAACGAGGTTACTCCACCACCGGAATGACGCCAGTGCCCAAAGGCGCGATCGGCTGTCGCGGCATGGGGCGGCGCAGCCAGGGGCCGTTCGGCCCTGGAAACGAACCACTCCGGCGGACCACGATGCCACGGGAGGGACTGAGAGATGTTCATCCGGCGCCTGGAATTGCCAGCTCGATCGCCCGCGTCAGGGTCCGGCTCCGCCGCGTTGCCGGCTCCTGCATCAAGAAGCGCGCCGATCGACGCGACGCCGGCGATCCTGGGCCTGCCCGAGGCCGGCGGCGCGGTCCGCTGCGTGGCCTGTGCTCATCGTTGCGTCATCAAGCCGGGCCGGGCCGGTATCTGCCGCGTTCGGGAAAATCGGGACGGCGAGCTGGTCACGCTCGTCTTCGGTCGGGCGGTTGCCGCCAACGCGGATCCCATCGAGAAGAAGCCGCTCTTCCACTTCTTCCCCGGCAGCGTGGCCTATTCGATCGCCACGCAGGGCTGCAACTTCCACTGCGACAACTGTCAGAACTGGACGATCTCTCAGGCCGTCCGCGAGGGCCGTTCGATATCGGCGCCGTTTACCTCCCCGGCCAGCGTCGTCCAGGCGGCTCGGTCCGCGGGCGCCCGCAGCATCGCCTACACGTACTCCGAGCCGACTGTGTTCATCGAGTACGTCCTGGAGACGGCTCGACTCGCCGCAGAGGCCGGGCTCGCCAACGTGATGGTCACCAACGGTTACCAGACGCCCGAAGCGCTGGACCTGCTGGCCCCACTGATCGCGGCCGCGAATGTCGATCTGAAGTCGTTCGAAGACCGCTTCTACCGCCGAGTGGCCGGCGCGAGGCTGATGCCGGTGCTCGAGTCGCTGGTTGGGATGCGTCGCCGGGGCATTTGGGTGGAAATCACCACGCTGCTCATTCCGGGCCTCAACGACCAGACGTCGAATCTGGAATCGCTTGCCAGGTGGATTGCCACGGAGCTCGGCCCGGAAACGCCGTGGCACGTCAGCCGGTTCTTCCCCAACTACAAGCTCATGAGCCTGGACCCGACGCCCGTTTCAGCCGTGGCGCGAGCGGTGGCAATAGGGCGTGGCGCCGGCTTGCGCCACGTCTACACCGGCAACGTGCGCGACGGCGACGACGACACTCGCTGCGCCGACTGCGGTGAGAGGCTGATCCAGCGCAGCGGCTATAACGTGGCGCGTACCGACGCCATGATCGAGGGCGCCTGCGGGAGTTGCGGCAAGCCGCTGGCAGGCGTCGGCATCGCGGATAGCCCGATGGCTGACGTACCGGCGCCGGTGGGGAGCAGCCACTGATGACCGGCACCCCGCGGCAGCCGGCCGTGGCCGGGACCTTCTATCCAGCCCAACCGGACCGTCTCAGGCTGCTCATCGCCACCCTCCTGGATGGAGCGGCCGCCGCTCCGCCGCCCGCCGGCCTCGAGCTTGTCGACGTGCTCGGCTTGCTGGTTCCTCACGCAGGCCTCACCTACTCCGGAGCCGTGGCCGCGCTGAGCTGGGAACTGGCTCGCAGGATTGCCCCAACCACGATCGTTCTGGCGGGCACGGACCACCAGGCCTGGGCAGCGGGAATCGGCGTCTGGACCGGCGGTCCGTGGCACACGCCCCTCGGAGACGTGGCGATAGACGACGCTCTCGCCGCCGCGATCGTCGAACTCGGCGACCCGTTCGCCGCCGACGACGCCGCGCACATGACGGAGCACTCCCTCGAAGTTCAGCTGCCACTGCTCGTCCAGGCCTGCCCCGGCGCCCGCATAGTTCCCCTTGCGGTCAGCCCTCGTCTCGGGACTCACACCCAGGCAGGGGCGATGCTGGGGCGGCTGCTGGCCCACCGCCAGGCGGCCGGCGAGCGGCTTCTCCTGGTGGCAAGTTCCGACATGGCCCACTACCCCCCGGTGAGAATCTGCGAAGAGACCGACGCGCAGCTGCTGGAGCCCCTCCTGCGGCTGGATCCGGACGACCTCCGAGCCAGGGAGGCGCAAGTCCTCCGGGCGAATCGGCCCGGCCTGGTCTGCGGACTTTGTGGCATCGACCCGGTCAGGGTGAGCCTGGCGGCACTTTCCGTGATGGGGGCCACGCGAGGCATCCTGCTCGGGTCCGCCACATCGGCCAATGCCGGCGGCGACCCCAACAGAACCGTAGGCTACGCAGCCGCCGCCTTCGTGTAGCCGCCGAGCATCCGCATCCGCACGGAGATGCGTGTGGTGGTGCTGCCGTGGCGTCCAGGCGTGAATTCGGGTATATATACCGTCCCCGTTGCGCCCGGCAGTTCAGGGCGATGCGCGCCGGCCCCGTGGAAGCGGTTCAGGCGGACCATCGACCCGATATTCCGCGGATTTGCGGGAGACCTTCACCAGCCCTTCACAATCCCGAGTCAGGCTCGGGTATGGCGGTCGCCACTCCGGCGGCATGTCGTTCGAAGCCGGACACCGCGCAAAGTTAGGAGTTCCTATGACATCGCAGATCGCCAGCGCGCCGGAGCACGCCGCGATCGAGGTTAATCCCCGAGCACGTTTCGAAATCCTGGGCGCCATCCTGCTGGCGATGTTCCTGGGTGCGCTGGACCAGACCATCGTCGGTCCCGTCCTGCCCCGGATCTCGACCGAGCTCAACGGCTCCAGCCTGTACGTTTGGGTCGTGACCTCATACCTCGTGACCAGCACGGCGGCCATCCCGGTTTACGGCAAGCTGTCGGATTTCTTCGGTCGCAAGCCGATGCTGATCATCGGCATATTGCTGTTCCTGCTCGGCTCAATCCTGTCGGGCTTCAGCCAGACGATGGAGCAGCTCGTCTTCTTCCGGGGCGTTCAAGGCCTCGGAGCCGGAGCCCTGTTCCCCATCGCCCTCGCTGTCATCGGCGACCTCTTCACCCCGGCCGAGCGAGGCAAGTACCAGGGCCTGTTCGGCGCTGTGTTCGGCGTCGCATTCCTGGTCGGGCCGTTCCTCGGCGGAGTCCTGACCGACAACCTGTCCTGGCACTACATCTTCTTCGTCAACGTGCCGGTCGGGTTCGTTTCGCTCTTCCTGATCTGGCGACTGCTGCCAATGGTTCATCCCGAGGACGCCAAGTTCACGCTCGACATCGCAGGCGTCATCACATTCACGGGCGCCATCGTCCCCGTCCTGATCGCCCTAACCCTGGCCGAGACCAGCAGCTGGACTGACACCGCCGTGCTGAGCTGGTTCGCCATCGGCTTCGTCTTCCTGCTCGTATTCATCGGAGTCGAGTACAAGGCGAAGGATCCGATGATCCCGCTCGACCTCTTCCGCAACCGGACATTTGCGGTTTCGGCGTTCGCGACCTTCTTCGCGGTCTTCGGCTTCTCGATCCTGATCATCTTCCTGCCGCTCTGGTTCCAGATCGTCCAGGGCGCGACCACTACTGAATCCGGCTACATGCTCTTCCCGTTCTTGATCGGCCTGATCTTCAGTTCTATCGCGGCCGGCCAGGTCGTCAGCCGGACCGGCCGGTACAAGGTTCTACTGGCCGCCGGTATGGCCTTCATGGCCGTCGGCGTCGGGCTCTTCTCGCTCCTCCACGGCGACACACCGTATCTGGTGATGTCCGGCTGGATGTTGATTGCCGGTCTCGGCGTCGGTCCCACGATGGCGATCTTCACCCTGATCGTGCAGAACGACGTTCCGTTCCAGCGACTCGGGACGGCCACCAGCGACCTGACCCTGTTCCGCCAAATAGGAACCTCAGTCGGGCTGACCATGGCGTTCACGCTCTTCCGCAACAACTTGACGCCCGACTCGATCGGCAAGGCCGCCATGGCCGCCGGAGCAACACCGGCCCAACTCGGGGCCGCCTCCGGTTCGTTCAACGCCGACGCGAGCCAGTTCCTCTCCGTCGGCGGCGATCTGGCCAAGACGCTGTCGCAGCTGCCACCCGCCTTCAAGACGGGCTTCTTCGAGGCATTTTCGCAAGCCATCGCCCAATCGATGCCCCTGGGCATCTTGGCTGCCGCGATCTCCTTCTTCGCCGTGCTGGCGCTCAAGGAGAATCCGCTGCGAGCCCATTTCCACGCCGATCAGGCCGCCAGATCCGGCCTTCAGGCCCAGGCCGCCGGACCGGTGGCGGGCGTGGCCGGCGTGGCGGGACCCGCGTCGGGCGCAACCGAGTAGCTTTCCGGACGCGAATCGGAAATGGCCGCGAGACACATAGCGGCCATTTCCATAACCTGACCGGAAACATCCGCGCCCAAATCGTGGGCCTCAAGACGTTTCGGCGATGGCGCGTGACAATATGCCGATGAGAATCCGCCGTCCCAACCGCGCAGCGTCGGCCATTTGGGCAATCGCCATCTCCGCAGTTGTGGCCGGCTGCGGCTCGGCCCCAACGGACACGCCATTCTCCGCCGATGTAACCGGCACGAGCACGCCCGAACCGACGGCCACCGGCACGCCGGCAACGTCGGCGGCGGCATCCGGTCCCGTCGCGGAGTCCCAAACTCCGGGATCCGGCCTGCCGGATTTCAGCCACGTCTACGTGATCATCATGGAGAACAAGAGTTACCGCAGCATCGTCGGGGCCGGCAACGCTCCGTACCTCAACTCGCTGATCGCCCGGTACGGGCTGGCCACCAATCTGGATGCCGAGACGCATCCCTCGGAGCCGAACTACATCGCCCTTGTCTCGGGCGGGCTCCAGGGAACTACCCTGGACTTAACGTACAACCTCAAGGCCCCGAGCCTGTTCGACCAGATCGAGACCGCGGGACGGACCTGGCACGTATACGCCCAGTCGTATCCGGGCAACTGCTACAAGGCTTCGTCCGCGTCCGGATTCGCCGACGGACCGGGCTCGGTGGGCGACTACGCCAGAAAACACAACCCCGCGATCAGCTTCGTGTCGATCAGCGCCAACGCCACACGATGCGCGAACATAACTCGGTTGACCGGCTTCAACCCGGCCGCGGCCGACTTCGAGATGATCATTCCCAACCTCATCAACGACATGCACAGCAGCTCGACCCGGGCCGGAGACAACTTCCTCAAGGCCTTCGTGCCCAAGATAACTTCGAGTCCGGCGTTCGCGAATTCGCTGCTCATCATCACCTGGGACGAAGGGGCCGAGAGCGACAAGGCGGGCGGCGGCGGCCACATAGCCACGATATTCGCCAGCCCCGGAATGAAGCCCGGCTCGAAGTTCACGGGGGCGGCGACGCACTATTCGATCCTGCGCACGATCGAACTCGCCTGGGGCCTGCCGCTGCTGGGCGACGCGGCCAAAGCTTCCTCGATCGAACTGCCCTACTGACAGCGGCGCGGTTCTGCCGGCCGGGCCGTGCGCTTTCCGGCCGACCTGTTCACCTTCCCCCCGGCAAGTCATCATTGGCCAAACGGCATGAACAGACAGCGGAGGTCCGATTAGCGTGGCAGTCGACGAGCGAGCGGGCAAGCCGGCGGTGGCGTCGATGCTGGTCGATGTCGGCCGGCTCATCGGAGCCTACTACGACGTCCACCCCGATCCCGCCGTTCCCGCCCAGGCCGTCAGCTTCGGCACTTCCGGCCATCGCGGCTCCTCTCTCAACGCCTCGTTCAATCAGGACCACATCCTGGCCACGACCGAGGCGATCTGCCGTTACCGCAAGGGCAAGGGCATAAACGGGCCGCTCTTCCTGGGTAAAGACAGCCACGCACTCTCCGCCCCGGCAACCCGGACCGCCGTCGAAGTCCTCGTCGCCAACGGCGTCGCGGTCCAGCTCGACGTCGACGACGGATTCACCCCGACGCCCGCCGTCTCGCACGCCATCCTGACCTACAACCGCGGCCGGACCGACGGACTCGCCGACGGCATCGTCGTCACGNNTCACGCCGTCGCACAATCCGCCCGAGGACGGCGGGTTCAAGTACAACCCACCCAACGGCGGCCCCGCCGACACGGACGTCACGGGTGCTATCCAGGCGATGGCCAACGAACTGCTGCGGAGCCGCCTGGACGGCGTGGTGCGGATGCCGTTCGAGCAGGCGATCGGCGCCGTGGGGCGCCACGACTTCATGACGGCCTATGTGGACGATCTGGCCAACGTGGTCGATATGGACGCCATACGCGGCTCCGGGCTCAAGCTGGGCGTCGATCCGCTGGGCGGCGCGAGCGTCGACTACTGGGCCGTCATCCGGGATCGCTACCACCTCGATCTGACAGTTACGAACCAGGTCGTGGATCCGCAGTTCGGCTTCATGACGGTCGACTGGGACGGCCGAATCAGAATGGATCCATCGTCGCCATATGCGATGGCACGTCTCGTCGCACTCAAGGACAGCTTCGACGTAGCCTTTGCCAACGACACCGACGCGGACCGCCACGGCATCGTCTCCGGCAGCAGCGGCCTCATGAACCCCAACCACTTCCTCTCGGCCGCCGTAGCCTACTTGTACCGCAACCGCCAGTGGCGACCCGACGTGGCTGTCGGCAAGACCGTGGTTTCGACGAGCATGATCGACCGGGCCGCGGCCGAACTCCCGCGCAAGCTGCTGGAGGTGCCGGTCGGATTCAAGTGGTTCGTCGACGGCCTAGTCGACGGCTCGCTCGGGTTCGGCGGCGAGGAGAGTGCCGGCATGTCGTTCCTCCGCCGCGACGGGACGGTTTGGACGACCGACAAGGACGGCATCATCGCCTGCCTTCTGGCCGCCGAGCTGACGGCCGTCACTGGCCACGACCCGGCTGCCGCGTATGCCGAATTGACCGCGCGGTTTGGCGCGCCCGTCTTCCGCCGCATCGATGCCAGGGCGACTCGCGAAGAGAAGGCGATCCTGGCCGCGCTTTCGCCGGCTCAGGTCACCGCATCGTCGCTCGCCGGAGAGCCAGTGACCGCGGTCCTGACCAAAGCCCCGGGCAACGGCGCTCCCATCGGCGGTGTGAAAGTCACGACGGAACATGGCTGGTTCGCGGCCAGGCCTTCCGGTACGGAGGACGTCTACAAGATTTACGCCGAGAGCTTCCGCGGCGAGGAGCACCTCGACCGGCTCCTGGAGGAAGCCCAGTCTGTAGTCGCCGACGCCCTGGCCGGCAAGTAGTGTGCGCAGGCACCCGCTACCGACTGGCCGGCCTCAACCATCCAAAAGTACCTCCAGCATGGGCCATAACACCGGACTTGACGCGCCGGCCTGCTCGTTTAGCGTTTAGGCGCCCACGGTCGTAATCATGAGCGCCACGGTGGATCAAACAGGTTCCGAACAGACCGCAACAGCAGTCAAGAGCGCAAGCCAGGCCTGCGCGTCTCTGGATCGCGAAATTCTGTCCGTCCTTTCGAGCGAGGAAGTGGCGGGGATAGGTCGCGAGGTAGCCCAGATAGCCGATGGCAACGGATGGCACGAGTTCAAGTCGTCGGTCGTTCTGGTGAGAGCAATCGTCTCCTGGCTGGGCGAGCCCGCGGTCCAACCGCTGGGCTTCCACGGCAACGGTATCGGTCCGTTGGAAGTGGTTGCGAAGGTTGGGAAGTACTACATCACCGGCTTCGGGATCGAGACCGACGACGACCTGACCGTCAACACCTGCCAGCGGCACCGGGCCAGATTCAGCCAGTCCCATTTCGAACCGATGAACCTCGGCGTCACGAACGCACGCTTCACCATGGACGGCGCCGTGGCGAAGCGTGCCACGGCGCGCCTGGCCGCGATCCTGACCGAAGAGATAGATCCCGACATCGCGCTGGCCGTCCTCGAAGCCTGAGGACGCCTTCGAAGCGCCCGAGTCAGGCGCCCAGGCGGCCGCGCAACTCCCGGACGTGCTCCCATTCGTGTTCGAGCAACCGCCTGAGCATGCGCCGCGCCGATCGCGGCGGTCGTCCCTCGCCACGCTCGACGACCGTGGCAAGTTCCTCTTCCGTCATGACGCGGAGACGATCCATCAGTAGATCTCGCTCATCCTCCAGCGCCGCCCAGGGCGAATCGCTTGCCCGCTCGATTGCCGCGATCGCGGCTGATCCGCCGGCCAGCGTCCCGAGCGTCGAGCTGACGTAGGCCCACTCCGCTCCGGCGACGTGCGCCAGGATCTCCACGGGCGAGCGCCCGCCCGGGGCAGGTTTCGCTGTGAGTGGCGCAGTCTGCGCTCGGGCGGCCGCCACGAGTTCCTCCCGCGACCAGCCGGCCCAGCGCAGCTGGCGCGTGGCCTCGTCCCGTGTCATCGGCTCCAGATCGGTCGGATACGAGCCCTGGCCGAAGCCAAGCGTCTTGCGCTCGATGGCGTGGTCCATCACGACGAGTTCAAGCGGCTCGGCAGTCGATGGCAGAAGCGAGGCCGGTTCGCCGTGACGAACCAGAAATTCGAGCCGTTCCAGGATTGCCGAATACGCGGCCTCGAACGCCTGCGCCGAGGTCGGCGCCACGGTCGAACAGCCCGGCAGCCCGGGAACGTAGATCCACGTCTTGCGGTGCTGCGGTCCGGATTCCAGGTACAGGTCGTAGCGGGCGGTCACTGGGCGAGAGCTCGCTCCGGCGCCACGTACTTGAGACCGTGTGCCTCGGCGACGGCCCGGTGAGTGACCATGCCGCCGATCACGTTGAGCCCGTCGCGAAGGTGGGGATCGGCCGTCATGGCAGCCGCGAAGCCGCGGTCGGCCAGTGCCAGGGTGAACGGCAGAGTGGCGTTGTTCAGGGCGAAAGTCGACGTCCGGGCTACCGCTCCGGGCATGTTCGTGACGCAGTAATGGACCACGCCGTCGACGACGTACGTTGGGTTGGAGTGGGTCGTCGGCCGCGATGTCTCGAAGCAGCCGCCCTGATCGATCGAGACGTCGACGACGACGGTGCCCCGCCGCATGCGCTTGACCATGTCTCTGGTCACCAGCCGCGGCGCGGTTCCGCCCGGCGTCAGAACGGCGCCGATGACCAGATCCGCGGTCGCGACACTTTCCTCGATCACGTCCGTGGTGGCATAGCGGGTCTTCAGAGCCGGAGCGAAGATCAGGTCCAGTTCCTTCAAGCGCGGCAGAGACTTGTCGATAACGGTTACATCCGCCTCGAGGCCGAGAGCCATCCGCAGGGCGTTCATGCCTACGACACCGCCGCCCAGCACGACGACCTTCGCCGGCGGCACTCCGGGCACGCCGCCGAGCAGGACTCCACGGCCGCCGGCCTCACGTTCCAGGGCATGGGCGCCGGCCTGGATAGACATCCGGCCCGCGACTTCGCTCATCGGCGCCAGTAGCGGCAATCCGCCGCGGTCGTCCGTCACGGTCTCGTAGGCGATGGCCACGCAGCCCGACGCGAGCAAGGCCTCCGTTTGGGCGCGGTCCGGGGCCAGGTGCAGGTATGTGAACAGAACCTGGCCGGGGCGGAGCATGGCAATCTCTTGGGGCTGCGGCTCCTTGACCTTCACCACGAGATCGGCCTCGCCGAAGACGGCCGCTGCCTCGGGCGCTATGGTCGCGCCGGCGGTCCGGTAGTCGTCATCGCACAGATCTATCGCCTCTCCGGCGCCGGTCTCGACGACGACTTTGTGACCGTGCTCAACCAGCTCCCGGACGGCGCTGGGCGTCAGCCCGACGCGGAACTCGTTGTCCTTGATCTCGCGTGGAACGCCGACAAGCATCTCGACCTCACTGGCGATACGGCTAGCCGATTCGGGCCGGACTCGATGCTACTCCAGCGGCCAGGCGACGACCAACGACCGCCCCGCCGGTTCCGCGGCGATCAAACCTGGTCTGGCCAGGCGCTCACGACGCGGGCGGCGCAATTCTGGGTCGTCAGGAGCAGAGGCGCATCTCGCCCGGAACCAGAACTCGGACGGAAAGCGTAGCCTTCGCGCCCGTCGAGTCGACGAATTGGGTCAGCTGGTTAGCCGCTTGAACTGCCGGCAGGAGCGTCGCCACGTCCGAACCGCTGACCGTGGCGCAGCGCACGCCGCCGGTGCCCATGGGCGAGCCGAAGGTGGCAAATGTGGCGGCCAGCGGCCAGGTGACCTGCTGCGGCACGATGCCGCCCGGGGCGTCCGTGGGCGGTGTGGCCATTACGGCCAGCCTGTCCGGCACGTACGGAGAACTCGTCCCGAGGTCGGCGCCCAACCATGTGTCGAGGCCGGAGATCTTCGCCAGGAATGCCTGGAACGCCGCCGGCGTCCCGGGCGAGACCGCCCCGGTCCCGGAGTCGGTGCCCGCCGAACCCGCCGAACCAGTCAGCTCGTACGCGACGTGACCGACTGTCAGGCTGACATGGACGGTGATGCTGCCCGGCATCGAACCCTGGCTGAAGTCGGTCTTGCCATCGAGCAGGCCGTCAGCCCGAGCCTCGGCGACGACGGCGTCGATGCCTGCCGCGCTGATCGGCCGGACCTGAAGAGCGGTATAGATCGGCCCCGGAGAGATCGCGGGCACGGCGACCATGCCGTCGATGTAGGTCTCGTTGGCAATCGTGACAGTAGGGAGCCAGCCGAACGTGTATTGCGGGGCCAGAGCCTGAGATTGCCACGCTCGCAGGTAGAAGCTGGACTCATCGGTCGATCCGCCCGACGCGCCGCCGGTGCCGCCGTTGTTCGGGGCCGGAGTACCGACGCCGGCCGATGACGTGCAGCCCGCCACGAGCGATGCGCTGACAATGACCCCCGCAAGAGAGCGGATCAGGCGATTGGCGTCGAGTTCCATGGCTACGGGCACCTCGATCTCGATTCTTCATCAGGGCAATGAGTGTGTCTCAAAGACGCCTCCGCCGCCATATCGGTTCCCCCGCCGTCCGCCGCTATCGTCCGGTCGGACGCGTGGCGAAACCTAACTGCCGACGACGGCCTTCACCGCCGCGACGACGTGGGGCAGGTTTGCCGCGGTCAAACCAGCCACGTTGATCCGGCCGCGACCGACCACGTACACACCGAACTCATCGCGGAGGCGAGCAACCTGCGCCGCGGACAGTCCGAGCAACGCAAACATGCCGCGCTGGCGGCGGAGCGGTTCCCACTGCCCCGGCACGCCGGCGGCCACCAGCGCGTCGACGAGAGCCGCCCGGTTGCCCAGGATGCGGTTGCGCATCACCGCCAGGTCGTCTTCCCACTGGGCTCGAAGAGCGGCGTCGTTGAGGATCGTCTCCACGATGTCGCCGCCGTGGGCCGGAGGGTTGGAGTAGTTGGATCGGATCGCGATCTTGAGGTGGCTGAGCGCGGACGCCGCCCGGTTCGCGTCGGCGGCCACTATTGTCACCGCGCCCACTCGCTCGTTGTAGAGGGCGAAGTTCTTCGAATAGCTCGTACAGACAAGGAATTCCAGGCCCGGCCGGGCCAGCCCCGCCAGCCAGTCGGCATCCTCGCGCAGGCCGAAGCCGAAGCCTTGATAGGCGAAGTCGACCACGGGCACGAGTTCACGCTCGACGATGGCCTCGCCGACCGCCGCCCACGTCTTCGGATCCGGATCAACGCCGCTCGGGTTGTGGCACGAGCCGTGAAGCACGACGACGTCGCCCGGCGCCGCGGACCGCAGCGCGCCCAGCATTCCCTCGACGTTCAGCCCGCGACCGGACTCGTCCAGGTACGGGTAAGACTTGACCGCAAACCCGGCCATGGAGAAGAGCTGGGGATGATTGGGCCACGTCGGCTCGCTCAGCCAGACGGTCCTGGCCGAACCTGCCTGGATGAGGAAGTCGGCCGCGACGCGCAGCCCGCCCGTGCCGCCCGGCGTCTGAGCTGTGGCCGATCGGCCGCTCGACACGATCTCGCTGTCGGCGCCGAAGATCAGATCTCGAACCGCGGCCTTGAAGCCGGGGCGGCCGTCGATCGGGAGATAGCCCTTCGACCCGGCCTTCTCGAGGAGTCGCCGCTCCGCCTCCAGCACCGACGGGATGACCGGCGTCACGCCCGTCTCGTCGACATAGACGCCGACCGAGAGGTTGACCTTGTCGGTGCGAGTGTCGGCTTTGAACGATTCGCTGAGGCCCAATATGGGATCGGGCGCGGCTGGCGTCAGAGAGCGGACTGGTAGGGCCACGGAACGTTCCTTGTGCGGTTGGGGCGGCAGACACCTACAAGATACATGCCCGGCGCGAAATCGAAGCTTACCCGGCGACGGACGGCGGCACGATCTGGTAGCCGAGCCTGGCTTTCAGCCGACCCAGCGCCATGAGGACCGGCGCTCCGAAAGCCACGACGGCGACGGCGTCTCCTGCCGCCCGGACTGCGTCCCAGCCGAACGACGTCAGGGCGTAGTAGCGGCCGAATTGGGCCAGCGTCTCGGCGGGTGAGAGCCCGGGTATCCAGCCGATGTTGTCGACGCCGCGGTAGAACGCAACCCAACCGTAAATGTCCGTCAGGACCCCGTAGGCGAAGCCGGTCACGACCGCGACGACCACCAGGACTCCGATGTCGAGCGGCGACGGTCGCCACGTCCGCCGAGTCGATCCGAGGCGGCGCACGCCCGAGCCCGCCAGACCGGCGGCGAGACCCACCCAGCCGACGGCGAACGTTTCATACGGCAGCCACGGTCCGACTCCGCCGGTCACCACGGCCGAAACGAGCAGCGAGAACGACCCGACGAGGAACCCGTAGGAGGGCCCGAATTCGTAGCCTGCCGCCAGGACGAGGAAGAAGATGGGGCTGAAGCCCGCCAGCCCGTTGACCATCGTCAAACGTAGCGCGGCGTCGATGGCGGCCAGGGCGGCGAGAAGGGCCAGCCGCCCCGAGTCGAGTCGGCGAGCGCCGAGTTCCATGATCGCCAGCGCCGCCACGGACGCCAGAGTGACCGCCAGGGCCGGCACCTCAGGGCTCAGGCCGAGACCGAAGAACGGCCACAGGAACAGGATCAGACCGGCAATTGAGACGAGGGCGATCATCGCGCGGCGCTCGCAATCGCCGGTTGCGCGGTGCTCGCCGCCGAGTTGGGTGAGGCGCTCGCCATCGAGTGGCGCGAAGCGTTCGGTGCCGCGCTCACGCCGGTCGCGAGTCCGTCCAGCCGTGTCGCGCCGCCGTCCCCAACGGCGACGATCGAGTCCGCAATCTCCGCCGCCAGGTCCGTGTCGTGAGTGGCCACGACCACGGCCGAGCCGCGCTCCGTCAGGGCCCGAATCGCCGCCACGAGAGCGCGGCGAGCGGCGAGGTCCATGCCGCGGGTGGGTTCGTCGAGCAGGACCAGAGCCGGTTCGCCAGCGAGTGTCGCGGCAAGCGCGGCCCGCTGCCTCTCGCCGGAACTCAGGTCGCGGGGATAGCGATCGGCGAGCGACGCCAGGCCGAAGGCCGCGAGCATCGCCTCGGCCGCGGCCCTCGTGGCGGCCGGCACTGTGGCGGCCGTCGCCACGGTCTCTGCGGTCGCGGCCCTGGTGGCCGTAACCGTTCCCCTGCCTCGGTGGCGACCGGCGCCGTTCTCGCGGGTGCGGCGCAGCGTCACCTCCACTTCGGCTCGGAGCGTTGGCAGGTAGAGCAGCGCGCCCGGGTTTTGCGGCAGATATGCCGTCCGCCCTTGCGGTCGCCGCACCGTGCCCGACAGGGCGGGAGTCAGCCCGGCCAGAGTCCGCAGCAGCGTCGTCTTGCCCGAACCGTTGGGCCCAACCAGCGCCATCACCTCGCCGGCGGCACCCGCCAGAGAGACGCCCTCCAGAATTGCCGGGCCGGCCGAACCTGCGGGCCCCGCGGCCACGTCGCGCAACTCCCACGCCAGATCGGCTCCGCGCAGCCGACCCTCGCGTCCGGCAGAGCGCAGCGCTTCGGGCCGCCTTCCGCCCATTTCGAGCGTGCCCGCATCACCGACCCTACCGGCCTCGACGCGCAGGACTCGATCGGCCGCCGGCAGCAGCGACTCGAGTCGATGCTCCGCGACCACCACGGCCCGACCGTCTCGGGCCAGCCGGCAACAGGCCGCCAGAACCGCTTCCGCCCCTCGGGCGTCAAGCTGGGAAGTGGGCTCGTCCAATGCCACAACCTGGGGACGCAGACCCAGAACCGCGGCCAGCTGGACGCGCTGCCGCTCACCGCCGGACAGAGTGGCGAGGCGGCGGCTTCGCAGATGCCCGATCGAAAGCTCCTCGAGTACCGCCCCGACTCGCTCATGCATCTCGGCCCGGCTCATCGCCGCGTTCTCGAGCCCGAACGCAACTTCGCGTTCCACGGTCCCGTAGACCGACTGCGTTTCCACGTCCTGGAAGACAAGCCCGACGCGAGCCGCAATTCTCGGAATCGGGGTGCGGAGAGTGTCGAGGCCGGCGACCGTGGCGGACCCGGAGATTCGGCCGCCGTGGAACTGAGGCACCAGACCGTTGAGCAGCCGCAGCAGCGTCGATTTGCCGCCACCCGATTCGCCCACGACGAGCGACAGGCCTGCGTCCAATTCGAGGTCGACCGATCGCAGGGCAGGCGAAACCGCACCCGGATACCAGTAGCTCAGGTCCTCGATGCGAGCGAGGGTCGTCACCGCGTCCGCCCCGCCGCTCCTCGCGGTCGAGCTAGTGCGGGCAAGGCCAAGGCCACACAACCGACGAGCGGGAGCGGAGCCACGGGCGGAGCGATGAGGGCCGGGTACGGATACCAATCGATTGGGGCGCCGGCAAGGCGCAGCCCGACGAATACGGCCATGCCCGCCAGCGCCGCAATCACGACGGCGACATCCCAGCGACTCCAGGCGGAAACGGCGTAGCTGGTCCGCTTGCCCGCGCCGAAGCCACGGGCCTCCATCGCCTCGGCCAGGAGAACCGAGTCCTCGATGCAGGTCAGGATCACCGGAACCAGGACTTCATTCCACGAGCGCAGGCCACGTGGCCGCCAGCCCCGCATCCTCTGCGCGTCGGAGACGGCCCTGAAAGTCCGGCCGATGCCGGACACGAGATTGAGCGACGTTGCCACGGCGATGCCGGTCCGTTCGAGTGGCGCCGGCATGGCGTCGACCACGTCGTGGGGTTCGAGTATCAGCGACAGCGGCGCCACCGCCAGCAGTGCGGCGACCAGGCCGAGCCCGAGCACACCGCCGAAGGCAAGCGTCTCGACGGTCAGATTGCCGCCGACCAGGGGCCAGTCGGACGGCATGGTCGCCAGGACGTGGACGCCCGAGTGCGAGGCCAGGACGTTGATCAGGACGGCAAAGCCGGCGGCGAAGAGCGCGGCAGCCACCAGTGGCTTGATCCGCCGGCCGGGTGGGAGCCAGGTGAGCAGAACGTCGAGCGCGGCCAGGGCCACGAGCATGCGATAGACGGGGTTGGCCGTCGACAGGGCGACGGTCACGGCGGCGAGCGACCAGATCAACCAGGTGCGCGGCGCCAGGCCCACGCTCGGCTCGACCGCCGCGGTCACGCCGGCCGCCACCGGTACCGGCGCCGTCGCTCGCGGCACCGGCGCCACCGCTCGCGGCGAAGTGGGTTCGACGCTCGTCCGGGACACGGTGGTCATGTCGTTCGACGCCTGCCCGCGGCCAACCGGAATACCGCCAGGCCGGCCAGCCCTGCGCCCACCAGCACGGCCGACGCCAGACCGACATCGAAGCCGCCGCGACCGGGTACGCCGGGCTGTGCCGCGGCACCGAGCGTGGCGTTCGACGAACTCGGGGCGCCGGACCAGCTCGTAGCGCCCGCACCGGACGTGGTCTCCACCATCGCCCCGGACGTGGCTTCGGCCGTGCCGGGGCAAACACCACTCGCCGAAACGGGCGGCTCCGGTGTCCCGGATGTCGGGACGTAGCGGAGTCCCAACGCGTCCCCGTCGGCAACGGTCATCGATGAGATGCCGATCGGCGATAGCTCCCAGCCGCTGCCGGTCGCCTCGAACACGGCCCAGTAGCGATCCGCTCCGGGGCAGGAACCGTACCGGCTCGGCTCCGCATCCACGGCGCATACGGCGACGCCAAAACCACCGAACGTCTGCCCCGACCACGGCACCGCGGCCGCGGCGAGCAACCGATCGCCACTGATCGTGGGCGTGTCGAAGGCCACGCAGCGGCTAACCACCGAACCATCGCCATGCTCGATCACCAGAGCCGCGTGGTTCGGTCCGGCGCCGGCGCAGGTGGCAACGAACGGCGAGCCGGGCGCCGCCGCGGCAACGGAGGCGACCGCCAGCCAAGCACCCAGGACGGCAGTGACGGCGGCCCCTCTCCGGAGCCGAGACATCAGGACTTCCTTGATCGGGCGCGCAAGGTCCACCAGCCCCAGATCGCCGCGATCAGACCGAGGAGAACCACGATTACGACGACGATCGTCGCCACGGAGCCACCCAGGCCGCCTTCCGTACCGGGCGCGATGGCGCCCGCGGGCCGGGTGGGAGCGGCCGTGGGGCTGGGGGTGGGACTCGGCGTCGGCGTCGGGCTGGGCGCCGGGGTGGGAGCGGCAGTCGGGCTGGGAGTGTAGTTGGCGCACTTGGTCGCCGGAACGGAGGCGCCGGGCTTCGGTTGGGACGCCTCCGCGTACCACGTGCCGAGCAGCGCGGCGGGGACCTGGCTTGTGGTGAAGGCACTCTCAGGAGAACCCGGGTAGGCGAACCCGCCGTCGGCGCTCTGGCCGGCGCGGATCGCGGTCAGGGCGTTGGCGCCATTCTTGGACCATTCATCCGAACCGGCGTCCTGCTCGGCGCCCTCAAGAGCCTGAACGACCAACGCATCGGAGTCGACATCGCTTACGGGCTTACCGTGGGAATTCGAGTTCTGATACGGAAAGCCACCGTCCTTGAGTTGCTGCGTGGCCAGATATTTGAGCGCCTTGGCGTCGGCGTCGTGGACTCCAGCCGCATCCAGGGCCATGAGGGCGATAGCCGTGGAATTGGTGTCGCCCTGGCCGGCGGCCGGGGCAGTAGCGCCGTAGCTCCAGCTGCCGTCGGAGCCCCGGAGAGCCATCAGCGCGTCGGTGGCGACCAGTGGCACCGTCCCGCCGGATGCGGACAGAGCGAGGATCCCGAAGGCCTGGCCGAACGTCGAGCCGTCACCGTACAGTCCGGTCTTGGCGTGGTACAACGCGGCGAGCCTCGTCACCAGGTTTCGACCTTCGAACGCGGCAGGGTTCTGGCCCGCCGCCACGACCGCCAGGAGTACCTTGCCGGTCTTGGCCGCGTCGTTGACTGCCTGATCGGAAGCCGCCGCCAGGTAGTCCAGGGCGCTTTCGCCCATGTTGCAGCCGGTGAGTGTCGTGGGGTCGTAGCCGGCCGCCGCGGCCGCAATCACGAAGTCGGCGGTCTCCCCCAGCGAGGAATCGAGAGACCCGTTAGAGAGCTGGGAGGCCAGCAGGTAGGACAGGGCCGCGGTCGCACGCTCGGAGTCGCTCGCGGTCGCCGTGTATGTCGGGCCGGGCGTGACGGCAGGCGGCACCGACGGTGCTGGGGTCGATGCGGCCGCGGCCAGGCTGAGCGGCGCGGTGAGGAGTGTCGCCAGTATCGCGCTGGCAACGACCAGTCTTCGCATTACGTCCTCCGGCGGCATTGCCCGCCTGCCGGAAGGGACCTCGCCGCCGGAGGTCTCCCAACCGATCCGCGCAGGTGGGTGACGTTGCCGTCCGATCAGGTCTCCTGGCTCGCGGATCGTTGCCGGCTGGCCGCCTTCCCGGGCTTTCGCCCCGTGGCATCCGGCCAGCCGCTCCTCGCTTACAGTNNCCGGTTTCGCACCGGCTTCCCTGAGTCGAGCGGCCTATTCGATTACATGGGGAGGGTACCGCGTTACGGCGCCGGTCGCTGCCCTCAGGTCGCTGCCCTCGAGTAATCGACCTGATAAGATTGGCTGCGGAGAAGGCGGCGGGCGTGCGTTTGTGAATTCGCAAAGGGAGAGTCCCGTGCGAATAGAGGCCGAGCAAACCGCGTGACCCTGTCGCCTTCGGGAAGAGTTGGGTCGCCGTTCAGCCTGCCGATCAGAGCTTCGGGCGTGGTCATCGACGAGCGCGAGGTGTCCGTCGCCGTCGTGCTGCCCGCGTACAACGAAGAGCTCACGATCGCCGACACGATCTTTGAATTCCATCGGGCGATTCCGGAAGCCACGATCGTGGTCGTCAATAACAACTCGACGGACAAGACGAGCGAATGCACTCTCGCCGCGTTCGAGGCGATCGACGGCAAGGGTCTGCTCCTGAGTGAGTCGAGACAAGGCAAGGGCTTTGCCGTTCGACGAGCCTTCCGAAGCGTTTCGGCCGATGTCTTCGTCCTCGCCGACGCGGACATGACCTATCCCGGCGACCGCGTCCTCGACCTCATCCGGCCCGTGGTCGAAGATGAGGGGGACATGGTCGTCGGCAACCGCCTCACGGGTGGCCGTTATGCCGCCGAGAACAAGCGCCGGTTCCACGGCTTTGGGAATCGCCTTGTTCTGGGGCTGGTCAACAAGCTCTTCCGGGCGCATCTGGGCGACATCATGAGCGGCTACCGGGCCCTAAGCTGCTCGTTCGTGGCCGGCTACCCGATACTCGTGAGCGGCTTCGAGATCGAGACGGACATGACGCTTCATGCCTTGGACAGGCGTTTCCGGGTAATGGAGGTGCCGATCGAGTACCGCGATCGGCCGAAGGGCAGCGTCTCGAAACTTCGGACCTTCGAGGATGGCCGCCACGTGCTGTGGAGTCTCATGCACGTCATCCGGCACTACCGACCGCTGCTCTTCTTCGGCACGGTCGGAGTCGTGATCGGCATCGCCGGCCTCGTTACGTCCGTCCCCGTGATCTCGGACTGGTTCGCCTATCGGTACATCTACCACGTGCCGCTCGCCATCCTCGCGACCGGCATCGAGATCATCGCGCTTCTGTGCTTCGGTATCGGCTTGATCCTCGACTCGGTTGTGCATATGGAGCGCATGGCGTACGAGTTGGACCAGATGGCACGGAGGTTCGAATGACGGCCGGGTCGCCCGACACGGGTCGCCTGGCGACCCGCTGGCGCCGGTTCGATCCGATAGCCGCGCTTCTCTTCGTTGCGGGAACGCTCCTACTGCTGTGGGTTTCGCGCCTCAACTTCTTGAGCACGGCGGCAAACTGGGACCTGCTCAATTACCACGCCTACGTGCCCGCCTCGCTGCTCAGCGGGTCTTGGTTCACGGATTTCCACCCGGCCGCGACTCAGGAATACTTGGCTCCTTATCAGGACCTGCTCTGGTGGCCGATTATCTCCGGCCTTCCCGGACCGATTGGGGCGGCTGTGATCGTCGCGGTCCAGGTTTCGATCTTCGTGCCGGTCGGGCTCGTCATCCGAACCGTCGTCCCGGGACTGTCCACGGCTAGAGCATTGGGCCTGGGCCTCATCGGTGCCTCCGGCGCGATGATGGTGACGGAGCTGGGCAGCACAAACGGCGACGTCCTTCCTGCGATCCTGGCCGTGTGGGGGATATACCTGCTTCTCTCCTTGTTGGCCGGCCAGGCCTCCCGACCCAACATGCGCGCCTGCGCCGCGGGCGCGTTGGTGGGCGCTGCCGTGGTGCTGAAGTTCACGATGGCGCTCATCGCCCCCGGCATGTTGGTCTTCGTAATCGCTCTTGCGCTTGCGGGCAAGCCGCGAAGTGCGCTGCTTTTCGTGGCCTCGGGTGCCATCGTAGCCACGGCGCTCTACGCACCCTGGGCTTTCGTGCTTCAGACCAACAGCGGAAGCCCGATGTTCCCGCTCTACAACGAATTCTTCCGCGCGCCGCGCTTTCCCTACGCCAACATCCACGACACCAGGTTCCCGGTGACCACGCTGAGATCCCTGGTCAGCCTGCCGCTTCATCAGGCGCAAGGGGTAGCGTTCACGGCGGAAACCCCGATCAGAGACGGCCGCTGGCTCGTGGCATTCCTCGCCGTTGCGGCCGGCCTGATGGTCGCCGCGGTCAGAGTCGTTCGGGGTAGGGCGGGCCTCCGATGGCGCGCTCACCTGCCCGCTCTGACTCTGGTCTCGTTCTGGGTGGTTTCCTATGTGACCTGGGCGGTGGAATTCGGCATCCAGCGTTACGCATTGACGATCGAGGTTCTGGCACTCCCAATTGTCGTGATCGGGGCCTCGTTCGCACGCATCCGCCTGCCGAGCCGCAGTTCCTTGCTGATGCTCCTCGTCCTGGTGGCGCTCCTCGCCGGGACGACCAAGTTCCAGGCGATGGGCCGTCGGCCGATGACCTGGGCGCCCATCTTTCCAACGCAAACAATCCAGCCCATCACTCAGTACGACGCCATCGTGATCGGGTCGCACCCACTCGCCTATCTACGGGCAGTGACCCGCAACGCCCCAGGTGCTTCGAACCAGGTTTGGGTCGGAGCGCCATTCGACGAGACCGATGTCGCCGTGGGGGAGAAGGTTCTGCAGGGCCGGTCGGTCGGTGTGGTCTTCTATGTGGACGCCCGAACTTCCGCCGAATCGGTGGCTGGCAGCCTCGGTTTGCAGTTGAGTCAGGCTTGTCAGACGTTCGACAACCCATTGTCGAGCAAGTACATGTCTACGCGCGTCGAGATCTGCGGCGCTACTCGGAAGCCATGACGAGTATCTGACCCAGCGCACCCGGATGGACGCCAGACCGCTCGAAGACGCGACCGCGAGGAGCATGACGAGTCACGGCCAGCGCGGAAAGAGGGCCTAGGAGGATGAGCAGCGAGCCTTCGACGAGCCGGTGAGCGGCCAGCCGAACAGGTTTCGGGCCAAGAGTACGTCCGCTAACGCGGCCATCGCAGCCGGAACGGCTAAGCGCGCAGATCAGTTCATGCGGTCCGTTGACCCTTCTCAAGCCCAGACTCTACGCCGCGTCTTGTCAGCGGCCGCGGCTAACCGGGGCGAGACGGAGCGATGACCACGCAAGCCGACGGAACGGACGCGAAGCCGACTCTCTAGAGCGAAGCCCGGAGTATCGCGCCGATTTCGGCGTCGGTCAGCACGATCGGGTTGGTCTTCATGCTGCTGCCGCGCGAGTCGGCCACGAGTGCCGGAATGGACGCCTCGCCGATGCCGAAGGCGGACAGCCCCGGAACGGCGAGCCGGGCGGTCAGCGACTCCAGGGTCGGGACCAGGTAGGAACGAGTTTCGCGATCGTCGGCGCCGGTCTGGCCACTCAACATCCAGCCGGCCACGGCGTAGCGGCTCAGGGCCACGCTCTGCGGGTCGCGCTCTTCCAGGGCGGCGATGTTGACTCGCGTCGCGGCCGCCAGGGTTGCGCCGCAGGCCACGCCGTGTGGTATCGGGAACTGGGCGCCCAGGGGCGAGGCCAGGCCGTGGACGGAACCGAGACCGGCCTGAGCAAGGCATATCCCCGAGCACAAGGCCGCGTAGGCCATCCGTTCGCGAGCCACTGCCGCGACGCTGCCGGGGCCGGCCGCTCCCCGACCCGCTTGGGCTTCCGTGAACCAGGCTGCCAGGCCGTCCCTGGCGCAGCCGAGTCCGGAGAGAGCCAGAGCGTCAGTGAACGGATTGGACCGGGTGGACAGGTACGACTCGAGGAGCTGCGTCAGGGCGTCCATGCCGTTGGCGGCGACCAGTTCCGCCGGACACGTGGCGAGCAGGTCGGGATCCAGGACGGCCACGCGGGCAACGAGCGACTCGTCGCGGAACGACTTCTTGTAGCCACCTTCGCCCCGAACGCTGATGACGGCGTTCTTGGTTGCTTCGCTGCCGGTGCCGGCCGTGGTCGGTACGGCGATGAACGGAAGCGACGGACCTTCGTAACGATGCTGCGGCCCGACGCCTTCTAGGTGGTCCGTGACGGAGTTGCCCGGAATCAGGAGCCCGGCCACAGCCTTGGCCGTGTCGAGCACACTGCCGCCGCCGATACCCACCACGACTTCGACGTCCGACATGGCCGCGCCGCCCGATCCGCCGACCCGATGCCGGCCCACGATGCCGTCGACGACACTGGGCGACGGCTCGCCCGAAACCGACTCGACGACGACTTCGACCCCGGGCGTCTCCAGGGCAACGAGCAGGCGCATCCAATCCTGTGAGGCGAGGAAGCCCGGGCCACGCACGATAACCAGCGCTTTCCGCCCGAACTCGCGCACGACTGCGCCCAGCTCTCCGGATCGTCCTGCCCCGAACAGGATTCGCGGCAGCCGAGCGACGGTGAAGCCCGACCAGACGGCGGCCTCACGTGATCCATTCGGTGGCTCGGCGGTCGTCATTCGCTCTCCGAGAAGAGCCCGGCATAGCGAACGCCCCGGCGCGGCTCTACCATCCAATCGGCCACGGTATCGCGCCAGACGGCGTAATGGGGCGTGTCCTTGTGCGCCTTGGCCGAGGCTTCGTCCACGAAGGCCTCAAAGATGACGAACCGGGCCGGGTCGTCGGCAGACTGCAGGAAGTCGAAGCGAATGTTGCCGGGCTCGGTGATCGAACCCTCGTGATTCAGTCGCGACGCCTCGATGAACTCGGCCAAGCGCTCCGGCGTGACATTGACGTGGACCAGCGTGACGTACATGACTCCTCCGCGGTCGCGAATGGTTGCAGCCACCACATCATGGGGTATGTGTCGATCATGCCGTACGCCCGGGCGGCATGATCGGCTGGCGCTACCTGCGGGCCCTGTCGCCGTCGAGCGTGAGCTCGAACCAGATCGCCCGTCCGGGATCCAGCAGATTCTCCGAGATTCGGCGGATCGATTCCCGATATGCCGGCCAGATCGCGAGATCCAGGGCCGCCGCCGCCGATAGCCAGCGCATCGAATCGTGCTCGTGCGACAGCACCGGTTCGGCGCCCCACGGAACCCGGACCGCGAAGATGGCGGCCGTCACGATCGCCCGGAAGGACGGTTCGTGGAACTGGTTGACCTGGTCCAGGTCGTAGAACCCCTCAATTCGATCCGGTCCGAAACCGGTCTCCTCGCGCAGTTCTCTCAGCGCTCCGGCGGTGACCGTCTCGTCGGCCTCGAGCGAGCCGGAAACGCATTGCCACAAGCCGGGCAGGATGCGCCCCGGCGAACGGCGCAGCAGCAGGATTTCCGCGGCGGGCGGAGCCGCGTCCGGCGAGACTCGGAAGACCCAGCAGTCGACGAGATCGGGCCGGAAAGGGCTCACTCAGATCCGCTCGAACCGATCGACCGGCAGAACGAAGACCACCGCGCCGCCCACCTCCACGTCGACCGGGAAGGGCATGAAGAACTCGCCCGGCTCCATGACCGGCAGGATGGGGCTCATGGTCTGGGTTCGGCCGCGGCATTTCTCACGCACGAGCCCGACTACCGCCTCGACCTGAGCATCTTCTACGCCGACGAGAATCGTCGCGTTCGACTGCTTCAGGAAGCCGCCGGAACTGTGCAGCCACGTAGCCCGATACTCGTTGGCCAGTAAGCCGTCGATCAGTACGCGGGCGTCCTCGTTGTGGACAACCGCCACGATGAGCTTCACAAATCGAGTATAGGCCGAAGCCGCCTTCGGGCGAACGGTGCGGTGCGGTGGCACCACGTGGCAATTGCGCAGCGCGACCGGATTGTCGCCAGGGCCGGAGCGGGGCCGTACAATCGCCGCGAGACTTCCGTCTCGTGCACCTGGGAGGAATGCGTGTCGAGCGAGAAACGGCTACCGGATCGAAGCGCGGTCGACTTGTTCGGCGCCGCTGCCGCCGCCGTCGCCCGAGGCGATGACCTCGACGACTCGATCGCCCAGCTCCTCGGCCTCGCCGCGGAGTATCTGGCGGCCGTATCAGGTTCGATCTACATCGTCGATCCGGATCGCGACACCCTCGAGCTGGCCGTCGCGCATGGCGTCGACGCGGACGCGATGAAGAGCGCCGCTTCGATAGAGCGACTTTCCGAGAGTCAAGACCCGCTGGCGGTCGTGATACGCGGCCGCACACCGCTGAGCGTCGACGACGCCGCCCACGTGGCCGTACTGAGGGGCGCCGGGGCAGCCCAGCTTCTGCCGCTCGTCGTCCGGCGCGAGGGGATCGAGATCGCCCTGGGCGTCCTCGCCCTCGGCTTCGCCGGCTCGCTGCCGGCTCCGGAGAAGCTCGCCGCCGCGGAGCCGCTGGCGGATCTGGCCGCGGTCGCGGTGGAACGGGCCCTGGCCCTGTCTCTCGGTTCGGAGCGAGCCGAGTGGTTCGACCGGCTCGCCCATACGGATCCACTCACGGGGCTCGCCAATCGCCGCACCCTGGACAGAATGCTCGAGCTGGAAGTGGCTCGTGCCGGCCGCCAGGGCGTGCCCCTCAACATCGCCCTGCTTGAGGTGGACCGCTTCTCGGATATACAGAAGGCGGGGGGCAACGCCGCCGCCGACGAAACGCTCCGACGCGTGGCCCAGGTACTTGCCGAGTCGGTGAGGCTCATGGACACCGTCGCCCGCTTCGGCAACGACCAGTTCCTGCTCGTGGCGCCGGGCCCTGAAGGGCTGATCGTCGCCGAACGGCTGGTTCGCGGCGTCGCGGCCCTCCCCTCGATCGACGGCCGGCCTGTATCCGTGTCCGCCGGGATCGCCGGTTTCCCGCTGGACGGGCGCACTCCCGGCGAACTCCTGGCCGTGGCGGAGAAGGCGATGCACACGGCCCGCCAGGCGGGCGGCGATAGAGTGGCGACGCAGGTCACCGACTAGCCGGAGGCTAGAGCGCGATTGTCCCGCCCACGACCGTCGGTCCGGTCGGCTTGGTCACGCTGGCATTCGGCTCGCGCGAGACGAAGACCCGCAGGTTGGCGGAAGTGGGCACGTTGTCTACCTCGAGGTAGCCACTCCCGGAGTCATCGACCGTGAGCGTGCCCACCTTGCCGGGAGTCGCCTGACCGACCCCGAACCAGACCGCGTAGACCTCATCGCCCTGGGTCGGCTTCAGGCCGTGGACCCTGACGAGGATGTGGCCGTTAGGGCGGAGGGCGGCCATGCCGCTCGCCGAGGATCCGTCGCTCGCCGTAAGGACCGCCTTGAGCGTGTCCGGCTGAGCCCACATGTAGTTCAGGCTGGCGTCCTCGTCCTGGGCCTTCTTGGCCTTGTCTAGGTCTCCCTGTAACGAGACGGAATAGCCGCTCAGCAGGATCAACGCCGCGGCCGCGGCGATTCTGGTGGCCCAGGTCAGGGCCCTGTGGCGCCGCGGGTTGCGAGCGCGGGCGATGGACAGAACTCGTCCGGATTTCGCGGAAACGCCGCAGACATCCGGGACGGCGGCCGCCATGCTCGGAGTGGCGAGCGGAATGGCCACGGGCTCCTGTGCACGACGCCGCGATTCGAGATCGGCGCGGGCAGCGGCCAGGACCGACTCGCGCAGCCACGCCGGCGGCTCGAGTGGCTCGAGCGTCTCCGCCAGATACGTGACCACGCCGCCGAACTCGTCGAACTCCGGATGCGCATTCGGGCAAACCCGAAGGTGGTTCTTCACGTCCAGCATTTCTTCGGGATCGAGCGCACCCAGAACGTAGCCGGAGGCAAGTTCGATGACTCGGCTGCAGGCAAGGGCCATGTCAGGCCAATCCCTTCCGCCGGCGAGATGGCTGCTCAGTTCCAGAAATCTCTTCTCTCAGCGTTGCCAGGGCGAGTCGCATGCGGCTCTTGACGGTCCCCAGCGGCGCGGCCGTCCTGTCGGCGATCTCGCGCTGCGTCAGCCCCTCGAAGTAGGCCAGCTCGATTACCTCGCGCTGGGCCGGAGGCAGGACCGTGAGAGCCAGGTGGATTTGCTGTGCATCCAGCCTTCCGGCCACTTCCGGCCAGATATCGGGAATGGTCAGGGCCTCGGGCATCAACTCTTCGGACTCGTCGGCGATCGCGACGGCGCCGTGGCGGCGCCGCAAGGCGTCGATAGCGCGATGGCGGACGATCGCGAATAGCCAGCCGCGGACGCTGCCCTTCACCTCGGCGTAGCGGGCGGCATTGCGCCACATGCCCAAGAATGAATCCTGGACAACGTCCTCCGCCAGCCCGGTCTCGGCGGTAATCCGCAAAGCCAGGGCGTACGCCATCGCGTGATAGCGGTCGTATAGAGTTTCGAGCCCGCCGATCTCACCGGCGGCCACCTGCCGCATCAACTCGGCCTCCGCTTGACCCTCCGACAGCACGTCGGGAGAGATCAGCGGCGACGGAGTCGTCACCCGGTCTCTCATTGGTTCATTCGCAGCTCACGGCCCTGCGGTTCACTCGTAGACGGATCGAACCGGCCAGCGGGCATCCCGTAAGGCGCCGAGGAACCCCAGCTCCAGGATCGTTCGAGCTTCGGCAGGGCTCCGCATGAGCGGGCGCCAGCAAAGTGCATGCAAGGAGTCTAGAGCAGCCGCCAATCTATGCGGGCCTGTCTTTGCAGAGCGAGGACTAGTCGACCGGTACGATCGGGCCCCGTACGGCGGGGGTGGCAGCCCGTATCCTCTTCCCGATCGACCTGGACGCTGGCAATTAGGGATGGGTTGAGGAGGAGCGGAGTGACGCATCTGCCTTCAGGCAGCGGCCGGCTCAGAACGGCGCTTTACGTCTGCGTCACGGCTGCGATCGTCTCCGGTTGCGGGCTGATTCAATCCGGCCCGCGCACCGCCACGCCGATGCCGTCGACGGTGGCTTTCGCCGCCTCTTCGAAGCTGGCCGCCAATCTCGCCTCGCTCGGAGAGGTCAGCGGACCGATCCACGGCACGATGACCATCGGCGACGAGCAACGCCAGCTTTCCGGCACCGTCAGCATCAAGGGCAAGGAAAGTCAGGTCAAAGTCGTCGACGACAAAGACGCGATCATCGCCGACGAGATCATCGTGGGGGGCCATCGCTATACGAGCCCCGACGACGTCATCTGGATCGACCGGGGCCGTGAGCCGGCCGGAGCGAGCATCGCCGAGGTTCTGGCCGCCGCCGGAACGACGCTCGATGCCGGCCAGGGAACCGTCGACGAAGTGACCGGCCACAAGATCCTCACCCCAACGGACGTGGTCGATGTGGCGCCGGCACTCGGCATAGACACGTGGACCTTCGACGACGAGAGCACAACGCTGCGTGTATGGGCGGATGCCACGGGCAAACCGCTGGGTTTTGGCGCGGTTATGAGTTGGAAGGTGACGCTGGGCGGAACCGCGAAGACGGTGACGTCAGACCTGGACGTGATGTTCACCTACACATCGCCTGTCGACATCGCCGCTCCCGACTCGCCCTGGCAGTGGCTGGAGGATAAGCCGACCGGAATCGCGATCGGCCATCCAGGCAATAACGGCTCGACCAGCGACAGCGTCTTCTACGGTTCGTTTCCGGCGGGCGGAGAATCGCTCGACCAGGGGACCAAGAACGTGATCGACTCCCTGGGCACGCAGGCCGGCGACACGCAGGGGACTACAGTAGGTTCCGAACCCGCGACGGTGACGCCCATTCGTCGAACCCAGGAAAAGGACTACGGTCTGCTGGCGATCGCCGTTCACGAGACAGTCGCCTATTGGGTCTTCGTCGTCGGCAGCCCTTCGGAGGCCGCCAAGCTCGACGATCAGGCGCGTCTGATCCTCTCGACGGTCGAGTTCACCCGCTAGGGCGCGAGGAGGCAAACCGATGGGCAAGCTGGGCAGACTGACGGCGTTCGCGGCCGAGGCTGCCCTGTGGGTGACGGGTGCGGCACTGGTCGCCGGCGCCGCGGGGGCGCACTGGAACGTCGACCCAGCCGCTGCGCTCAACGACATCCTGGCCCAGCCTTCTGAGTCGCCATCGATATCGGCCGGCCCCACTCTGGCTCCGGGCGCGTCCGCAACGGCCTCGCCGGTCGCCCTCAAATACATGGCCTACGTAGCACGGCCGGATTTCCAGTTCCGGGCCAAGTCCACGGAGGCCATCAGCGTCACGAGCGCAGGTAAGACCGTCGTGATGGATATGGACGGGACGCTGTCGTACCGGGCCGGCAACGTCATCGATAGTCACCGCGAGACGGTCGCCGGGGCTGTCACGACCGAGGACTACGTGTACGTCGGCGACCAGCAGTACGAGAGCAAGAACGGCGCCGCATGGGTCAAGTCACCCCGACCGGCCACCGAAAAGGCCTCGGACAAGATGCTGTTCGCGCCGACCTCTCGATTCGTGGAGGCGGGCGTGGAGACCAAGAACGGGCTGCAACTACACCGGCTCCAGGTAGCCGATGCGACTGCCTTCGACAAGGCCATCGTGAAAGCCACCGACGGCGCCACCGATGCCGACATGACGCTGACTGTCTGGGTGGGCGATGACGGTGCTCCTGCCGCGATTCGGCTCGAGGGCTGGATCGTGGCGACAGTCAACGGCGTCGCCGCGAAAGAAACGACCGACTCCGAATTGCGGATCGTGACCACTTCCGGCGTTACGATCGCGGCCCCGATCTAGCCGCTTACGGGTACAGCCTGACCCGCCGATATGGTTCCCGACCACGCGATCGCGACACTAGATTTGCCCGCTCAGCCATCTGGTGTTGGAGGCGGCGGATGTAGGCGTTCTGGGGCGTCAACTCCACTGGCTCCGAACCGCGAATGACCAGGCCGATCGCCTCCTCGGTTTCACGCAGCGCGGCTTCGCGCGGATCAACCTCGAGCGAGAAGATCGAGGTCNNATCTGGACGATGGTGTTGCTCTTCAGAACGTAGATCGGTAGACCACGATCCTCCGCCTCGCGCAGGCCGGTAGTCTTCTGCCGGTACTCGCTCTTGAGGGTCATGACCACGTCCGCCTCGTCCGGATCCCGGGCGATGACGACCGGCAGCTGCAGCTCCTTGATGGCCTGTTCCAGGTGCTTGCGGCTGATCCCGTGCGGCAAGACCCGCAGGGTCGGCAGCATGGGTGGTACCTCGCGCAGTCGGAGCGCGGCGCCGCCTTCAGCGGCTTCGGCTTGTGCCCGCATCCGGACCACGTCCGCCAGAGCCTCGTCGTCCTCGTCGAAGCCATCGTCCAGGTCTTCGCGCTCCAGCCCGTCGACGGCGTCGTCCGGCGCCTCGCCCGGAACCCCGGCCGCCAGGCGCGCCTCTTCATCCGCCCGAGACTCGCCCGCCACTCGGCGCACATTGGGGCCCCGCAGCGGGGCCAGCGGCTCGTCTTCGTCGTCCACGGCGTCGGCGCGCAGATCGTTCAGGGCCCGCGTCGCCTGATACGTCCAGGCTCGTTGCCTCTCCAACTCCCGAAGTTCTCGAGCCCGTGGCTCCGGAACCGGCGCCGGACCGCGCTCGATCGGGCCGCGATCGGCCACCTCGCCTATCCCGAACGGACCGTCGTCTACGCTCGCCGGCCGGCCGTGGACGGCAAATCTCTCGCCCGGCATGGTGTGCTGGCCGGGCCCCGACCAGCCGGCCCCGCCAGGGCCTCCGGTTCCGTCGGCGCCACCCGGCGCGCTCGCACCACCGGCCCCGCCGTTGCCCGTCTCACTGCGGCGCGGACCGCCTCTGACCTCTCGTGAGCCGCGGGCCGGGGCTCGCCAACCGCCGCCGGCGCCGGGCCTGTATCCGGGCCGCGTTCCGGCGGAGGGGCCATCTCGCCAATCCGACGGCGCGTGGTAGGAACCCGATCCTCGCCAGCTTGGCTCCGTGCGCCAGCCCGAGCCTGCGCCGACGAGCCCGGCGAATCGGTCGCTGCCGAAACGGTCGCTCGTCAGAGCCTCGCGCGGCGACGGCTTGGGCCGCGACTGCGAACGGTGGACGCCGCCTTCGTCGCGCCAGCGCAACTCGGCCGAAATGGGGTCGCCGCGCAGGAGCGAGTCCACGGTATCGGCCACGTCGGCGTGAACGGTGACCCGCTCGCGATCGAGGATTTCGACGATGACGTCGAAGGTAGGCGGGGCCTTGCGCTCCAGGACGCTCTTCTGAGTGCGGCGGCGGCGCGCTTCCTCGTCGCCGAGAGTCACGGTCTGGATACCGCCGATCAGGTCCGTCAGCGTCGGGTTNNGCCGCGCTCGGCGATCGTCCGGGCCGCCTGAGCCTCGAGCTCGGTCCCGATCTCGTCGATGACGATTACCTCGGGCATGTGGTTCTCGACCGCCTCGATCATGACCTCGTGCTGGACGGACGGCGTCTTGACCTGCATCCGGCGCGCCCGCCCGATCGCCGGGTGGGGAATGTCGCCGTCGCCCGCGATCTCGTTGCTGGTGTCCACCACCACGACGCGTTTACCCTGGTCGTCCGCCAGAACGCGCGCCGCTTCGCGCAGCATCGTGGTCTTGCCGATGCCCGGTCGGCCCATGATGAGGATCGACTTCCCGGACTCCACGAAGTCGTTGATGATCTCGATCGTGCCGTAGACCGCTCGTCCGATGCGCAGCGTCAGCCCCACGATCTTGCCCGTGCGGTTGCGGATGGCGCTGATGCGGTGGAGCGTCCGTTCGATGCCGGCGCGGTTGTCGTCGCCGAAAGTGCCGATGTGGCCGACGACGTACTCGATGTCCGACTCGCCGACCTCACGCTCCAGAAGCGTGACCTCTCCCTGGGTGAACCGCGCCTCTGGCTTCCGGCCCAGGTCCATCACGATCTCTATGAGCTGCGCCGGATCGGTCAGGTCGCGAACCGCCGTCAGGATGTCGGGCGGCAGAGCGCCGAGGAGCAGGTCAAGGTCGTCGATCAACTCACGTCGCTGGTGGGTGACGCCCGGATCAGTCACGTCTCCTCCTGTCATGGGCCTTAGCGTACCGCTGGAACGAGAGCTGGTTCGGCCACTCGTACGACCGCCTCCTTCATGAAGAGGGTCACCGTGTCCAGGTCCACGAAACCGGCTTCTTCGAGGCGCCGATCGATGGGCGATTCATAGGTCCTGACCGGAGACAGCACGCCGTTGTCGGGGCAGCTGCCGCCCCGCCCGATTCGCGCGCCGAGCACGCCCAGGCCAAAGTCCACGATCTGAGTCACGTCGGTTTCCGGCCGGGCCAGAACCTTGAGGTAGTGGGGCTGCTCCTCGCGGGCAACCCCGAGTTGGAGCAGGGCCGCCAGACCGGCCTGACCGTCGTTGGGATCAACCTGGGCATACGATTCCATCTCCGCAAATCGCAGGATCGGCGCGAGGCTGGAACGCGGCACGAGCGATCCGGTACCGGTACGTTCCCAATCGGACAAGCGGTACAACTCGAGGCGAATGACCGGCTGCGGAGTCACGGCAGCGTAAAGGCGAGCCAGCGGCAGGGCGTCGAGGGGCTGGCAGGGCCTGATTCCGGCCGCCTTCATGCGCTCGTCCGACCAGGATTGCGGCAGTGGCGTTTCAGTGCCGCGGAACAGCAGCCGCTCCTGACCGTAACGCGCGAAGCCGGCCTGCATGAAGAGCTCGGGATTGCCCTGGCCGTCGGAGCAGGCGACGTGGAATCGGATCGCACCGCGCTTGGCGCCGTCACGAAGCAAGTGCTGGACGAGCCGGAACCGCGTGTCGCCGGAGTCGCCCGAGCCGATGGCGTCCAACTCCACGATCGTCCACTCGTCGCGTGAACTGTCGCGTTCGACTCGCAGCAGTCCGGAAATGCGCCGCTCGTCTTCATAGACGAAGAGCAGGTCGTTCGGCCGGAACGCTCCGAGTGGCAAGCGGAACAGGCTGAAGACGCCGATCCGCGGGCCGCTCACCGGCAGGCCGAGCGAGCGCGCGTCGACGTTGTTCTGCTGGGAAAGCCTGGATAGTTCCCCAAGAGCGGCGAGGTCGGTCAGTCGGGCGAGTCGGACTCGGCCGCTCACTTGGCCTCCCTGAGAGACCACGGCTCGGCACCTCGCTGGCCCGTCCCCTCCCCGGGCTCGGCATACTCGGCCGCCATCGTCGCGATCAGCCGATGGATGCGCGTCTCGCCCGCGAGTTCCGGATGGAAGGAGATGGCGATGACATTGCGCTGCCGGACCGCGACGACGCGGCCATCGGGCAGCCTGGCCAGAACCTCGACTCCGGGTCCCACGCGCTCGATTATGGGGGCTCGGATGAAGATCGCGTGGACCGGCCTGTCGCCGACGATCGGCATCGCCAGTTCTGTCTCGAACGAGTCGAGCTGGCGTCCGAAGGCGTTCCTTTCCACGGTCACGTCGAGCAGCGGGAAAACGGGCTCATCGCCCCCGGCGATCTCCTTGGCGACGATGATCATGCCCGCACACGTGCCCAGGATCGGGGCTCCGGAACGAGCCAGGGCCATGATCGGCTCGCGCAGATTCCAGCGAGCCACGAGCTTGCGCATGGTCGTGCTTTCGCCGCCGGGCAAGATCAGCCCGGAAAGCCCCACCAGGTCCTCGGGCAGCCGAACCGAGACCGGCTCGACTCCGATCTTGCGGAGGACCTCGATGTGCTCGATTACGGCGCCGTGGAGCGCCAGTACGCCAATCTTCATTTCGCGCTCCGGGTTCGCGTCGGCAAGCCGGCCCGAGGACCGACCACGGCCGTGCGTCCCGCTACGCCGGGCTACCAGCCCCGGACGGCAAGCCGGTCGGCTTCGGGAACCGAGGCCGCGGCGATGCCCCGCATCGGCGTACCCAGACCCTTGGAGACCTCGGCGATGATCTTGGGGTTGTCGAAGTGGAGCGTGGCCTGGACGATCGCTTCGGCGGTCTTGGCCGGGTTCTCGCTCTTGAAGATGCCGCTGCCGACGAACACGCCCTCGGCACCGAGCTGCATTGCCAGCGCCGCGTCCGCCGGAATGGCGATGCCGCCGGCGACGAAGTTAACCACCGGCAGCCTGCCCTCGGCCGCGACCTGCTTGACCAGCTCGTAGGGAGCGTCCATTTCCTTGGCGGCCACGAACAGCTCGTCCTCGCGCATCGACTGCAGCCTCCGGATGTCCGACATCAAGGTTCGAATGTGACGGACGGCCTCGACGATGTCGCCGGTG
>PMLK01000102.1 GCA_003158875.1 Chloroflexota bacterium
CGTCGCGCTTCGTTACGAGTGAGTAACGCGGTCACTTCCAGGTTGGGAGCTTCGCCGAGGCGGTGTACAGCTGGTTCAGGACGACTTTCCCGGAAGAAGCGTCGAGCAGGTTCGGCTGGCAGTTCGACAGGTCCAGAATCGGGTGCATCCAGGCCTGAACCAGGGAGCCGCCGTTGAAGGTCAGCTCGAGAACGAGCCCTTCCTCGGTCTGCTCCGACCAGTTCTGATCGAAGACGAAGTTGCCCAGGGCATACCAGATCGGCTTGCCCTTGTAGACCTCCATGGCCGCGACGTAGTGGACGTGATTGCCGATGATCATGTCCGCGCCTGCATCGATCATTCGGTGCGCCCAGGTGCGTTCTGCCGAGGTCGGCGTCGTGTGGTACTCCGTGCCCCAATGGGGATAGACGATGACGACTTGCGCTCCGGCCGCCTTGGCCGACCGAATGTCGGTGAGGGTCTTGTCGCTCGTGAGCTGCGCACTTCCCGTCAGAGACGGCCCGGCCCAGTAACTCGGGGCGATGGAGTCGTATGCGAGGAAGGCAACCTTTACGCCCTGGATCGTGAATATGGCTGGCTGGCGGGCGGCCGCATCGTTGGTTCCGAGACCGGCGTAGGCAATGCCCTCCTTTGTCAGGGCCGTCATGGTTTCGCGCATTCCCTGGCGGCCGGCATTGCCGATGTGGTTGTTGGCCAGCGAAACGACGTCAATCCCGGCGTTCTTGAGTCCGGAGAGGTATGCCTGGTTGAATGTGAAGGTCAGGCCGCTGGTGTGATACGAGGATTTGACCGGGGCCGGACCCTCGAGGTTGACCATCGAAATATCCGCGTCCGACATCATGTTGCGAACCAGCGGAGCGGAACTAAGGCGCTTCACCTTGGGGAGCTGCCAGCCGAACGACGAACAGCAGGTATGGCCCGTGATGGATACGGACCCGCCGTCGAACGGATAATCCGCGCCTTTGCCCTGGTTGTGGATCACGTTGTAAACGCCGCGGTCGAGGTTTACGTCGCCTGCCGCCGCAGCTGTCCACTCGGTGCTCGGATCGAACGCCAGGTCGGCGCTCGTTTCCGGCAGAACCGCGAGCAGCTTCCAGTCGGCGAGGCTCTTGACGCGGTCCTCGCCGAAGATCGATTGGTCGCCCCAATCGATCGCCCTGACACTTGGCCCCACCTGCGATGCGCGGACGAAACCCAGGACGCCCGTTCCCGCATCCACGTCCGTGCTGACGGCGTCGGCCGTCTTGGCCACTACGAGACTCGCCCCGGCCGCGGTGCGACTTGTGCCCAGGGCCGCCAGGATGGCGTCGGCGTCGGCGTCGAAGACCTCGATCTTCTTGAACGCTGAGCTCTTGCCGGCCACGATGGCGGCTACGCCGGCCTGATCGATCGAGGTTGCGGTCGTCCGAAAGTCGGCGATCGGGGCAATGGCAACCTGTGGGGGCGCCGTCGGAGTCGGCGCGAGAGTGGGCATCGGCGTCGCCGACGGTGCGGCGGTGGGGCTCGAACTCGGACTCGTGGACGCGCTCGGCTGGCTATTGCCACACGCCCCGACAAAGGCGGCGACGAATACGAGGGTCATGGCTGTGCGAAGCGTGCTGTCGTATGACATGGGCGGATTGTCGCAGATGCAGCCGCGTACGCGGCGCCGACTGTTGCCTGGCCACGCGGCAGGCGCGACGCGTCGCGTGAAGGCCACGACCCATCGCCCCGCAGAGTGGCCCGGGCATCGGGCCATGAACGATAATCAATCGGCAAGCTGCCCGCGTCCGACCGGGCGGCCACCGCGTTTGGGGTCCACCTTGGCGTTGCGGGCTATCTCGAGTTGTTTCCTGGCGCTCATGGTCTTCGGTGCGGCCGCCTGTGGATCCGGTGCCTCGGCTTCCGGATCGCATGGTGCCTCGGCCGCCTTGTCGACCGTTTCACCTTCGGCTCGTGCCACTATCGACCCTGAGAGCGCGGCCCCGACTGCTACCGCAACCGCCGCAACGGCCGAGCCGGCATGGACTACCAAGGCGGTCGCGGTCGTTTCCGAGGCGAGGGCCGATGCGTCGGTTCAGGTCCATCTCGGCGTCGACTTCCCCCTTACGTTGACCTCCAGAAATGCCGTCGTGGATGGCGCCGTCTGGGATGAAGCCGCCTGGCAAACGCCGGGTCGCGGCGGAACCGGCTGGCTGCCCGAGGCGGACTTGACCGGCACAAAGCCCTCGGCTGTCGCCGAAGCCGACTTCGATGCCATGGACCAGGACCTTGCGGACTATCTCGGCGACCTCGGTTCGAAAGTTGGCGTAAGCGTGCTCGACATCACCAGGGGAACCTCATACGGCTACAACTCCGGCACGCACTTCATCGTCGCCAGTTCGATGAAGGTGCCGATCATGTTGACTCTGTACAGCCAGCTCGAGGCCAAGAAGAAGAAGCCAACGGCCGCCCAGGTCCAGCTGCTGACGACCATGATCGAGAACTCGAGCAACGATTCGGCGACAAATCTCTACAAACAGATCGGGTGGCAGCGCGGCATCAACAACTTCATGAAGTCGGTTGGAATCTCCGGGTTGAGCCCAGCCCCGACAACAATCGGATGGGGCTATAGCACGATCACGCCGGCGGCCATGGTCGCGTTGCTGGCCAAGCTCAACAACGGCTCCATCCTCAACGCGACCGATCGCAATCAGGCCCTGTATTGGATGCGCCACATCGAATCGGATCAGCGGGTCGGAGTCGGTGACAGCAGTCCTGAGGGTGCGATCGTCGAGATGAAGGATGGCTACGTCGCTATCGACGACGAGTCGGGCCCGTATGTCATGAACTCGTCCGGAATCGTCATCGGGAAGAGCGAGGTCTACATCATCGCGGTGTATACGATCCGCGATCGCAACACGTCGGCCGGGTTCGATATCGCCCGCCACGTCTGCAAAGTCGTGGGCCAAAAGCTCATGGGCGAGTCGTAGCCGGTCGGCCGGCACCGTGGCCCGCTGGATCGACGCCCGTGCCTGCATGACGAAGCGGCCACGTTTGCTATCGTGGCGGGGATGGATCGCCCAATCCCAGACCTGACACCCGACAGCGCTCGACCTGCCATGCCCATCACGGCCTGGTGGCTCGGCCGGACGCCGTATCGAGACGCGTGGGCGCTGCAGCATCGCGTCGTCGCCGCCCGTGCCGCAGGGTCCATCGGCGATCAATTGCTGCTCGTCGAGCACGAGCCGGTGCTGACTCTCGGTCGCCATAGCGATCCGGCCCACGTCGTGGCCACGCCGACGGAACTTGCCGGCCGCCACATCGAGCTCATCGAAACGGAACGCGGTGGTGAAGTCACCTACCACGGACCGGGCCAGTTGACCGCATATCCGATCGTCAAGCTGACCGACCGCGGGCTGATGATCAGGCCGCTCGTCCGAGCGCTCGAGGCCGCATTGGTCGCAACTTGCGCATCCTTCGGTGTCGCGGCGGAGCGCCGGGAGGCCTATCCCGGTTGCTGGTGCGGCGATGGCAGCCGCAAGATCGGGGCCGTCGGGGTCCGCATCGAGCGGGGGGTGAGCTACCACGGCATCGCTCTCAATATCTCGCCGCGTTTATCCGACTTTGAGCTGATCGACGCCTGCGGCATGCCCGACGTCGACTCCACGTCGATCTATCGCGAGCTCGGACTCGCGTCCGAACCGAGCACCAACTCGGTCGCCCGAGCGGCGGCCGCCTTTGCCGTGGCTCTGGCCGGCCAGCTCGGTGCCCATCTCGCCGGGTCTCTGCCGCCCGACAGCAATCCGGCTGCGGCTCGCACGGAACTCGAGACGCTCATTGCCGAGCGATCTACTACTCACCAGGCACCCGCACTCGGAGTCCACTGATGGGCGCCGGGCTGTTCGAGCTGCGCCGCGACGAGATCACGGGCTGGTGGGTTGCGACTGTGGTGGACCGTCAGTTCCGGCGTGGCCGCTTCGCGCTGGCGGCGGCGCCCGTGCCGGATGACGGCGATTGTCAGAATTGCCGCCAGCCCGACGGCGAGGGCGTTCGGCTGCGGACGCTCAAGGACTATGCCTTCAACGTGGTTGGCTCGCGGGATGAAGCCCGCGAAGCGGAGCGGAATATGGCCCAGGTCGCAATGGCCTCGGCGCGGGCATCGGGCAGCTGGCGGACGATCGTCGCCCCACCGGGGGAGCACAGACCTCTCCAGCTGGTCGGCGCCGAGATCCTGAGGTCGATGCTGGAGGTCGCACGGCAAGCGTTCATCGACGCCGAGAAGCTCGGCCAGACCGAGTATCTCCAGGTCGTCCAGAATTGGGGGGCGCAGGCGGGCGCCCGAACCAACCACCTTTGCTTGGACCTGTACGACCTGCCCCAAATCCCCCACAGAGTGGCGGAGGAGATCGGCGGTGCGGCCCGATACATGATCCGAGAAGGGGAGTGTCCGTACTGTCGCCTCGTCCGCGAGGAGCCCCGAGCGGAGGTCAGGATGATTTGGCAGGACGAAGCGAGCGTCGCGTTCGCCCCCTTCGCCTCGCGGTCGCCGTTTGAGGTGTGGATCGTGCCGCGCCGCCACGGGGCGGACTTTGCCGCAGCCACGGCCGGCGACATCGCCTCGACCGCCGAGGCGTTAAGCCAGGTCCTGGGTCGGTTGGCGCGTCTGGACGGTCCGCCCCACAATCTCGTTCTGCACACTTCGCCGCTGCGCGAGCGGGTCGATGCCACGTACCATTGGCACTGGGAGATCCATCCGCGTCTCCGCGATATCGCGGGGCTGGAGGTCGGCACGGGTTTGCCGGTCAACCCGGTCTCACCGGAGGAGGCTGTGGAGGAACTGCTTCGGCAGAGCCCCCTGAGGGTCGAATCGGACAGGTCGTGAGTTCAGAGGGATAGGGCTTGGCTCGTCACAGATCGTGGAGGGACAGCGTCCAAGAGGACGTGCGGCGGGGGATGCACCCCCGTCTATTCGTCTGTCTCTCAACCACGGCGGTCCAGTGTCAATCAGCGTTTCCAATTGGCAAGTTGGTCGGGAGATGACGGCCTCCTCCGAGAGTGCCGGCGACCGGACCTTCATCGAGGAGCTGTTCGCGCTTCACCATGCCGAGATCTACGCCTACGTCCTTCGTATGGTCAGAGACGCCGATGTCGCGGCCGACTTCACTCAGGACGCTTTCATCAAGGCGTACAGGGCTCAGGACTCCCTCGAGGACAGGGCCAAGGCACGAGCCTGGTTGTACCAGATTGCCCATCGCGTCGTTCTCGACGAAATGCGTCGCCGCCGCATCGTGCGCTTCATTCCGTGGACCGGCGAGAGCCACGGCGCAGCCCCCTCGGCCGAGCATCTTGCTATGGAGATGCGACTCTCCGGTCCGCTCGCTCGCGCCATGGCCCGGATCCCGGAGAGGCAGCGGGCCGCGCTCTTGATGGCCGAGGTCAACGACCTGACCGGCCTGGAGCTTGCCCAAGCGCTCGGCATCAGCCACGTCGCCGCGCGAGCGCTGCTAACCCGAGCGCGTGAAAGCCTGCGCTTGGCACTCGCCGACGAGAAGCGTCTCGAGAAGGAACACGAATCGGCCCTGGACGCGACTTATGCCGAGCAGGCTCGCGGTCCCCACGCCGGGCGTCGCGGCGACGACACCACGGGGTCGGCGCGATGAGCCACGAGATCCACGAGCAGAGCAAGGGCGGAGCGTCCGTGCATGGGCGGGCACGGACGTTGTCGGCCGAATCGCTTGACGGAACTCTCAGCGCGTCCGACGCGACCTGGCTGCGAACGCATTTCGACGCGTGCCCGGACTGCGTCGCCGTCGACGCCGAATACCGGGCGAATCACGCCGAGATGCGAGCCCTGGCTCTGCCGGAACCGCCGCGCGACCTGTGGGCCCGAACATCGGCGGCCCTGGACGCCGCCGCCTCTGGATCGGCTCAGCGAACAAGGGTTGCGCGTTTGGCGAACCGGCCCATCGTCTGGTCCGCGATCACGATCGGGGTCATAGTCGTAGTGGCTGCCGCCTCCATGTTCGGACGAGGATCGCTCAGTCCATCGCCCACGGCCGTGACTCAGGCTGCCATAGCAGTCGCCACGACTCAGGCGTCGGCGGCGCCTTCAATCGGGGCTCAGGCTCCGCTGGCCGTCGTTGGTGGCACCAGCTACTGGATCGCCTCCCATGCGGGCGTGTACGAGATCAAGAGCGGCGCGGCTAAATGCCCCCCGTCACATCCAACGTGCAGTCTGGCGGCGGGTGGCGGCCAGACACTTGGCTCTGTGACGAGCAACACCGCGGTCTATGCCGCCATCGCTCCAGATGCGACCCGAGCGGCCGTCTGGACGACCGGCAAGATCGTGGTCATGCCCCTCGGAGAGCAATCGGCAACGGTCTCCATGGCGCTTCTGACGCCACGTCCAACCGCGGTGGTCCCGACGCCGACCCCCACGTCCGCTGATGAGGCGACGCCCTCGCCTGCGTCCGACGACTCAGCCGAGCCTAGCGTGGAAGACACCGCCGCGGTGACAGCCGCGCCACAACCCACCGCCAGCCCGGCTCCCGCGACAGAGGCCATCGCCGTACTGTCGGGCTACGAGATCGTAGGTCGCGACCCGCAGTTTTCGGTCGACGGCGAGTGGCTCGCCTTCTCCGCCAGACCCGTAGACCACAGCACCGGCCCCGATGTCTTCGTCTGGCGCGTGGGGCAGGACCGAGCCCAGCGAGTCACGTCTCGCCATCGCGACACGCTCGCCGGCTGGTACGGCCAGAGAATCCTGATCAGTGAGCTGTCGCAAGGCGCTGGAGCGGATCCCAAGTCGGTCGGTTACGTTTCGGACGTCTACGATCCGTCGACGGGCACAGTCTCGCGGATCGACCGACCGATGCTCCTTCCGGTTTCCGACCCGACGGGGAAGTTCGTCATTTACTGGACCGGCACGGTCGAATTCGACGCGGCGTCCGGTCTGTGGGTCCCCGGAGCCGGCGACCTCCATTTCGACATCTGGTCGAACCTTACGTTCAGCACAGCATCGCTCCAGGACTCAGAGTCGCCCGAGCCGACTGAAACGGCGCCGACTTCGGACGCATCTCCCGTCGCCAGCGACCTACCTGGCGTGGAGCCGGATGCGACCGCCGCCGCCTCCCCGATCGCCGGTGGCACCGAGCCGCCGGTCCTGCCTGTGGTCGACAAGACCGGCCAGGTCAGCCGCTGGACGGTCTGCTGGGATGCCCTCGGCCAGCACGTCGCCATCTGGGTTGCCGATCCTGGCGATTCCGGTGTCGGGCGGCTGAGCCTGTTCGCGCTCGATCGAGTCGCGGGCACCGTAGACACGGACAACCCGCTCCGGGAAACGGACGGAGTCGTGGACGGCATCGGTTTCGACAACGGCCGTCTGGTCTACACCTCCGTCACGGACGGCAAGACATACATGGTGGACGTGCCGGAGGCTAACCCCACGCCTGAACCAACGCCCACGCCCACGCCCACGGCGACTTTGGAGCAACCCACAGACACTCCTCAGACCGCGGAGCCCGCCACTCCAGATCCCGGCCAGACAGCCGGCTGATCGGCGGCCGCGGCGACTCGCGGGTTCCAGGCTGCGCGGTGGGCCGAGAGCAGGCGGTAGCGCGGTCGGCGCTGTATTCTTCCCTTCGACCTTTAACGACCGGCTCCGTGAGGCCGGGAAGGAGGACTGCGCCGTGCAGGGCAGCGAGAATCGATGACCGACCGGCAGATCATGACCGGCGACGAGATCCGACGGGCGATCATCCGGATCTCCCATGAGATCGTCGAAAAGCAAGCCGGCACGCAGGGCCTCGCCCTCGTCGGTATCCAGCGACGCGGCGTTCCGCTGGCCAAGCGAATCGCCGATGCCATCGAGGAGCACGAAGGGGTCCGCGTTCCCACCGGCGCCCTCGACATCACCTTCTACCGTGACGACCTGTCGCTCGTTGCCCAACAGCCGATCGTCAAGGGGACGGACCTGCAGTTCGATCTGAACGGCACCACGATCGTGCTCGTCGACGACGTGCTGTATACGGGTCGAACCGTGCGCTGTGCGATGGACGCCCTGATCGACTTCGGGCGGCCGCGGGCAATCCGGCTGGCGGTGCTGATCGACCGCGGCCATCGCGAACTGCCGATCCGCGCCGATCACGTCGGCAAGAACGTGCCCACGTCGCACGAGGAGATCGTCCACGTCCACGTCGCCGAGATCGACGGCTCGGACGAGGTCAGCATCTCGCGGCAACTCGGAGCCGTGGAAACCGGTTCGGGCGAGCGATGACACCCGTGGCCCCCGACTCCGAAACAATGGCAGCCGAGACGGCCACGCCGACCTCCTGGCGGCACCGCCACCTCATCGACCTCGACGTGCTCACCTGGCCCGAGATCGAACTGATCATGCGGACCACCGAAGAGATGAAGGGCATCCTGGCTCGCCCGATCCGCAAGGTGCCCGCACTGAACGGCCGTCGAGTCACGACACTCTTCTACGAAGCCTCTACCCGGACCCGCGTCTCGTTCGAGAGCGCCGCCCGAAACCTCTCGGCGGATGTCGTCAGCGTATCTACGGCCACGTCGTCGGTAACCAAGGGCGAGTCGCTGGTTGACACGATTCGGACTCTCGAGGCCCTCGGCGCGGAGATCCTGGTCATGCGCCACTCCGTATCCGGGGCGCCTTATTTGGCGGCCGAGGTATTCGGTGGCCACGTGCTCAACGGTGGCGACGGCTGGCACGCTCATCCGACGCAAGCGCTGCTGGACCTGTTCACGATGCGTGAGCACGTGCCGGACGGCGATCTCCGCGGTCGTAAGGTCGCGATCGTGGGTGACATCCTCCACTCCCGAGTTGCGCGGTCCAACATCTGGTCGCTGACCGCCGCTGGAGCCGAGCTGTGGCTGTGCGGCCCCGCCACGCTCCTGAGAGGAATGGAACGTTGGGCCGGGGCGTGGGCCGGCGGCGCAATCCCGGGCCACGGCCGGTTCAACGTGACGAGCGACATCGACACGGCCGTCCGTGACGCAGACGTTGTGATGGGCTTGCGGATCCAACGCGAGCGCATGCAGGGCGGCTTGCTGCCGTCGCTCCGCGAATACGCCGCGCGGTATCAGCTGAACGCGGAACGAATGGCTCGTGCCAAGCCGGACGCGATAGTGATGCATCCGGGACCGATGAACGAAGGCGTCGAGATCGCGCCCGACGTGGCCGTCAGCGGCCGGTCCGTGATCACGGACCAGGTGAGCAACGGAGTCGCGGTCAGGATGGCCTTGATGTATCTGCTTGCCGGCGAGCACAGCGCCTCCCGCCCGGCGGAGGGAAGCCGATGAGCGCCGACGCGATGGCCGGAGGACAGGGCCCCAGGATCGGCGAACTCGTAGAGCGCTTTGAGCTGGAAAAGGCCTGGCTGGTTGATCCCGTCTTGGGTCGCGAAGGTCCGGGCGAGATCGTGGTGGTGGACGGGGTTCTCGAATCGGTCAACTGGCTCGAGGGGCCCGAAGCCGCCGGCGTCACCGATCGTGGCGTTGTTGTCGCCCCGGGCTTTCTCGACATCCACGCCCACTTCCGCGAACCCGGCTTCGAGGATGCCGAAACCGTGGCCACGGGCAGCGCCGCGGCGGCCCACGGCGGCTACACGACCGTGGCCGTCATGCCCAACACTCAACCGGCCCTCGACGAGCCTGGAGTTCTGGCGCTGGTCCGAGCCGCGGCCGCCGCGAGTGGCTCGCCGGTCGAGGTTCTCGCTTACGGTGCCGTGTCGGTCGGGCGGGCAGGGGAGCAGCTGTCGGCCATGGGCGAGCTTGCCGATGGCGGTGTCGTCGGCTATTCGGACGATGGCGCCCCGGTAAAGACGGCCAAGCTCTTGCGCAGCGCAATTCTCTATGCGGGCATGCTGGGTCTGCCCGTGGTGGACCATCCGGAGGAATCGGAGCTCACCGCCGGCGCGGAAGCCCACGATGGTTACGTGGCGTCGGTCCTGGGGCTGGCGGGCTGGCCTGCCGCAGCCGAAGTGCAGGCCGTGGCCCGGGACATCTCCGTCCTCGCCGACGCTCTCGGCGACGAGCCGCGCGCCAGACTTCACTTGACGCACCTCTCAACGGCCGGAGCCCTGGACCTCGTCCGGCGGGCCAAAGCCGAGGGGCTGCCGGTCACTTGCGACGTCACGCCGCATCACCTGGCGTTCACCGACGAATGGCTTGCCGGGTCGCGGCGCTGGTCCTGGGAAGCCCTGGACTCGGCCGGCAAGGCGCGCGATCCGTGGGCGGACGGGGTGCTGATCGCGGCGCCGTACAACACTTCATTGCGAGTCAATCCACCGCTGCGCGGACCGATCGACGCCGCTGCTTGCCTCGCGGCCCTGCTCGACGGCACCGCCGGTGCGGTTGCAACCGATCACGCCCCTCATACCGTGGTGGACAAGGAAGTCGAGTTCGGCAGGGCGAGCAACGGCATCAGCGGTATCGAAACAGCGTTGGGCGTGCTGCTCTCGTTCGTCGAAGCGGGCAAGCTGCCGCTGATGCGCGCGATCGCCGCCCTGACCACAGGGCCGGCTTCTGTCATGGCCGCGTCCGTGAGAACCGCGTCTTCGACCGCGGCGCGACCGCGCGGCCTGACCGAAGGCGCCGCCGCGGATCTCGTCGTGTTCGACCGTGCGGGCCGTTGGACGGTCGCTCCGGAGTCGCTCCTCTCGAAGGGCAAGAACTCGCCGCTGGTCGGCCGCGAATTGCCGGGCCAGGTGCTGCTGACCATCGCCGGTGGCCGCCTCGCGTACGAGGCTGCGGACGCCGGCGAGAGCGGCGACTGAGCGGAGCGAGTCACCGCGATCCGCTGCTGGTGCGGGCATGCGAGAATAGGGCCCGCGGCGATGCGTGCCAGACGCAATCGCCAACCAGAACCAGGAGACCGTTGAACCCGTGCCAGTTCTTGCGACTTTCTTCTCGGTCCGTCGCGGTCGCGACCCATTCTTCAAGTTCTTCATGAAGACCTTGCTGCCGCGCCAGATGAAGAACTACGAAGAGAAGTTCGGGATCAAGTTCATAGGCTGGTACAACGTGGCCTACGGTTGGGACTTTGACAATGTGATCCTTCTGGATCTTCCGGACTACTCGACCATCGACTTGCTCGAGAAGGACGAAGCCACCCGCGCTCTCGGCCACCGGGCCGGAGAGTGGATGTTCGAGCGCCATCATGCGATGTTCCTCCGGGAGCGGATTGGCCCGGACCTCGAGTTCAAGGGCTAGGAGGCCACAGAGATGGATACGAGCCGCAACGACCAGCTTGGCGAACTCGCCGCGGGTGCGTCCGCTCAGCGAGCCGACTTCATGGCGGCGGCTGCGGCCCAGCTCCGCAAGTTCCTTGACGCCAACGCGGACCGCATTGCCGGTCTGGGCGGGCTGGTCCTCATCGACGACGACGTGGATCATCTGACTCTCGAGGCGGACCTGACCTTCCGAAGTCGCAGCCATTACGTCGACGAAGCCACAGGCAAATGGGTCACTGAGACCGAAGTCATCGAGAGCGCCGAGAATCTCGTCGAGCTGTACAACCTGGCAGACATCTTCGGCGCGTTCCAGGACGCCGCCAAGGAAGACGCCGGCGAAGGTGAGGAGCCGGCTGCGGAGCAGGTCGCCGGACTGGGCAATCCCTACGCCGCCGTCGCGGACGATTGGGCGGCCGGCGGTCGCGAATCGGAAGCGCCGCCCGAGAACGAAGAAGAGGCCGCGGAACGGCTCTACGATCTCGCTCTGGCGTTCCAGGAACGCAGCCAGCAGACCGAAGCCCATCTCCTCGAGCAATTCGAGTCTGCGGCCGCACAGCTCGCTGCCGTGCTCGGCGATCTCATCGTCGTGGACGACGATGATGAGCGGCTTACGTTGCGCGCTTCCGGCGCGTTCGAGGCCGAAGTTGTTCCCGAGACGGAGGCCGAGTCCGGCATCTGGCGTAAGCTGGACAGCCCCGAGGACATAGTCGAGTTCTACGATCCCACCGACGTCTTCGGCGATCTGGCCGACACGCTCGCTGAAGCGTTCCCGGCCCTGGGCGAGCCGCTGGGCGGCCTCGGCAACGGCTACGAAGGCGCTGAAGGCGAAGACGAGGGTGAGGACGACGGCCCCGAAGACGCAGCCGGCGAGGAAGAGGGCGAAGCCGGCCAGGAGGGCGACGAGCCGCGGTGACGATGCGTCTGGTCGCCGCCGAACTAGTCGAAAGCCGCCAGATTCTGCCGGGGCAGTGGCTCCAGTCGTTTCACGCACCTGAACTCGCATCCGGATCGAGGGCCGGTCAATTCGTCCACGTCCGGACCGGCGATTACTCGGGTCTCGTGTTGCGCCGGCCGTTCTCGATCAATACCACCGATGCCGCGACCGGCATCATCACGCTCCATTTCCGCACCGTCGGGCGTGGAACGGAGTGGCTGACTCGCGTCCGCGAAGGTGAGCGGCTCGACATGCTCGGACCGCTGGGCAAGCCGTTCGAGGTCGACTCTCGGAGCCGCCACCTGCTCCTCGTCGCCGGGGGCCTGGGCATGGCCGGGGTCAGGATGCTGGCCGACGAGGCTATTCGCGACGGTCGACAGGTCACGATCCTCTTTGGGGCACTGAGCGCCAACCACGTCTATCCCAGCACCCTGTTGCCGGACGAGGTCGAATACGTCGTTGCCACGGACGACGGCTCGATGGGCCACCACGGCTACGTCACGGAGCTGGTCTCGGAATACGAAGCCTGGGCCGATCAGGCGTTCGCCTGCGGTCCGCATCCCATGCTCGCCAGGCTCGCCCAGCTGGCCGCCGGGCGCCGCGAACGGCTCGGTGTGGCCAAGCTCGGTCGGAAGCGTGGCGGCGGCAAGGTGGACCCGCTCGGCTCCGCGGCGGCCAGACGGAAGGCGTTCCTGCAGGTCTCGATGGAGCAGACGATGGGCTGTGCCGTCGGCGCCTGCCTGGGCTGTACCGTCATGGGCGTTGAGGGACCGCTGCGCGTCTGTCGCGAGGGACCAGTCTTCGCCTCGGACGAGATCGCGTGGCCGGATCGATGAGGAACCCGCGATGAAGGCCAAGAAGAAGGTCGTGATCGTCGGCGACGTCCGCGTCTCGGCCCTGAAGCAGAACTCCAAGCACAAGCCCGCGTCAAAGGGACGCAGCGGGCCGGCCGTGCCCGCCACAACCGCGACGGCCGGCGCCACCGGCCTGCGGCCTCGCGTCGAGACGGGCAATACCGCCATAGCGGACCTCGGGACGCCGTTCGTGGCCCAGCCGACACTCGCCGAGCGAGCGGCTCTGGATCGCATCGATCTGGCGGTCGACCTCGCCCCCGACCACGGCGGGCTCGTGCTGCGCAGCCCGATCCTCGTGGCCTCGGGAACGTTCGGCTACGGCGTGGAATACGGCGAAGTCGTCGACGTGCAGCGGATCGGGGCGATTTGCTGCAAGGGCACCACGAGGCGGCCGCGAGCCGGCAATCCGCCGCCGCGGGTCACCGAGACGCCGGGCGGCATGCTCAATTCGATCGGCCTGCAAAACCCGGGTGTCGACGCCGTAATCGACAAGTACGGCCCCATCTGGCAGGGCTGGCAGGTGCCGGTCATCGTCAACGTCGCTGGCGAGTCGATAGAAGACTACGTCGAGGTCGCCAGGCGTCTGGACGGCGTGCCCGGCGTCGCCGGCATCGAGCTGAACATCAGCTGCCCCAACGTCGGCAAGGGCGGGCTGCAGTTCGCGATCGACCGCGACGCCGCCCGAGCGGTTACCGCCGCGGTCCGGCGGGCGACGGACCTGCCGCTGCTCGTCAAGCTGTCACCAAACGTGGCCGATGTCCGGCCCATCGCCAAAGCGATCGAGGATGCAGGTGCGGACGCCATCTGCGCCATCAACACTCTGTCGGGCCTGGCCGTCTCGGCCGATCGGACGCACGCCTTCCTGGGCAACACCTACGGCGGACTGTCCGGGCCGGCCATCAAGCCCGTGGCCCTGCGCATCGTCTACGAAGTGGCGCAGGTGGTTTCCATACCGATCGTGGCTATCGGCGGCGTGACGAACCTGGACGACGTCCTGGACTTCCTGGCATGCGGCGCCGTCGCGGTCCAGGTTGGCACGGCCATCTTCGCCGATCCGGAGTTGCCCGTCCGCCTTGGCGATGAGCTGCGGGCCGACTGCTTGCGCCGCGGGCTGACCTCATATCACCCGTTGATCGGAACGGCGCTGCCCAAGCGAACCGGCGCTCCGTCCGCCAAGGGCGCGGAATACCGACCGTGACAACCGGCGTACTGGACACCCCGGACGTCGCGAGTTCCTGGAGGCTTGCATGACGACTCTTCGATCCGAGACCCAGCTGGCGGCGGCGCATGCCATCGCCGCCCGGACGGAGGACCTGTTTCGCAAGTCCGGTGCCCTCAAGGAGGGCCACTTCCTGCTGAAGAGCGGCAAGCATTCGGAGCGCTACCTCGAGAAGTTCCTGGTGCTGCAGGACACTGCCGCGACAAGCGAGTTGTGCGGCTTCTGGGCGGCCCAGTACCGCAACTCCGACGGGTCGCCGATGGTGGATCTGGTCGCGGGGCCTACCACGGGCGGCGTGGTTCTGGCCTTCGAGACGGCGCGGCAGCTCGGCCTGCGCAGCATCTTCGCCGAGGAAGTCAAGGATCCTGACGGGGCCACACGGCGCGAGTTCCGCCGCGGCTTCAGCATCGCTCCCGGAGAGCGCGTCCTGCTCGTGGACGACATCCTGACCACGGGTGGGTCGCTTCTGGCGATGCTGCCGGCAGTGGAGTCATTCGGCGGCGAGATCGTCGGCTGCGCCGTCATGGCGGACCGGTCCGGCGGCCTGGCCTCGCTGGAGTCGCCGCGGACGGGACGGAGCTACTCGCTCAGCGCGCTGTGGCAGCTTCAGCTGCCCACCTACGAACCGGGACCCGACACGTGTCCGGCATGCGCGGCGGGCGTGCCGCTCCACGCCCCGGGCAGCACGGGGGCCGCCGCGAAGTAGTGGTGGGACCGGCCGCCCGGTCCCACGCTCAGTCCAGCGTTACGTGTTCGTGCCAGTGCGGAGCCATGGTCGGGAGGCCGAGGGCATCTATCTTGGGCTCAAGGATTTGTTGAGCGTCCGGATCGCCGTGGACGATGAAGACGCGCCTCGGAACTCCCGGATCGCCGGCCTTGCGGCCAGCGATGAAGTTGCCCAGCCACGACAGCAGCCCTGGTTCGTCGGCGTGAGCGGAGAAGCCCGTGATGGATCTGATCGTGCACCTGACCTGGTATTCCTGGCCGTTCAGTCGAGCGACCTTGGCTCCGGCTTGGAGTCGGGCTCCGAGAGTCGTCTCGCCCTGATAGCCGACGAACAGGATCATTGCCTTGCTGTCGCCGATGAGCGACTGGAGGTGGTTCAGGACGCGGCCACCGGTGAGCATGCCGTTGGAGGCCACGAGGACGTACGGACGGCGAGACCGTTCAATGGCTTCCGACTGCTGGCCCGTTGGCGTCTCGATCTGGCCCGGAAAGTCGATCGGACCTTCGCCGCGGTTGAGCAGAGCGTGAGTCCCGGCGTCGTAGTAGTCCGGATGGGAACGGTAGATGGTCGACGCCTTGGACGCCATCGGCGAGTCCAGGTAGAGCTGGATCTTGGGGATCCGGCCGGCATCGAGCAGATGCTCCAGCGCCCAGATGACTTCCTGCGTTCGACCGATGGCGAACGACGGAATGAGCAGCACGCCCTGCTGAGCCACAACGTCGTTGACCGCCTGCGCCAGAGCGGCAAGCGACTCCTCTTCCGGCTCATGGGTTCGTCCGCCGTAGGTGGACTCGACCAGAACGTAGTCCGCCTCTTTGATGATGGCCGGGTCGCGCAGGATTGGCGCACCGGCCCGCCCGAGGTCGCCGGAGAAGATGAGCGTGCGAGCCGGAACGTCCTTCTGGGCGGCGACCCGAAGCTCAACGATGGACGAGCCCAGAATGTGCCCGGCATCGTGGAAGACGGCCGTGATCCCCGGCGCGACGTCTACGAGGGTCTCGTAATCAGTGGCGCGGAAATGGGTCAGAGAAGCCTCGGCCTGAGCGAGGTCGTACACGGGCTGGCCGAGGTTGAGGTCCGTGGCGGGGAGGCTGCCGGGCGTGCCGGCAGGGGCGATCGGCGAACCTACGTGCGGAGGCACGTGATAACCCATCCGCGGCCCCAGACCCTGTTCGTCGCGAAGCGCCAGCTCGTCAATGCCTGAGGCGATGATGTGGCCGTCGGGGGTCATGTCGCCGATGTGACCCCCGGTCGAAGTCGTGGGCGCAGCCGCGGCCGCAGCCGCTCCGGCGTCGCCTTCGGCCGCGATTTGCTCCTGCGCCAGCAATTCCGCTTCGTCTCGCTGATCCTCGCGTGCAGCCTTGTCCGGGTTCTTGGAGGCCCAGCGGCGATGGCGTTGGGCAAACTGCTCCTGGAGCTTGCCCGAGTCCAGAAGGACCAGCGACGCCAGTTCTATCGTGCCCTTCGTGGCGTAGATGGGGCCGTTGTAGCCCTCGGCCACGATGTGCGGAATGAGGCCGCAATGGTCCAGATGAGCGTGGGTCAGGACGATCGCGTCCAGGCTCGTGGGATCGTAGGCGAGAGGGACCCGGTTTCGCATCTCTTCGTGCGGCCCACCCTGGAACATGCCGCAGTCGATGAGAATCTTGGCCCGCTCGGTGACGAGCAGGTATTGGGATCCGGTGACGGTATTGGCAGCGCCGAGGAAGCGTATTTCCATGTAGTGAATGTTGCCACCCGGCCGGATTCGATGCGCGGCGTCTGCGCGATGGAGTCTTCCGGCGTGCCGTGGGACGGTGGACGTGTCATCCTGTACTCTCATAGACCTACTGCTCCACCCTACGAGCGGATCGGCCGCGTCTCCGAGGTTCTTCCTCCGGCGCCGCGACTCACATGCGTCCACCGGGTCCGAGATCCAGCTGCGGCGCCTCCACCACGAGGACGAACGATGTATAGAGACGAAGAAGACGACACGGAGCTGAGGGGCTCACTCGGGGACGATCGCTCCGACTACAAGTCGCCGATCGGGTCCAAGTCGGTTGGGCGCGACCGCAGCGTGCGCCCCCCGGTGCAGCCCCAGGCCAGACTCAGGACCTCCGGCTCTCGTCGAGCCCAGGCCGCGGGCTGGACTCCGGCGAATGAGCCACGTCGCGGTCCCACTCATCCGGACTGGGAGAAACCGCCAACTCAGTACGACTTCCCCCACCTGCGCGGCCAGGAAGACCACAGGGCGCTTTGGCCCCTCGCGGCTGCCGCCCTCGGAGTGGCCCTGGTAGTGGTCGTGCTGGTGATCATTCCCGCGATCTTGAGCGGTCACGGCACCGTCGCGAGCGCGACCGGGTCGGCTCAGCCGACGGCGGTCCATTCGGGCGACGTGATCGGTTCCAGCGAATCCCCGTCCCTCGATCCGGACACTTCTCAGCCGCAGATGACCTTCGCCACTCATTACACCGTCAAGAAGGGCGATCGGTTTGCCGCGATCGCTAAGAAGTACCACCTGCAGCAGTGGGAACTTCTGGCGGCCAATCCGCAGGTCACGAACCCCGCTGTGCTCAAGGTCGGGACCATTCTCAACATCCCGGACCCGGGCCAGATGGCTAAGCCGACCGCCACGCCCAAGCCGACCGGCACGGCGAAGCCTTCGGCTTCAGCCTCGCCCGCGAGCTGAGCTTCGGCGGTCCGGATCAGTCGGTGAGGTCTATGTAGACGGGGGCGTGGTCGGAGGGCAGCTTGCCCTTGCGGGCGTCTCTATCTATCTCGGCGCCCGTGCAGCGAGCGGCGACGGATGCCGTCACATACATGTGGTCGATGCGCATCCCAAGCCCTTTGTGGAAGTTGCCGGCGCGATAGTCCCACCACGAATACCTGCCCGGCTCGGGGTGGTGCAGCCGGTATGCGTCGACCAGGCCCCAGTCCCGCATTCGCGCCAGCGCGGCGCGCTCAGGTTCGGAGACGTGGGTGGCGTCGGCGAAGAAGGCCATGTCGTAGACGTCGATGCCTTCGGGCGCGACGTTGTAGTCGCCGCCTATGACGATCGCCTGACCCGGATCGCAATCCTCGTCGAGCCAGCGCGACAGCCGATCGAACCAGGCGAGCTTGGCCCGGTAGAACGGCGTGGCGAGCTCGCGGCCATTCGGAGCGTAGATGCTCACGACCCGAACGCCACCGCACACGGCCGACACCATACGCGCTTCGTCGGCCGACGCCTCGGACGCTTCCGCCTCGAGCGCCTCGGCTATCGCGTCCGGGCCGGGAGAGCGCCGCACGGGACCGTCCCCGAAGTTGGTGACGATGTCGGTTGCGCCCACGCGGCTGGCGATGGCGACGCCGTTCCAGCGGCCCTCGCCGTGATGGACGAGTTCGTAGCCGGCCATGCTGAAGGGCATCATCGGCGCCGCTTCGTCGGCCAGTTTGGTCTCCTGCATCAGCAACACATCGGGCTTCTTGTCGGCGAGCCATTCCTCGACTCGCTCCATTCGAGCCTTCAGCGAGTTGACGTTCCAGGTCGCGATTCGCATCTAGTAGCGGCGGCCCTTCTGGCGCGCGAAGTCGAACTTCGCCGTGTCGGCGATGCCCATGACGGCCATCGTGCCGGCCTGGACCGGGTCCGTGACCACCAGATCCGCGACGTCGACGACGGTTCCAACCATGTTGAGCGAGATCACCGGAATGCCGACGGCCTGAAGCTCCTGGACGGCCCTGGTTATCTCGCCGCCCATGATCGAACCGGCGAGCAGAAGCGCCCGAGCTCGATCCAGGTCGGCGACCGCCCTGACCGCGGCGGCAAGGTTCTCCTCGCCGACGAGTGGAATCGTGTCGACGCTGATCTTCTCGCCGCGCAGGTTATGCCGGTCCGCTTCGCTCACGGCGCCCAGAACGGCTTGGGCGATCTGCGCGCCGCCGCCGATGACGATGAGTCGTTTGCCGAAGACCTTGTCCAGCGACTGGGTTACTCGGCAGCCGCGGAGTGACGGGAGTTGGCTCAGCAGGGTCGTCGCGTCGGACTCTGAAAGCCCCTCGACTTCAAGCTCGATCTCCACCAACGGAATGCCGCCTGGGTCCGTCCAGCGGCGAACGGTACTCAGCGTCCGCAGCGTGCCCCCGGACGAAGCCACCTTGGCGGCGATCTCCGGTATGGCGCCGGGTGCGTCGACGTAGTCCAGCCTGACGGCGACGGTCGCGGCTTGACTGGCGGACTCGGACATGTCAGCCGATGCCCACGCCGCGATCGGCCAGGCCCTGGGCAACCTTGGGATGGTCGGCGATATCGAGCCCTGCTTCCGGGTCGTGTTCTTCGAATGCCAGCCCAAGAGACTCGAACGCCTTGCGCGTGCCCGTGGCGTCGCTCGTGGCCAGCATCAGGGCCCCATCGGTGTCTTCGGCTATGCCGACGATGGCGCCGATATTGATTCCTGCGCTCCCGAGCGCGGCGGCCATCTTGGCCAGAGATCCGGGCTTGTCACTCAGCTCCACGGTGAACCAGATCACGCAGCACCTCCTTGATTGATGGTAACTGCCGCGAGCCGTCACCGGGAGTGGGTACCGCCCGAACCGCGCACGTGAGCCCTGCCGTCCTTGTAACCTGACCGGATGCCGGCTCCCAAAGTGGTCACCGTCCAGATGTTCGGGCTCGTCGACTCGCGCCCGACCCAGGCCGCCCAACGCTTCTTCAAGGAACGACGCGCAGTCGTCACGTTCGTCGACCTTCGCCGCAAGCCGATCGCGGCCGGGGAGCTGCGTCGTTTCGTGGAGCGGCTCGGCGCAGCGGCGCTTCTCGACACGGAAAGCCGCCGCTACAAGGACCTGGGCCTGGGCTACATGCGATTGGGTGACAACGAGATCATGGAGCGGTTGCTCGCCGATAACGGCCTGCTTCGTCTGCCGCTCGTCCGCTTCGGCAATGCTTTCACGGCCGGCCCGGCCGATGCGACGTGGAAGGATTGGCTGGTCGGAACCGAGAAGTAGTGGTGCGGCCGTTGTGGGGCCCCGGGCAAGAATCCGCGGCGCTTTCAGGAGTTCCTGAGGAATGTGCCATAAGATCAGGACATGCCCGAAATATCTGGACATGCCACAACGTTGGACGAAGTCGACCAGCATTCTCAGGCGCTATTCGAACTGATTCCCAAGGACCCGCCGGAGTGGGCCCACCACGACATGACGTTCGGGCAGCTACGTCTTCTGTTCGTTCTGGGCCAATCAGGGCCGGTTTCAATTGGCCAGCTCGCGGACAAGTTGGGTGTGACCGACGCCACTGCGTCTGAGCTGATCGATCGAGTTGAGCGCCGTGGCCTTGTCGTCCGAAGCCACCGAGCCGACGACCGTCGCGTTGTCGACTGCAAGCTCGGCGACGAGGGTGTCCGCTTGCTCGCCCAGATTCAGGGCGCCCGGCAAGAGGTTATGCGACGAGTGCTCGGCCTCCTGACTGCCGATGAATTGGCCGACTTCGATCGTCTTCTTCAAATCATGGCCGAGCGATTGTCGGCCGCAATCCAATCGTCGGTTTCGACCGAAGGAGGAAATCGCGTGAATCCCGAATTGCCACCCCCGAGCGCGGCGCGCGACGCCGGCGAAGGGCGCGCATGAGCGGCACGGACGGCCTTGCACTGGCCACTCGCGGCCTGCGCAAGAACTACGGCTCGCGGCGTGCTCTCAACGGCCTCGATCTGTCCGTGCCGACGGGCGTCGTCTACGGCTTCCTCGGCCCCAATGGCGCCGGCAAGACGACGACAATGCGAGTCCTTACGGGGCTCGTCCACTCGGACGGCGGCACGGTCGAGTTGCTCGGCAAGTCGTTCAGGCGCGGCGACAGACGCCGCCTGTTCGAAGTCGGGGCACTGGTCGAATCGCCGACCTTCTACCCGTTCCTATCGGGCCGAGCCAACCTCCGTGAGCTGGCTGCCGCCGGCGCGCCGGTCCCGGCCAGGCGAATCGACGAGCTGCTCGACCTCATGGGGCTGGCCGATCGCGCCGGCGACAAGGTCCAGAACTACTCGATGGGCATGAAGCAGCGGCTCGGAATCGCCGGCGCATTGCTGAATGATCCCAAGTTGCTGCTGCTCGACGAGCCCGCCAACGGCCTCGATCCGGCCGGCATCGTAGCGATGCGCGACACGCTCAAGACGCTGGCAAGCCTGGGCAAGACGGTCTTCATCTCGAGCCACCTGCTGGCCGAGGTTCAAGTCATGGCCGACGTGGTCGGGATCATCGCGGCCGGCAAGCTCGTTCGGGAAGGCCCGCTCAAGGAACTGCTGTCCCTGGAGGGATTGGTCAAGGTTCGCGTCCGGCCCAGCCTGGTTGATGCGGCGATCAAGACTCTGGCTCCGCTCGCCAAGGCAGAGCCGCTGGCGGAAACAGACCGCGAGGAAGGGTGGCTGTCGGTTCATCTCGCCCCCGATCGCGCTGAGGACGTCAACCAGATACTGGCCGGCGCGGGCATTTTCGCTTCTGGCCTCGAGTCGAGCGCCGACCTGGAAATGCTCTTTCTGGACCTTACGGGCGGCACCGGGTCGCCCGATGGAGAAGGAGCATTCGTCGGTCTGGCCGGGCCAATCGACGGGCAAGTTGGCGGCACCCCCGCCGGAAAGGGGACCGCGGCATGAGGCTCTTCTTCTCGGGTATTCGAAAGCTGATCCGTCGGCCGGCGACCTGGGTGACATTCGGGCTACTGGTTGGATTGCTGGTGCTGATCGTCGTTGCGGTCGGAGCGACTGCCAACAGCAACATGGGCGGGTCCGGTGGGAGCGAACGCGGAACGGCGGCCAGGGAACTGGTCACATTCCCGGGCGCATACGACCGCATGCTGACCTTCATCACCGGCCTCGGCGGTCTCTTCGCCATGATCTACGGCGCGGCGATTGCTGGCTCCGAGTGGAGCTGGGGAACGCTCAAATCGGCCGTGGCTCGCGGTGAGAGCCGCGTTCGATACATGCTCGTGTCGTTCGCGTCGATCTCGTTGATGATCGGCATCGGCGTAGTCGTCGCCTTCGGGATTGCGATCGCGGCAGCCATCGTGGGGGCCCATCTGGCCGGCGTTTCGACGAGCGGCCTGGGCGACACNNGCTCGCAGCCAGCTGGCCGGCATCGGCGCCGGCATCGCCTTCTACTTTGGGGAAAGCTTCGCCAGCATCTTCCTGCCCGATATCGTCAAATACATGCCGTTCAGCGTGGCCAATGCGGCACTAGCGACTGGATCGGGAAGCGGTTTCGGTGGTGGGGCGGCAACCGTCGCGCTGCCGGCGGACCAGGCTCTCGCCCTGGTGGCGCTGTGGCTTGTCGGCTGCCTCCTGATCACGGCGCTCTTCTCGGATCGCGTGGAGATAACCGGGTAGACGAACCTCAACGCGGTCAAGCCATTGTCGGGGAGTGCCGGTCGCTCCCCGACAATACTGAACAACTCCGTCCTTCAGCCGATCCCTACCTGGTCGTGCCGACAGCCGCCAGCCGTGGCATGCTCTCTGTGCACGATCAGGAGAATTGAATGCCTCACAGTAAGTCCAAGAAGCTCCACGACGGCCCCGAGACACCCAAGGTGGCTCAGGGACCCGGAGCGGCCGGCGCCGAGGTGGAAGCTCGCCCCACCACCGGCAACGGCGACCACAACGGCAACGGCAACCACGATCGGCGACGCAGCGGCCGCGTGACGTACCGGCCCAAGGCCACCGAGCTGCTGACCGTCCACGCCCGCACGGAAGACGAGCGGCTCCTCTCTCCGCGCCACCGGCCCGCCTTCCTGGATTCGGATCCGTGGCGCTCGCTGCGCATCATGGCCGAGTTCGTGGAAGGGTTCGACGCCCTGGCGGCGGTGGGCAAGGCGGTCACGATCTTCGGGTCGGCGCGCCTGCACGAAGGCGATCCCTATTACGAGAAGGCCCGCGAACTGGCCGGGCTGCTCGCCAAAGAGGGTTTCGCCGTCATCACCGGTGGCGGGCCGGGCATCATGGAGGCCGCCAACCGCGGTTGCCACGAGGCGGGCGGGCTCTCGATCGGCTGCAACATCGAACTGCCTCACGAACAGGCTTCCAATCCATACGTGGATCTCGGCGTCGAGTTCCGGTATTTCTTTGCCCGCAAGGTCATGTTCGTCAAGTACGCCGACGGCTTCGCCATCTTCCCCGGCGGCTTCGGCACGCTCGATGAGTTGTTCGAATCGCTGACCCTCATCCAGACGGGCAAGATTCGCCACTTCCCTGTCGTGCTCGTCGGCACCGAGTACTGGAGTGGCCTGCTCGACTGGCTGCGACGCGAGGCCGTCGCACACGCCACGATCGAAGCCTTGGACCTCGACTTGTTCAGTTGCACCGATGACATGGCCGAGGCTTGCGCATGGCTGACGGCCGGGGCCACGAAACGGGCGCAGGAAGCGGCGAAGGCAGACAAGGCCGCCGAGCGGAGCGTGGGCTCGAAGTAGCGGTTCGGTTGTGGCGCCGGGACGCCGGCTACTCCGGGACGCCGCTACTCGGGGACGCCGCTACTCGGGCAGGATCGGGATCTGGGCCTCGAGGCGGTCGTCGCGGATGCGGGTTGGGTAGTAGCGGAGCCGGTGGACTCGAGTCAGGCGCCGCGCCTCCATCTTCGTCGTGGGCGGCTCCGGCTTGAGTTCCACTCCGGACGGCGACCAGGGCTTGTGGTACTCGCCGTCCGCATCGAGGCCGCCGGTCGTGGGCATCTGGACCGTGTCCCCACTACTCAGATCGAAGCGGCCCTCGTGCAACGGGCAGGCTACGACACAGCCGGCCAGCTCCCCGATGCTGAGTGGGGCGGCCATGTGCGGACAGCGGTCGTCTGTGACGAGGATCCCGACGTCGGTCCAGGCCACGAGGAGGTCTGTGTCCGCCAGACTGACGCGTCGCATACCGCCGGGTGCCAGGTCCGTCAGGGCCGCGACATCCACGAACGGCGCCACTCGCGCGCCGGCGGCCCAGAGGTGTCGTGGAACCGGGGCGAGCGTCGGTTTGGGCGAACGTGCGACGTTGATCGGATCGGCTTCGGAATCTTCGGCGGTGATCGCGTCGACCAGATCTTCCGGGGTCATGGCGTACATGACAGCGTCGACCGGCCGGTCGTTTCGATCCTCCTCCCAATTGCGGGCGAGTCCTTCAAACCGGAACCCGGACCGTTCCGCCACGACCTGCGAGGCGACGTTGCCCGGCAGCGTCCATAGGGCCAGCCGTTCGAAACCGAGATTCTCGAAACCCCAACGAGCCACCAGCCGCACGGCTCGTTCGGCGAAGCCATTCCCGCGTGCCTCTGGCGAGACCCAGTAGCCCATGGCGTGCCGGCGGGGATTTGGGCCCAGAACGAGCCCCACCGAGCCTAGAAGCGTGTCCGTGGTCGCGTGGACGATGGCGAATTCGGCCGATGTGCCGTCGTGCCATGCCTGAAGGGTCATGAGCACGTAGCGCCGGGCGTCGGCCTGCGTGTAGGGCACGGGGATGAGCGGCACCCAGCGTTGGGTTTCGGGGTCCTGGCAGGCCGCCACGATCGCCGGGACGTCTTCGGCGCGGAACGGGCGGACGGCGATGACACCGTCGCTCAGGGGCGGGTCGGGAGGGGCGAGTCTCTCAGGCATTTGCGCAGTATGCCCCGGGCATGAAGAAGGCGGGCCGGTGAGGGGGGGCCGGCCCGCCTTAGGTAGATTCGCAGTGAGTCCGACACAACGCGACACGTCTCGGAAGGTTGACCGCCAGCCCCTAACCGGCGGACGGGGAAAGTCTACCCTGTGGCGCCCGATTCTTGCATCACGAAGATGCGGGCCTGGCGGAGCGTCCGTTCAGCCCCCAAACTAGCGATGTCCCCGAGCGGCACGTTGCAACTTCGCTGCCGTTTGAAGGAGCCGGAGGAGATCGATGCGCTTCGCCCTGATGATTGAGCCGCAACAGGGGCTCTCGTACGTTGAACAGCTCGAACTGGCGCGTCTGGCCGAAGGACTCGGCTTTGACTCGTTCTTCCGGTCGGACCACTACCGGAGCTTTCCCGGCCCGACCGATCGACCGACGACGGATGCCTGGGCGGTTCTGGCAGGGATCGCTCGCGAGACGAGCACGATCCGGCTCGGGACTCTGGTGTCGCCGGTGACGTTCCGCCACCCCGGGTCGTTCGCCAAGGTCGTGACTACCGTCGACGAGATGAGCGGCGGCAGAGTCGACGTCGGCGTGGGAGCGGGCTGGAACGAGCTCGAGCACCGGCAACTCGGCATCGCTTTCCCCGACGTAAAGGATCGCGCCGACCTGATGGAGGACGAACTCGCTCTGCTGCACGGATTGTGGGACGAGTCCGACGGGTGGTCATTCCACGGCAGCCAGATTCACGTCGACGCGGCGTCTTTCAACCCCAAGCCGGTCCAGAAGCCCCATCCACCGATCATCGTGGGCGGCGAAGGCCGGCCCAGATCGCTGCGAATGGCCGCTCGCTACGCCGACGAGTACAACATGTCCAGTTCGGGTCCCGAACTGTGTGCCGAGAAGTTCGCCCTGCTGGACGAGGAGTGTCGGAAGATCGGCCGGGACCCCGCCACGATTCGCAAGTCCGTTATGGTCGGATTTCTGATGGGCGCAGACCTGCCCGAATTCGAAAGGCGGGTAGGGGACCTTCTGGCGATGATCGGCGAACGAGGCACGGATCCGAAGGCGTGGTTGGAGGAGCATCGGCCGCGTTGGATCGTCGGCACTCCCGATGAAGCTCGCGCCGCCGCCGCCCGCTTCGCCACGGCAGGAGCCGAGAGGGTCATGTTGCAGGACATGTTGCCCCGCGATCACGCCATGATCCGGCTTGCCGCCGCGGAGCTGTTCGGGAAGGTCTAGGGTCGCGGCGTATCGGATCGCGTTTCCGGCGCGCCGGCCGCTCAGATTCGCGGCAGCCACCCGAGTCTGCGGATCGGTCCGTAGCGAAACCACGCCCGCCCGACCAGGGCGCTGAGCGGTACCGGTCCGTAGCGGCGCGAGTCGACGGACACGGCTGCGTTGTCGCCCAGAAGCCACGCCTCGTCGTCCGCGAGGTGAAGGATGCCCGCCTGGATCCGGACGCGGTCGCCTGGGTGCGCCGCTACCCGCTTGATCGCCAGAATGTCCGCCCCAGGTTCGTGGAAGACGACGATGCTTCCTCGCCTCGGCCAGCGCGAGGCGGTTGGGTCCAGCAACAGCCAATCTCCGGCGTGAAGGGCCGGGGCCATGCTCGCCTCTTCCACGGACACCCGCCAGACGCCGTGGCGAAGGCGCCTCCAGACGGGTCCGCGTCTTGAGAATGGGAACGCCGGAGGGTTGTCCTCCGGCGTCTCGCTCATCGGAAAGCTCGCTTACTTCTTGGTAGACCAGAAGATGTCGGCGAATTCCTTGACGGCGGCTTCAAGCTCGGCGGCGGCCGCGGCGTCGATGTTCTGCTTGTTCTTGCTGGCCAGCTTGAGGATCTTCCACGTTCGATCGTGCAGATCCGGATAGCGCTCCAGATGTTCCGGCTTGAAGTAGTCGCTCCAGATGACCTGGATCTCGTGCTTCACGATCTCGGCGTGCTGTTCCTTGATCGTGACGCAGCGAACGAACTTCTGGCGGTCGGCGAGTTCGGTGCTGCCGGCCGGGATCTGGCCGATGAGTTCGACCATGCGGGCCACGGTGCGAGCGGCGAGCTCCGCCTGATGCGGGTCGTAGATGCCGCATGGCACGTCGCAGTGCGCATAAACGGTGGTTGTGGGCTTCAGCCAGCTGGTGACTCTGGACATATGTCTCCTCCCGACTGCGGGCGTCAGGCGAGGCGGGTTCAAGCAGGCAGCTTCGCGGGGCCTCGGCCGGTTCAAGTGTTGGAGTCGCTGGTCTTGCTGTCAAATCGGGCGATCTCCGTGGCGCGGAGGCCGAGCCCGAGGCTTCGTCGACTCCACGCCAACTCCACAGTAGCTACACGTCGACGTCACACGGTCTTCAGCCTGAATGCAGGAATCGGGCCGAGTATTGGCCGAGTCGGGAGGAACCGTACCCACAAGTACGGCGTCCATTCCTCCCGCGACAAGACACACTTGAACTCAGCCGCACTCACCGGAGCCCAAAAGACGTCGATGAACGCCATGTCAACGATCCAAGCGAAGAGCCAGGCGGCCGTGCCGACGAAGAAGGCTCGCCGCGTACCCACGCCGCGGATCTGGCCGGTTACGGCCAACGATATGTATGCGCTCCTGATCGGAAACGCGGTTCTGATCCTGGCCATGTGGGTCCGGCACGGTGGCCTGGCGGAACTTGCCACAACTTCCGGCATCTTCACCGCCGCCGGCGAGATCAGCGCGCTATATGGCACCTACCTGATTCTGATCCAACTGGTTCTGATGTCGCGCAGCCCCTGGCTAGATCAGGTCTTCGGCCAGGACAAGATCAATGCCGCTCACCGCTGGGTCGGCTTCGGGGCGATCTGGCTTCTGGTGGGCCACGCAATCCTGACGACGGTGGGTTATGCGATGGGCATCGGCGCCGGACCGGTCGACGAGTTCCTGACGCTGCTCGGAACCTACCCCTACGTCTTGTGGTCGGCTGTGGCCCTCGTTCTCTTCATCGTGGTGGGCTTCAGCTCCGTGCGGGCCGTTCGGCGCAACGCTTCCTACGAAACGTGGTACTTCATCCACCTCTATACGTATCTGGCGATCGCACTGGCGTTCCTGCACCAGCTATTCGTCGGAGTGGACTTCGCCACCGATCGCATCGCCCAGGCTTACTGGATCGGGCTTTACGTGCTGGCATTCGGGTCGCTGCTTGTGTTTCGCTTCGGACAGCCGATCGTGGTCTCGTTGCGGCACGGCCTGCGCGTAGCCAATGTCGTAGAAGAGGCGCCGGGCATCGCGTCCATCTATCTCACGGGCCGGAATCTCGACCAGCTGCCGGTTCGGGCCGGACAGTGGTTCCGCCTGCGTTTTCTGACCAGGGAAGGTTGGTATCGAGCCCATCCGTTCTCCATCTCCGCGGCGCCGAATGGCCGCTTCCTGCGCTTCACCATCAAGGAGTTGGGCGATTACACCGCCAAGCTCCAGCGCATTCCGATCGGCACCGGCGTGTTCGTTGAAGGTCCGTACGGTGCGCTCACCGGGGCGGCCCGCACTCGGGCGCGAGTTCTTCTCGTGGCTGGTGGAATCGGCATCACGCCGCTCCGGTCGCTCCTGGAAGAGCTGCCCGCGTCGCGAGGCAACCTGACTCTCATCTACCGCGCCAGCGGGCCGGAGGATGTCGTGTTCAAGCGCGAGATCGACGAGCTGGCCAGCTTGCGCGGCGCCACCATCCACTACCTGGTGGGCCGGCGAGGGTCGCCCGAAATGCCGGACGATCCACTCGATCCACGTTCTCTTCGCAAGCTGGTTCCCGACATCGGTGATCGAGACGTCTACGTCTGCGGTCCCGTCGGCATGACGAACCGAGTGTTGGCCACCATGAAGCGGCTACGCATCCCGGACCGGCAGGTCCACTACGAACGGTTCGCCTTCTAGGCGCAGGAGATACGAAGATGTCGAAACGACCGATAGTGGCAGTCGTCCTCACCGTCGCTGCCCTCACCTTGCTACTGAGCTTCAAGACGCCCGAGGTGGCTGGTCTAACGGCTACCGGCGGAACCGGGACCGGCGGCGGGACCGTCACCGGCAACGGGACCAGCGGCGGCGGCGCGGTTGTCGTAAAGGCCGGGTCCGGCCAGTACACAGGCAACGCCGTCCAGATCCCGTTTGGGACCGTCCAGGTCCAGGTCACGGTTGCGAACGGCAAGATCACCGATGTCCAGACCCTCCAGATGCCAGGGGGTGGGCACTCCGGGCAGATCAGCTCGTACGCCGCTCCGCAGTTGAGGAGCGAGGTCCTTCAGGCTCAGAGCGCCAACGTCGATTCGATTTCCGGAGCTACGTATACAAGTGGGGCCTACCAGCAGTCGCTCCAGTCGGCACTCAGCCAGGCCGGTATGTAGGCGGTTGAGTCCGAGTTTCGGCCCGACCCTGGGTCATTCAGGCAGCGTTCCGCCACAAGACCGGTGGGCCCGGGTATCATCTGCACGTGATTGACGAACCGACCTCCACGTCCGAAACTGGCCCGCGAGCCTGTCCGTTCGTAGCGTTCGAGGATGACCGGGATCACCGGTCAACCAGCCCGGACTACCGGCATCGCTGTTTTGCGGCCGCCGAGCCGGAGTCGCGCGCCTTCCCGCAGCAGGAAAAGTACTGCCTCACGGCCGGTTTTCCGCAGTGCCCCGTCTTCCTCGACTGGGCTCGCCAGGAAGCGGCCGCGGTGAAGGTTGGCACGACTCCCGTAAGCCCGGCCGAGACGGCCGCAGCATTAACCGGCGCGAGCCTCGCCGCGGAATCCGTGGCGCCGGCCTTCCTCGCGTCGCGAACCCGGACCATGCCGGACGATGCGAGCGCGGCAACTCGACGAGCCGCCGATGCCAGCGCCACCCTGTGGACGTACGACACTCAGACCAAGCACGCCCCCGCACCGGCCGCACCGCCGCCGCCGTCATCGCTCGGTGCGCCGGCGGTGGCTATGGCCCGCCGAGGGCCGAGCCATCCGGGCTGGGAGAATCCGCCGCGCTTGGAGAACTTCCCACGCCTGCGCAGTCGTGAGGAGCGTCGGGCCAACCAGCCGCTGCTCATAGCTGCCATCGGAATGGCTCTCGTGATGGTCGCCCTGATCCTGTTTCCGGTCCTCAGCAGCCCCAAGAGCGGCGGTATCGGTGGCGGAGGTGCCGCCGGGGCCGGAGGTTCTTCCGCATCGGAGATTGCGAGCGCAGGCGACGAGTCACCGACCCCGGAGGCGACACCGACGCCGGCACCGGCCAAGACTCTCCCGGATGGCTATTTCTCCTACCGAGTCCTGCCCGGCGATTTCGTGGCCAAGATTGCCCAGAAGTTCAACCTGCAGGTGTGGGAGCTCGAGGTTGCAAACAGCACAGAAGCTCGTACCAAGATGGGTCTTCCGTCGATCAGCAACTTCGACATCCTGTACGTCGGTTGGACGCTGCTTATCCCGCCGCCGGGACTCCTTACGCCGCCGCCGACGACGTTGCCCTGACAACCTGGCCGGGGTGAAGCTTCGGGCACAATCCGCACTGACCTGGGCTCATCCACGCAATGGCATGGCTGGGCGGTCGCGCCCGCCGATCAGATCGATCGCGGCGTCAGGTTGATCGCGGTGATCTTGCCCGCCTCCACGCGAAAGCTGGCGTCGAGTTGCTGCGTGGGGGCCCCGGGCCGGACGACGAGCAGGTTCGCCTGGTAAGTGCTGCCCATGTCGCGGACGTCGCCGGGCATCATCTTGAAGCCGGGCTCCGCACGGAGGAACCAGCCGCCGACTTCCCGCAAGCCCTTGAGTGTTCTGGCATTGCCGGCGATGTGGACGCGCAACTCCGCTCTCTCGTCCATCAGGGCCACCGCTCCTTCGCGGTTGCCGGAGTTGAGAAGGTCGAAAAACTGTTCCATCGTGTCAACTGCACCCATGCGTCGAGTGTAGCCGAGGATGGGTCGGTGGCGCAGCCATTCGTGCGCCGGTCAGAGCGCCAGAGACGCGAGCTGGCGTGCTTGCCGCTAGAAACCCCCGACGGCTCGGCCGCCACGACTACCGAGGGCCGTAGGCGTCGAACTCGGCGGCCAGGCGGGCTCTGAGGCGACGGACCAGCTCGGCAGCAAGTTCGTAACGGCCGAAGCTCGGCATGATGTAGGTGCCGCTGACGTGACCTCTGGATTCGTTCAGGAGGCCCAGGGCCATTTCCAGGCCCACCTCACCACCCCGATCTCCGGCTGCGTGCATGGCCGCGCGCTGTTCGTCGGGGATGGTGATGCCCGGTACTTCGTTGTGGAGGAATTCGGCGTGACGGGCGCTGTGGAGCGGCAGCACACCCAGCAGGACCGGGATCGGGAAACCGCCGGGACCGAAAGTCCGCCGGGCCCGATCCAGCATCGCCTCCACCTGGGCCGCGGAATAGAGCGGCTGAGTCATGATCACGTGCGCTCCGGCCGCGATCTTGCGCTCCAGTCGGGCCCACTCCTTGTCCTGGTCGGACGAGGTCGAATCCAGGGCGCAGGCGATGGTGAATCCGGCCGCCTGGCCGATTGAGACCCCCGACTCGTCCTCGCCCCTGTTGAGGCGGCCGATGATCTCGATCAAACCGATCGCGTCCGTGTCCCAGACGGCCGTCGCGGTCGGGCGGTCGGCGACCCGGGGTGGATCTCCGGTGAGAGCGAGGATGTTGCGGATCCCCAGGGCGTGGGCGCCGAGCAGCTCCGCCTCCAGGGCCATCAGGTTCCGGTCGCGCGTCGTTAGGTGAATGACACACTCCAGATCCAGCCGCTGTCTGATGCCGAGAGCCACGGCCATGGCGCCCATGCGGATACGGCCGGTTGCGGAGTCGCTGACGTTGACGAAATCGACCCCGGCGGCTTGCAGGAGAGCGGCCGCCTCGAGGGTCCGCTCGATGCGGATCGAACGTGGCGGGTCGATCTCCACGCCTACGATGAACTCGCCCCCGGCCAGCTTGCGGGCCAGCTCCGTTTGGGGAGTGGCTTCGGCGCCGCGACCGACTTCGGGGCGGGGCAGGCGCGGCGCGGCAGCGGCGGCCGGGTCCGCTTCGCCACTCGCCGGTCCACTCGCCGGCGCGTCCGTGGCGCTCGCGGTGGCCTCGTCCGGTCTCGGGGCGGTAGTAGGGACGGCGCCACGTTCGTCGGCCATGGCGTCGATCGCGGCCCGCATGGCGCGGGTATGGTCCGGCGTGGTCCCGCAGCAGCCCCCGACGATCCGAGCCCCGGCCGCGATCATCTGCGGCACCATCTCCCCGAAGTACTCCGCCCCGGCCGCATACACGAACTCGCTGCCAACGCGACGTGGCAGTCCGGCGTTGGGTAGGATGGATCTGGCCGTGGCGCCGCTGGGCGGGCCCGTTCTGACGAGGGCCTCCAGGCAGACGAGCGGACCGGCGCCGCAGTTGACGCCCACGGCGTCGGCGCCAGCCCTGGTCAGCAGATCGGCCGCAACCTCGGGAGTGGTGCCGTCGTAGCCCACCAGCTCCTCGCCGAATGTCATCTGGGCGAATGCCGGCAGATCGCACGCCCGCCGAACCTCTTCGAGGGCCAGGAGAAGCGGCTCGATCCGGTCAAAGGTTTCGATGATGAACAGGTCGACGCCGCCCTCGAGAAGACCTTCGATCTGCTCTCGGAAAGCCGCACGCGCAATGCCGGGGTGGGGGGCGGGCATTCGAACGCTTGAGACGAGCGGACCAATGGAACCCGCGATCAGGACTTCCTTGCCCGACGTTTCGCGTGCTTCGCGGGCGAGTCTGGCGCCCCGTCGGCTGAGCTGCCCGGCCAGCTTCTCGAGGCCGTATTCGGCCAGGCGGAATCTGTTGGCGCCGAAGGTGTTGGTCTCGATCGCGTCTGCCCCGGCCTCGATGTACTCGCGGTGGATCGTGGCGACGACCTCGGGCCTTGTGAGAACCAGCTCGTCGAGGCAGGTGCGCTGGGGAATGCCGTGCGAGAACAGCAGCGTCCCCATCGCTCCGTCGACCAGCATCGGCCGGCGGCGAAGGCGAATTCGGAACCTCTCGCGCTCCGTCAGTGCACCCGGAGACTCCGAGGCTGAAACGACCGCTGCCGGGGTCTCGCCGAACAGGCTGGCCAGGGAGAATGTGTCGGTGGCGGGCATGCCTGAAAGCCTAGCGAATTCCAGGTCCTGTCGAATATTGGAGGCGAGGGGCGCGACCGAGTTGGTGATCGGCTGTCGTCCTCGCCCGGCTAGAATCCGACGACCTTGCGCGGGACCAGGATCAAGTTGAGGATCGTGCCCACGATGCTGATCACAATGGCTGCGATCACCGCACAGCCGATGGCCTCATAGCCCCACGTCGGCGGATAGTGGCCGAGGGTGAAGCCGATCGTCAGTGTGGACGATGGGATCTGGTTCACGATCCAGGCGGTGCCCAGCAGCATCGCAGCGTTGATAACGAACGCCACGAGGCCCATCGTCATGAACCCGATCGGCAAGGCGATGATCTTGACGATCGGCTTGATGTAGCTGTTCACGATGGCGAAGATCAGAGCGATGACGACGATCGCCAGCCAATCGCCAGGTTTGTCCGTGTGGAATGCCAGTCTGAATTCGGGCACGACGTTGGCGGCGACTAGCAGCGCCACCGCATTCACGGCGACCTTGACGACCAGGTCGAGCATCGCGGTTCCTCCAGACGTCGGCGCGCCGCCATCTGCGGATGCGCACTGGCTCGATGCTAGCGCGGCCGTCCAGTGTCTGCGTGGCTTTCACGCCTGCCGCTACACTCGACGGACGAATAGTGGAGGCCAGCCATGTCGCAGTTCGGCGATCGTGTCGACGCATTCCTTAGCGAGTTCTTCCATCTGTACCCCGTTGACGCAACCGCGATAGGAATGCACGAGGTCGATGGTGAGTGGCCGGATCTGGGGGCGGCGGGTCGTTCGGCCCGGCTGGAATTCGCGGATCGCTGGGAACTCGAGCTACGCGCGTTCGCGGACGGGGCACTGACTACCGATGAGCGCGTCGATCGCGACGTGCTCCGATCCGAGCTGGCGGAGCAGCGGTTCGACGAAACGGAACTGCGTGAGGACGCGTGGGACGCACTCGGCTACGTATACCTGATCGGTGGCGGCATCTTCCCGCTGCTGGCTCGTGAGTTCGCACCGCTCGCACAGCGGCTCACGTCCGCGGCCGCGCGACTCGAGGGAGTGCCCGCCGTCCTCGACGCCGCCCGAGCGGAGCTGGGGAGTTTCCCGGCACGAGCCCCTTCCCGGCTCCACACGGAGATGGCCATCAAGCAGCTGCCCGGCGTAGCGTCGCTGGCCGACGATGCCGTGGCCCAGGCCGAGGCCGCGGCCAACGGAGTCGCGGGCGACCCGGCCGTTGCGGCATTGCTGCCCCGCCTGCGAGCGGCGGCGGACATCGCCCGCCGGGCCATCGGCGAATTCGGGGAGTGGCTGAGTTCCGACTTGCTGCCGCGCTCCACCGGCGACGGCCGCCTCGGCCCGGAACTCTACGTCCGCAAGTTGCGCCACACGTTCCGGTCCGACATCACCACGGACACGATCATGACCCAGGCCCGGGTCGAGTACGACGCCGTGCGCGGCGAGATGATCAGCATTGCCCGCGCCATTTGGGCGGATTGGGTTCCGGATGAGCCACTCCCGTCGGCGACCGGTGACGGGGGCCGGGACGCGGCCGACTCCAGGACGGTGGCGGCGGTCACTGCCGCGATCGGCCGGGCCCATCATCCCGCTTCCGAGCTGGTGGACTACTGCCGCGAGAGCTACCGCGGCATCGTGGAGTTCTGCCGCAGCCACGACGTGATCGCGGTGCCCGACGAACCGCTCGAGATCGACTGGACGCCGCCGTTCCTGCGCGAGTTCGCGGGCGCCATGTTCGATGCGCCGGGGCCTCTCGACAAGGGGCAGAAGGGGTTCTACTTCATGACCCCGCCGCCGGACGACTGGACGGCCGAGCAGGTGGACTCGTACCTGGCCGAAGAGAACGACCGCCAGATCGACCTGACGACGATCCACGAAGGCACGCCCGGCCACTACCTGCAGCTGGTTTACTCCAACCGCTGCCCTTCGCTCGTTCGGGCGGTGTTCGGCAGCGGTGCGTTCATCGAGGGCTGGGCCGTCTACGTGACACAGGTCATGATGGATCTGGGTTTCAAGGCGGACGATCCGGCCCTGATGCTGATCCATTGGAAGTTCTACCTGCGAGCGATCACCAACGCCATGATCGACATCGGGATTCACGCCCGTTCGATGACGCAGGAGCAGGCGATGGACCTGATGGTGACGGGCGGGTTCCAGGAGGAATCCGAAGCCACGAAGAAGTGGGATCGGGCCCGACTGACGTCGACGCAGCTATCGACCTATTTCGTGGGTTCTATGGAAATGTGGAGCCTGGAGCGGGAGCGACGAATTCGCGCCGCCATCGCTATTGGCGACCCGCGCGGAGCCGCGGCCGTGCCGGCCCCCCGCGTGGTGGGCGGCTTCGGCGAGACGCCGGGCTTCTCATATAGGGAGCACCTGGAATCGGTCATTGCCCACGGCTCGCCGCCGATCCCGGTCCTCCGCCGCATCCTGATGGGCAGCTAGCGTCGAAATGAATCCACCGAATCTGCATCCCGGCGCGCTCATCGTCATCGAGGGCATCGACGGCGCCGGCTCCACCACGCAATCGGCGATGCTGACGGAATGGCTGCGTGCCGCCGGCATCGCGTCTGCCGTTACGAGCGAGCCGTCGACCGGCCCGATCGGGGTCACGATCCGCGAGTATCTCGCTCGCCGGCTCGAGCTGGGCGGACCGCAGGCGGAGGCGCTTGCCTTCGCGGCCGATCGGATGGACCACGTCATGCGCGAGGTCGTGCCCGCACTGGCCCGCGGCGAGACCGTCGTCACCGACCGCTACTACCTTTCGAGCCTGGCATATCAGGCTCTCGGCTGCGACCTGGCATGGCTCCTCGAGATCAATCGCTTCGCACTTCGGCCGGACCTGACGGTCTTCCTGGACGTTCCCGTCGAGGTGGGAATGGACCGTCTCAGCGGCCGCGAAAGCCGGGAGCGGTTCGAGGAGGACGGCGGCATCCTGGACAGGATCGCTGGCCTGTACCGGGCGGCCATCGCCGCGCTGAGGGAAGCCGGCGAGGAAGTCCACATCATCGACGGGACGCGTTCGCCCGCCCAAATCCACGAGGAGATCTTGCGCCTGGCCGCCGACGTGCTGCGGTCCAGATATCCGGACGCGGCGTTCCCGGCCTGACTTTCAGCCTCCGGCCGCGGCCTCGAGCGCGTCCAGCTGATAGCCGGACGCTTTGGCAGCCTTCGACAGCGCCAGGGTCAGCTTCTCTGCGGCATGCACGCGCTTGACGATCGCAGTCTGGGCTCCGGGGACGACCTCAGTGGCGTCAAGCGCGTCAAGGGCCAGCATCCACCACAGGACCTGCTCAAACGATTCGCGGTTGAACCAGCTGACGCCTTCCCAGAAGTTGACCCGAATGTACGGCCGGACCGACTCGTCGGCGACGAGCGCTCGGACCAGTGCGGGTGGACGTTCGGCGGCGGACAGGCCCGACACGGACGATGGCAGCGGCAGTCGGCCCAGCATCCGGATGAGGGCGACGAGACGCCACGCAGCGCCATCGTCCAGGCCCAGTTCGCGGAAGACGTCCGCCAGAATGTTGCCCAGGCGGAGGTCGTCGACGGCCGGAGCGCCCGGCCCGGTGCCGGCGACCTTGCCGATCGCGACGGCCACCACGCGGCCGATTAGCGCTATCCAGGTCCACTCGTCGGCGAGGCCCGCACACAGCCTGGCGTGGCCGATATCGGGTATGTGGAGTGCGGCCTCAATGTCGGCGCGGAACGCATGGACGGCGGCATCCACGTCGCCGGCCGCGCCGGCAACCTCCACGAGAGCGAGCAGCGCCCGACGGACGTGGTTCTCGAGATCGGCGAGCAGTGCCGCAACTTCCACGGCGGCCACGGGCGCCGCCTCGGCCACGGGCGCCGCCTCGGCCACGGGCGCGGCCGGGGCATGGGCGGCGCGGGCCCGCGATGATTTGGCCGCGCTGCTCTTCGGCGCTACGGGCCCGCGGAGGCCCAGGTCGACGACCGTGCCGCCGGCTTTCGAGGCCGCTCGCGCCGCCCCGATCTGCGCCACTCGCAGAAGCGAGCCGTTCTCGGTCAGATCTCGAATGGCATCGTGGAGCGGCTTCAGCTGCATCTCGTGCAGGGCGTCCATCACGCTGGCCACACCTGCCCCACCGAGCCGCTCGGCCAATCGAGCGAACTGCCCGGACGGCCCGTCGTGCATCTCGCGGATCTCCAGGAACACCTGGCAGCCGTAGGCGTGGAGCTCGACGTACATCCCGTCTCGACACAGGTCGGCAGATCGCCGCAGAAACTCGAGCCCCGAGCGCTGGTCGCGCAGGAGAGTCCACCACTCGCCGTCTGAGTGAAGGCCCAAGCCCTCGCCGAGCGATCGTCTGATGGTCTTCCGGCCGCCGTTGCCGTTCGCCACCGAGAACGCGACGGAGGTCTTGATCCAGCCCTTCGCCTCCGCATATCGGTTGTGGTAGATGACGAGCGCTCGTTCATCGCCGTGCCGGTTCGAATAGGCGAACACGTCCTCGTTGACCCGGCCGCCCTGGTCGTAAACGTCGTAGAGGAGGAAGTCGGCGACCTCGGCGAAGAGATAGCGGCGATGGAAGAGCGGGAAGATCTCGCTTTCGTGGCGTTCGATCAGCCAGCCGTCTGGCTTTTCGTCGTGATAGGCACGGCGATACTCCATGCCGTACTTCTCGGAGAAGCCCTCGATCTGGCCGTGGCCGATCATCGGTAGTCCCGGCATCGTGGCCATCAGCGTCGCCACGCCGAAGTACTTGTCGCCGCTGCCGAACTGATCCACGGCCGTGCGCTCGTCCGGGTTGCTCATGAAGTTCACGTAGCGCTTCAGGACCTCGGGATCGAACTCGATCGTGTCCTTGATCACCTGGCGGTAACCCGAGTTCTCCTCGTCGCGGAGCATGTTCATGAAGGCGCTGTTGTAGACACGATGCATGCCCAGCGTCCGGACGAAGTAGCCCTCCAGAAGCCAGAACGCTTCGGCCAGGAGCAGCGTATCGGGCACCTCGGCGGCCACTCGATCCACCACTTCGCGCCAGAACTCGGCCGGCATGCGCTCGTTGAATTCGGCCTTCGTTATGGCGTGCTCGGCGCGCGAAGGAATGGCGCCGCTCTGCCCCGGCTCGGGATACCAGAGGCGCTGGATGTGGCGTCGGGCCAGGGTCATGGCCGCGTCGAAGCGGATGATCGGGAACTGGCGGGCGACCTGGAGGATGGTCTGGATTACGGCTTCGCGCACCTCCGGGTTGAGGTAGTCCAGCTGTGCGGTGTCGTTCCAGGGCATGCTCNNGTTGCCGTGGTAGATGTAGCGGACATCGCCGGACCAGTTGTCGGTGCGTTTGAACACGACGGCGGCGTCGGTGGAGTCCCAGTAGTGGTCCTCGATCTGGATCGTGACGCGGTCGTCGTCGCAGAGGTTGCCGCCGGTGAAGGAGTAAGCCGGATACGGCGAGTCGGGCAGACTCAGGAACCAGTCGGGATGCTCGACGACCCAGCGCGAGTCGATGCCCATGTGGTTCGGCACCATATCCGAGCTGAGACGGATGCCGCGAGCCGCGCAGCGAGCCTTCAGCTGCTTGAAGGCCTCCTCGCCGCCCAGATCGTCGGCGATTGTGTACTCCATCAGCGAATAGGCCGAGGCGGCCGCGTCTTGGTTGCCGCGCCACTGCTTGATCTTCTGGCTGGCGCGGCTGCGCTCCCAGAGCCCGATCAGCCACAGACCGGTGAAGCCGCGGCGCGAAAGGGCCTCCAGCTCCTCGTCGGGGATCTCGTCCAGGCGAGCGATCCAGCGGCCGTAGCGCTTCGATAGTTGATCCAGCCACACGTATGTGGTCTTGGCCATGAGCACGACGCGGGGCATCCAGTCGCGGTCGGCGCTGAAACCCTCGTACTCGTTCTCGAGACCGCCCAGCCCCGGACCGCCGCTCGAGCCCGTCGGCCCGGGCGACGGATGAGTCCGCATCCAGAGGGCGACTTCGTCCTCGTGGATCACGTCCAGGGTCACGATCAGGCGATCGAGGAAACGTTCCAGAACCATGCCCCAGTGCGTCCGCATGAAACGGAGCTGGCCCGCGAGCGAATCGGGTGAGGCGAGCGCCGGCTCGCGCAGGAACGCGATGAGCGACTTACCGTTGGGTCCGAAACCCGGCTGGCCGTCGAAGAAGGTCCGTAGCTCGGCGACGAGGCTCGTGTAGGCGGTGGCGTCGGCCAAATCCGTGTCGTCGAAGAGCTCGTCGAACGGATGGAATGCGGGATTGGCGTTGGCCAGCCAGAGCATGAGCAGCTCTTCGAGGGCTATCTCGCGGTTGGGGTGGCCGACGGTTGTACCGGCAAGATACGTGGCCGTGGATTGCCCATCGCGGAAGACGGCCAGCGGCGGGAATTGCTCCACGAAATGGGCGAGGGTGCGGTCTAGGACATCCGGCTCGAGGCGCTCGGCCAGGTACGTCATCGCCTCGGCAATGACTCTGGGGTTCACCGTGCGGCGATACGTTTCGATCGCGTGATGCAGGATCTCGTCGATCAGGCCCATGGCGTTGAGTTCGGCGGCATGCACCATGCGTTCTGGGAAGCGGGCCCTGTCCGCCCTGTCGTTCATCAGCTTGGCAAACGTGCGGGCCGCCGGAAAGCCCGGGATGATCACGTTGCCACTGGTCTGGAAGAGCGCCTGATCGAACTCGTAATGGAGACGAGCCGCCTTCGAGATATGGAACTCGAATGCCACGTGACGCTCCGACCTGTGTGGATCTCTAGGCGATCGAGTCTAGCAGGGCGGTGGCCCGATTCGTGGAGGGAAACAGGCTCGCGCGGGTGCCGGATCGGTGCCCGGCCGGATGGCGATCAGCGGACCAATGGCGCCGAACGGCGGCCGATCGGCGGGCCTATCTGACCCCAGCGGGTTGTTGCGCCTCTTCCAAAGCTTCGTTGTAGATCCCCGCTCCGTCGATGCGACGAGACGGGGAAACGAGGATCGACAGATCGTCCAGGAGGCGGCTCTCCAGGTGCGTCCCGGCCGCGGCGTCGATCGTGCGCACCGCCCGGGCCGCGCACAGGAGAACGTGCTTGGTCTCGAGCCTGATCGGGTCGCCCCAGAACCAGCCGTCGCTGGCGAACATCGCCAGGCGCCATCGCTGGGCCTCGAGAAGGTCGAGGAATCGCTGCTGCTGATCGGCGGTCGCGAGCGGCACAAGTCCCCGGGCGAAGTCGATAGGGCTGGTTTCGCCGTAGATCACATCCACGTAGCCGTCACGAGCGCGCCAGAAGGCGTCGGGATCCATGAAGTCCGCGGCAAGGCCCAGGGTGACCGCATCGATCGCGGCCGCGAGCCTCTCCAGAGCCACTCGCAACGGGGCCTTCCAGCGGCCGTCGGCGGCGTCCGGGCACTCCGCGTACCAGCGCAGCACGCCGTGATGGCAGCTCCACGAAGTTCGTTCCGCAACCTGCGTAACGGGAAACGCGCTGGCGGGGGTATCGCCGACCATGCTGCCCACGGTCGTTATGTCGAAGCCGCGGTCGGGCGCGTCCGGCCCGGGGTTGACCAGGCGGGCTAGGAACAGGTCGCGGAACTTCTGGTGATGCCCGTAAAGCTCGCCGTCTGTGGCCATGACGGCCGTGTGCGGCGTTCCGTCCGGAAAGCTCGGGCCCGCGACACGCGGCAGGACGCGATCGCGAGCGAACGTGTCGGCATCCATCGTGGCGTCCGACTCGAACGATGCCGAAGCGGACAGCGCGGCGTCGTAGAAGACCACCGCGATCGCCTTGCCGCGCCCGAGCTCGACGCGGTATGGGCGGCGGGTGTCCAGTCGCGAGTCGATGGCCTGCCAGGGCGCCAGGATCGTGTAGCGGACGCCTTCGGCGACGAGGATGCGCAGAGTCGTGAGATCGACGGCCGTCTCGGGCAGCCAGATGCCCGTGGGCCGGCGGCCGAAACGCAGCTCGAAATCGCGCAGCCCCCATCGAATCTCCGTGACCCGATCGGCGAAGGAAGCGAGCGGCAGAATTGCGTGGTGGTAGGACTGGCCCATGGCGTTGCCGCACTCCGGACCGTCGTTGGCGGCGCTCACGTCCGAGTCGACGAAGCCCAGATGAGTGGCCGCATCGTTCGCCGCCAGCCAGCTGGCCAGAGTTGGCCCGAGATCGTACGAGACGTGGCGCAGGTTGCCGCGCTCCGCATTGGGTTTGTAGCACTCGGCGTCGATGCGGGCGTTCCAGTCGCGATACGGCGCCGCCGCAGGTTGCGGCGCGATCTCGCCGGTGAACGGGTTGCGGCGTTCAGGCTGGTAGAAATGGCCGTGGACGGCCAGTCTGGGGCGATTCACTCGGCCGATGGTATCCGAGCGGCCGGCGATTGACATAGACCTCGCCCGGGTGGCCGAATCGATCCCTTGCCTGCTGGACCGCGATCCTGGTGAGGCGTGGCTCAGGCCGCCTTATGGCGGGCTTTGCGCGACGCGAGCGACGTCGGCTCCGTGATGGCCGACGCCGTTGCCGACCAGCCCGTTGCCGAAGCCCCACTTTCGAGGACGAAGCGAGCGACGACCGTGTCGAGGTCCTCGGCCATCTGAGCCAGTGACGCTGCCGATGCCACGACTTCTTCAGCCTGGGCCGACATCTGTTCCGTGGCTGCGCTGACCTGCTCCGACGCGGCGCTGTTCTCCTGGCTGATCGCGGCGATGGCGTCGACGGAATCCGACACCGTCATAGCCGCGGCGGTCATCTGTGATGCCGCCTCGTTCGTCTGAGCGGCAATGACGGAGATGGCGTCCGAGGCTGCCACTACACCGGCGCTTGCGCTGCTCATGGCTTCGACGGCCTGACTGATTCGTCCGGCCGCGGCCTTGGTGGCGGTCACGGCAGTGGTGATGTCCCCGAGAGATGTTCCTGCCTGAGCCGCGAGCTCGCTGCCGTGTTCGACTTCTGCTGCGCCGGCCCGCATGGCCTGAACGGCTTCTTCGGTGCCGTGCTGGACCTCGGCGATAAGGTCGGCGATCTCCTTTGTGGCGCGACTGGACCGTTCGGCGAGCTTGCGCACTTCGTCTGCCACTACGGCAAAGCCCTTGCCTTGTTCGCCTGCCCGTGCTGCTTCGATGGCCGCGTTGAGGGCCNNCGTTTCGACGATGGCCCCGATCTGATCCGACTTGGCGCCAAGTTCCGTGACCTTCACGGAAGCCTCGTTCACGGTGGCTCGGATCCGGTTCATCTCGTTGACCGTTTCCTGGACGGCGCTCTGCCCGTGCTCCGCGGCCGACGCCGCGCCGGCGGCGACGCCATCGACTTCGTCCGAGGCGACCGACGCGGCGCCGATGGCCACCGCCATCTCCGTCAGTGCGTTCGACGCGGCCTCGACGCGGGCCGTGATCTCGCCCGCCCCCGACCCAACCTGGCCGATGATGACGTTAAGGTCCTGAACCGCGTTGGACGTCGAGGTGGCTGCCCTGGCTTGCTCGGCGGCGCCGTTGGCGACTTGATTGATGGTGCCGGCGATCTGCGAGGAAGCGGAGCCGGACTGAGTTGCGGCGCCGCTGACCTCATTGCTGGTTCGGGCTACGGACTCGGCCGCAACCTTGACCTCGGCGACGGTTGTGGTCAGGCCTCTTCGGGCCATCTCGTAGCTGCCGATCGTGGCCTGAATGCGGGCGAGCATCTCGTTGGTGGCCGCGGCGGTGGCTCCGACCTCATCGGTGCCGTACTTTTCGATCGGATTGGTCGTGGTGCGAGCCTCGACGGTCAGATCGTTGCGAGAGAGCGCCGCAAGACCTCTCTCGAGATCCATTACGCAGTGCGCCGTCAGGCTCGCCATGGTCTCCCGGACTGCGGCGACGCCTCGGGTGATGCTGCGGGCGAGGAAGAAAGCCACGAAAAGCCCAATCAGGATTGAGGCGACCAGGGCCGCCAGCAGGATCAGGTCGGATTGAGCGGCGGCATCCTTGCTGGCGTCGTACGTCTGCTTGGCGACAGCCAGTTTGGTTGCCTCGGCATCGCTCAAGGTCTTGTCTAACGTTGTGAAGAGCGGCGCGACCTTCAGGGCGAGCGCAGCTCCGGCGCCTCCGACGTTGCCGTTCCTTGCGATCGCCAGGACGTTGGTTTCCAGCGAGGCCGTATAGGTGGCGTAGGCGGACTTGATGGCGTCGAGTGTCTTCTTGTCCCTGCCGTCAGTATCGCCGGCGTATGCCGCGTCGAGGTTCGTCGCGAAGTCCTTCTCGAGAGCCACGACGTGGGCGTCCACTGCGCCCCTGTCGTTGGTCGTCGAGGACGTCATCTGCAGCGACGCCACCTCCAGGCCCAGGGCGTCCTGGCTCATGGCCGACAGCTGCGACTCGCCCATTAGCTGGTCGGTGTACATGGAAGCCAGCCGATCGGACGCGGCGTTGAGTTGCAGATATCCGACTCCGCCGATGATCGCAGCGAAGAAGAGCAGGATTGCAGCGCTGCCGAGCAATTTGGATCGGATGGACAGACGCATTGGCGGGCTTCCTCTTCTCGACTGCAGACCGCACCATGTCGGGCAGGCACTGTGGCTCCGGGTGGCCGGGCCCTATGCGAGACATCGGCAGAGGCCGGGCCCGATCGTCTACGGAGAAAGCCGTAACTTGGATTGCAGATCGGAGCGCCGCTCGCGCAAGTGTCGCGGCTTCGAGGACGCGCTATCCGTTCTGCCTCAGAGGATCCTAGACGCGCTCCTCGACGAGGTGGTCGATGCTCTGCTCGACGTCGAGTCTGACCGCGAATGTCCGCTCCTGGCCCGGAGCCAGGTCCACGGCCCAGCGGAAGAGGAGGGAGCTGCCCTGGTAGACCCGCTCGAAGCCCCCCTCCGAGTTGGAGATGGTCTCGATCGGATACCACATCAGATGGGCTTCGGGCTCCATTCGAGCCTCTATTCGGACGCCCTCGTAGTCGTTGCCAAAGGCGAGCGTCGAGGCTGTCGCGACATCGCCCGGCACGTCATGAGGAGTGCGTTGGCCGTCGGACGTCTCGTAGTAGGCGGCCTTGTTGTGGCCTCCGCCGAGCATGTTGACGTTCCACTCGATGGCGAGCTCGAACGCGACGGGCTCGTCGCCCGGGTTACGCAGGGCGACCTCCAACGCGAGATTGGGCCGGAGTCGCGCATCGGAATAGCGGTATGTCTTCTCCACTTCCAGGGCGCGCTCGATGCCGTCGATGTCGACTCGCCCGACACGCCGGGCCGATATCGCGACGTCAGTCACCTGCCCGGCCTCGAACTCGTCGTCGACGAAGTCGCCGAGGTCTCGATACGTGGCGTGGACCAGTTCGTCCAGGGAGGTGCTGCCGTCAGCGGGCAATAGATGAACGATGCCGCTGTAGCGCTCGTGGCGGTCATAGTGGAGATACTCGGCCAGGCCCGGTTCCTTGACGCTGATCATGTCGTGGATGGTCTTCGGAGCGTCGCCGGCCGTGGCGTCGCCGGCCGTGGCGTCGCCGGCCGTGGCGTCGCCGGCCGTGGCCGCGTCCATGGCCCGGCGATCGTGGGCCACGAGGCGCTGATGGTAGGCCTCGGGCCGGCGCCGCATCACCGAGGCGACGGCCATGCGGCTGGCTCGCAGATCCCACGCGGAGATCGCGGCCCCTTCCGCCAGGTCTATCACCACGGTCTGGCCGTGGGTGGCGACGTGGATCTCCTCAACGGCGTCCAGGTCGGTATCGATCAGCCGAGCTCCATAGGAACCCCGCCCGACGCCGCGCTCATCGGCTTCTGCCGCGGCAGTGTCCGCCAGATCCTCGGCCGCGATGAGATGGCCCAGAGTCGCCATGCGCATGTGCACCAGGTAGATGCCGCCGAACAGCCCATGCCAGTAGCAGTCGTTCGACTGGCCTTGATACAGGTGATCGAGCGCTCGAATGCGCCGCGCTCCCGGGGCCATCGCCGCCACTTTGTCCGAGGCGCGCAGCATCTGCTTGTGGAGGTCGTTGACCTCGCGATATCTCGTCGCGTAGTTGCGCCAGAAGCCGCCGCGCAGGAATCGGGCGGCCTGCAGGTCGCGGGCTCGGGCGTCTTCGAGGAGCTGGGTGAAGACGGGCGTCTCGTCGGGTGGCAGGACCCACTCGGTCATCTCCACGTACGAAGAGGTGGGGATGTAGACGCGCGCCGTCGGCCGGTGGCCGGACAGCCATTCCGAAGGCGTCACCGTGGCCAGCCATTCGCGATTCGACTCTATGGCGTCGAAGAGGCGATCGACCCAGTGTTCGTCGCTCCAGCAGTAGGCATACGTCCCGGGCCACGCGCCGAACTTCTCCCCGTCGTCGCCCATCATGCCGACGAAGCGGCCGTCGTCTGTGCGCCGGTCCTTCAGGTACGAGATGACTTCATCGACCGGCCGGAACGGAATGCGGTACCGAAGACCCTGCTCCGTGCCGAAGACGGTCAGACGCCGGCCGCGGTCGTCGGTAGTGAACGCCGTCCACATAGCGTCTTCCGGGACTGAGGCGGCGCGCAGGTGATTGTCGTCCAGGACGGTCCACTCATAGCCCGCCGCGGCGAGGTCACCCGCTAGTGACGGTTCCCAGACTCTCTCTGCCAACCATGCCCCTCGCGGCCGCTCGCCAAAGAGATGCTCCAGCTCGTCCCGCATCCGGATCAGCTGCCCTTGTCTGTCTCGGTCGGGCAGGGCGGCCAGGATTGGCTCGTAATATCCGCCGCCCACAATCTCCGCCTGGCCCCGGTCCACGAGACCGCGGATCCGATGTAACGCTTCGGGCCTGTTGTCCGCGAACCAGCTCAGCAGGGGACCGGTGTAGTGCAGCCCCACCCGAATCCCGGGGTGACGATCCAGCGCATCGAGCATCGGCAGATACGCCTGCTCGTAGACATCCTGGATTACCCAGCCGAAGTTGCCGACGGGCTGATGGTTATGGAGCACCAGAGCAAGCGAGACGCGTCCGCCCAATGGGAACTCAGCTCGGGTCGGCGGCCGGTCGGCGGCTTGGGCTCTTCTTCACCTCGACGCCGGCCGCAGGCAGGTACATCTTTTCGACGTACTCGTGCAGCATCCGGATAGTCGAGAAGCGCCACAGAGTGCTGGCGATCGAGCGCCGCATTTCGGCCGTCCAGCCCGTCGGGACGTCGTCCTCGTTTCGACCGAAGTACAGCGGAACGACTTCCTGTTCGAGCAGGCGATAGAGATCCTGGGCGTCGGCGAAGTCCTGGGCGCCCTCATCGGGATTCGTCTCGCGGCCGCCGATCGCCCAGCCGTTGTCGCCAACCCAGCCCTCGTCCCACCAGCCGTCCAGAACGGAGAGGTTGACCACGCCGTTGCAGGCCGCCTTCATGCCGCTCGTGCCGGACGCCTCCAGCGGACGCCGCGGGTTGTTCAGCCACACGTCGACGCCCTGGACCATGAAGCGGGCGACGCGCATGTCGTAGTCCTCGAGAATGAAGACTCGACCGCGGAGCTGTGGGGAGCGCGATCGGGCGAAGATCTCCTGGATGACACCCTGGCCTGGCCGGTCGGCGGGGTGGGCCTTGCCGGCGAAGATGATCTGAACCGGCCGGTCCTTGTCCCACAGGAGCCGCGAGATGCGGTCCATGTCGCTGAACAGCAGGGCGGCCCGCTTGTATGTCGCGAAGCGGCGGGCGAAGCCGATCGTCAGCGTCCCGACGTCGAGGTTGTCCTCGAGCTCCTCGAGCGTGCTCGGGGACTCGCCGTGCCTGGCGAACTGATGGCGAAGCCGATTGCGGGCGAAGATCATCAGCTCGAGCTTCTGGCGCTGATGCGCTTCCCACAGGTCCATGTCCGGGATTTGATCCGTCCGCTCCCAGAACCGATCCGCCTCGTTGCCGGCATCGACGTTGTCCAGCTGAGCTCCGAGGTGGCGCTCGAAGAGATAGCGCAGCGGCTGGCCGACCCACGTCGGCATGTGAACGCCGTTCGTGACCGCCTGGATCGTCTTGTCGCCCAGACCCTGCCACGTGCCGTTGGCGGTGACGCTGTGGAGCTTGCTCACGGCATTGGCCGCGTTCGAAAGCCGCAGCGAGAGGGCGGTCATGTCGAACTGGCGGGCGTCGCCGTCACTGCCTCGGGCCAGTTCCAGGACCCGATCCATCGGCACGCCGCCGGTGCCCTTGCGGCCGTCGCCCTCGAACATCGGCCCTGCCACGCGGCGGACCATCTCCGAGTCGAACCGCTCGTTGCCGGCGGATACGGGCGTGTGAATCGTGAAGACGCTGTTGGAGCGGACGCGGGCCAGGGCGTCGTCCAAACCAACTCCCTGAGCTACGAGGGCGCGAGTGCGCTCCACCAGCTGGAAGGCGGAATGGCCTTCGTTGAGATGCCAGACCGCCGGCGTGATGCCGAGCGCGTTCAGAGCGCGCACGCCGCCGGCACCGAGGACGAGTTCCTGGTGCAGTCGCATCTCGCGGCCGCGAACGTACAGGATGTGGGTGACGGGCCGGTCCGACTCGGCGTTGTCTGGGATGTCCGTGTCCAGCAGGAGGACCGGCACGCGGCCGACCTGGACGACCCACACGGCGGCGAACAGGTCCCGGCCGGGCAATTCCACCGATATCGTCAGCGGCTCGCCGTCCTGGCCAAGGGCTCGCAGGATGGGTAACTTGGCCAGGTCGTAGTCCGGGTAGGCGTGCTCCTGATGGCCGTCGGCGTCGATCGTCTGGCGGAAGTAGCCGTGCTTGTACATGAGCCCCACGCCCACGAACGGCATGGCCATGTCGCTGGCGGACTTGATGTGATCGCCGGCCAGGACGCCGAGGCCGCCCGAGTAGATGCCCAGGCTTTCATGGAAGCCGTATTCGGCGCAGAAGTAACCGATCGGACCCTTGACCGCCGCGCTGTACTCGCGGTTGTACCAGTGCTCGCTGCCGCCGGCCATGTAGCGGTCGAATTCGGCCAGGACCTGGGTGTACTCGGCTTTGAAAGCCGGGTCGTCGAGCAACTCCGACCAGGCGATCGGCTGCGACAGTACCTCAACCGGGTTGCGGTATCGCGACCACGACAGGCCGTCGATGCGGCTGAACAGCGCCCGGGCTCGCGGGTTCCAGCTCCACCACATGTTGTAGGAGAGGCGTCGGAAGCCCTCGAGCTGCGGTGGCAGCCTGAACGACGCACCTGGGAGAGTGGGTACCTGCACAAGACGTTCCATGCCGACGCATCATAGCCGACGGCCTCGCTCCTTTGGTGTCGATAGTCGGGATTCCGCGCATTGTTTCGTCGCGTATTGGTGCCTCAGGCGTATATGCCGGGGAAGGGGAGCTGCCGGGCCGCTCGACCACGACTAACATGACGGCACCAAACCCAACGTGGCGAGTCGTCCAGGAGTCCAGGCATGCGGGTCGTGTTCATATCTGCGGAGTGCGAACCGTGGGCAAAGACGGGTGGCCTCGGTGACGTCGTCGATGCGCTGGCGCGAGCCGTGGGTGCGATGCGGCCGACCGGCGATCCGCTCGTCGACGTGTTCCTGCCCCGCTACCGCGGCATGGTCGTCCCGGAGCGAGCGACGTCGCGGCCGCTCGACGTCCCCGACCCGCTGTCCAAGAGCGGAACCACGCACGTGGACCTCGTGGAGTTCGAGGACCGCGGCTATCGCGTTCGGCTCATCGACCATGCGCCGGCCTACGACCGTGAGGGTTTCTACGGTGGTCCGTCCGGCGATTTCCCCGACAACGGCTGGCGGTTCGGGCTGCTATGCCGAGCCGCGATCGAGGCGCTGCTCGTCGACGGTCAACCCGTCGATGTTCTCCACCTGCACGATTGGCAGGCCCAAGCGGTCGCCGTCCTTCGCGACGTCGGGTACCAGGATCGGCCGCTCATCTGCAACGCCGCGGTCGTGGTCACGATCCACAACCTCGCCTACCAGGGCTGGCTGACGCGGGATCAGGTCGAGGGCATGCTCCTCCACGGCGAACTGGCGCGGGCGCTACCCAGGGCGGCGACCGGAATGTTGCTCTTGCGCGAAGGAATCGGCCGAGCCGAGATGGTCAATACCGTCAGCCCCGGCTACGCGCAAGAGGTAACGAAGCCCGAGCTGGGGATGGGCTTGGACCGGGATCTCGTGGCGCTCGGGTCGCGCTTCGGCGGCATCATCAACGGACTCGACATGGCGGTCTGGGATCCGGCATCGGACGCGGCTCTCGCGGAGCCGTATTCGCGCGCCGACATGGCCGGCAAGAAGGCCTGCCGCAAGGCTCTGCTGGCTGAGCTGGGCTTCGATCCAGACGACGCCGCGCCTGTCCTGGGGATGATCGGCCGTCTCGATCCTCAGAAGGGCTTCGATCTGCTCGCAGCCGTTGCCCCCAACCTGGTTGCCGCCGGTGCGAGGCTGGCGGTACTGGGTACGGGCGACCCGAAGTTGGTGGGTGAACTGCGGCGCCTCGCCGCCCGGAATCCCAGCTCGGTGGCGGTGAGTGAAACGTTCGACCGAGCCCTGGCCCGGCGAATCTATGCCGGCGCCGACATGTACCTGATGCCGTCCCGGTTCGAGCCGTGCGGACAGGGCCAGATGATCGCCATGAGGTACGGAACGCCGCCTATCGTGCATCGCACCGGCGGGCTGGCCGACACGGTCGTCGACGTGGATGAGCATGCGGCGGAAGGAAACGGCTTCGTCCACGCCGCGGCCACGCCCAGGGCGATGCTCAATGCCTGCCAACGGGCGCTTGCCCGCTTCCGGCGCGGCGGATCCGAATGGGCCTCGCTCGTCGACCGCGGCATGGCCGTGGACTGGTCCTGGGAATCTGGTCCCGTGGAGCAGTATGTAGCTTCGTACCGCCGCGCCGTCTCGCTCCGCTCGGGGCGCTAGTTCCCGACGTATCGGAGCAGACTCGACGGGGCCAGCCCGGAACTGACGCGAATGTGCGGGGCATTTCGGGGCCGGACTCCGCGTGAGAACAAACTGCCGTAAGGTTGGGGCAGTCAAACTTGCGGGGCAGTCAGAGGTTCGTCACCACCACATGTCCACAGAGTCATGCGACGTTCTGGTCGTCGGGAGCGGCGCGGCCGGACTAACCGCCGCGCTGACGGCCGCCGAACACGGGGCGAGCGTGGTGATGTTGACCAAGGGCCACGCCCCCGACTCGAGCAGCTGGCACGCCCAGGGTGGAATAGCTGGGGCGATCGGCGACGACGACACCGCCGACCTGCACGCCATCGATACGGAGCGTGCGGGCCGGGAACTCTGCCGAGCGAGCGCGGTGCGTGTCCTGGTTGAGGAGGGCCCCGAGCGCGTTCGCGAGCTGATCGCCCTGGGAGTGCCTTTCGACCCCGAACTCAACCTCGAGGGCGGCCACTCCCGACGCCGCGTTTCAAGTGTCGAGGGTGCGCACACAGGTTGGGCGATCACGAGCCTGCTCAGCCGGCGAGCTGCGGGGACGGAAGGTATCGCGACGCGAGAGGCGACTGCCGTTCGCGGACTCATCGTCGACGGCGGGCGATGCCTTGGCGTTCTGACGCCGGATGGGCCGCTCCTGGCGCGGGCAACGATACTGGCGATGGGCGGGGCCGCGGCGCTGTGGTCGCGCTCCACGAACCCGGCGGGCCAGATCGGCGACGCCGTCGCGATCGCCGCGGCGGCGGGGGCGGCGATCGCCGACATGGAGTTCATGCAGTTCCATCCGACCGTCCTAGAAGGTTCGCGGCTGCTCTTGACCGAGGCTTTGCGGGGCGACGGCGCGACGCTCATCGATGAGAAGGGCGAACGATTCGTCGACGAGTTGGCGCCCCGTGACGAAGTCTCGCGCGCGATCGTCCGGCGCGGTCGTGTCTTCCTCGATCTTCGAACGATCGACCGAGACCGCTTTCCTGGTTTGATGGCCGAAATCGAGAAGTCGGGCTTCGATCCGGCGGTTGTGCCCATTCCAGTTTCGCCGGCGGCACACTACACGATCGGCGGCATTGTTACGGACCTTGTCGGGCGAACGGACATCGATGGGCTGTATGCGGCCGGGGAATGCGCCGCCACCGGCGTCCACGGCGCCAATCGCCTCGCCTCCAACTCGCTGCTCGAGTGTCTTGTGTTCGGCCGTCGAGCGGCACTGGCGGCCGTCTCGGAGCCGCCGTTTCCGACGAGCTTTGGGGAGATCCCGGCGGCTCCGCCGGAGCGGGTCGCCACTGACGAATTGCGCAGCCAGGTGTGGCTTCAGGCCGGGGTGATTCGGGATCCCGCGGAGCTGGCCGTGCTGGCCACGAGCCCCGATCCGGTTGCGGCCATGGTTGCGCGCTTTGCCATCGCCCGCGCCGAGAGTCGCGGCGTCCATTACCGTACCGATGCGCCGGTTGCCAACCCGGTCTTCGAAGGCCATTTCGTCATGCGGCCCGGGCGCGGCCTCATTCTGGAGCAGTGGACTTGACGGTCACGGAAGACGCAGCGAGCCCCGCGAACCCCGCGAGGCCGGTTCGGGCAATCGCGCCGCCGGATCCGGACGCGGTGGCCCGGGTCGTGGAAGCGGCTCTGGCCGAGGATCTCGGTGACGGCGATCCCACCAGCGACGGGCTGTTCGCGCCCGAGGCCACGGCCACCATGTCGCTTCTGGTCAAGGAGCCGGGCACGGTCGCCGGCCTGCCCGTCGTGGCGGCCGTCTTTGCGGCCCTGGACGGGGCAGTAGTCGTCACCGCCCTGGCCGCCGACGGCGACGTCATCGCCGCCGTTCCCGCGGAGATCGCCAGAATCTACGGCCCCGCTCGTGCCCTTCTTGCAGGGGAGCGGACCGCACTCAATCTCCTAGGCCGCTTGTCGGGGATCGCCACGCTCACGGCCCGCTGTGTCGCGGAACTTGAAGGGACCGACGCCACGCTGCTGGACACTCGCAAGACCACGGCCGGTCTCCGCGACCTGGAGAAGTACGCGGTCCGATGCGGTGGCGGCACGAATCACCGTTTCAATCTCGGAGCGGCACTGCTCGTCAAAGACAACCACAAACGGCTCGCCGGAGGAGTGGCGGTCGCCGCGATCAAGCTTCGCCGGACGCATCCGGAACTCAGTCTGGAAGTCGAGGCCGAAACCCTGAACGAAGTTCGAGCGTGCCTCGACGCCGGCGTCGACCGCATCTTGCTGGACAACATGGCGCCCGACGAGTTGCGGGCCGCGGTGGCCTTGTGCGCCGGACGCGCTCGGACGGAAGCCTCCGGCGGAATCACGCTGGCCAACCTGCGGGCAGTCGCCGCGACCGGCGTCGACTTCGTCTCGCTCGGGGCGCTGACCCACTCCGCCAAAGCTCTCGACGTTTCGTTGGAGGTTGTCTTATGACCGCGGCCGATCGGCCCGCGTCTGCCGGGACGGCTGGTCTGCCGCCCCTGGCCGACTTCGGTCCGGGTTCCGTGCGCGTCCCGCCTCCCGGCGATCCGGCCACGTTTGCCGCGCTCCAGGCCGAGATACGCGAACTGGCCCGCAAGCACGACGCCGTCATCCTGGCCCACAGCTACGAGCGCGGCGAGATCCAGGACGTTGCCGATCACGTCGGCGACTCGCTGCATCTCTCGCGCACGGCCGCTGCCACTTCCCAATCGACGATCGTCTTCTGCGGCGTTTCGTTCATGGCCGAAACCGCCAAGATTCTCTCCCCGTCGAAGCGGGTCCTGCTGCCGGACCTGGCCGCTGGCTGCTCCCTCGCAGACTCGATCACGGTCGAGCAGCTTCGCAACTGGAAGGCCGAGCACCGAGACGCGGTCGTGGTCTCGTACGTGAATACGACCGCGGCCGTCAAGGCGGAGAGCGATTACTGCTGCACGTCCAGCAACGCTCGGGCGGTCATCAACGCCATTCCCACCGACCGCCAGATCCTGTTCCTGCCGGACATGTTCCTCGGCCTGTGGCTGCAGCGGGTCACCGGCCGCAAGCTCCACATCTGGCTGGGGGAGTGTCATGTGCATGCCGGAATCCGGCCCGCGGACGTGGAGAAGTGGCATCGTGACGAGCCCGGCGCCGAGCTGTTGATCCACCCGGAATGTGGCTGCACGAGCCAGGTCATCGAGATTGCCGGCGACAACGCCCACATCCTCTCGACCGAGGGCATGGTCACTTACGCTCAGCAGTCCAAGGCCGAGACGTTCCTGATCGCCACCGAGACCGGCATCCTCCACCGTCTCAATCAGAAGGCGCCGGGCAAGCGTTTCGTGCCCGTCAACCGCGAGGCGGTTTGCCAGTACATGAAGCTGACGACGCTCGAGAAGCTGCGGGACTCGCTCGCCCTGGGTCAGTTCGAAGTCGACGTGGAAGTCGACACGGCGTCCAAGGCGCGCCGAGCCCTCGAGCGCATGATCGCCATCGCCTGATCTACCGGCCGATTCCTCAGCGAGGGTGGCCAATCTCCACCTGAACCGCCGGCAGCTGATTTACCTGGGAGAGCTTCGCGAACAGGTTGCCGTTTCTCCGGTAGTGGTCCACGAGCCGGCCGTACTCCTCGGCGACCCAGGCGTAGTCCGGGTGGCCGGCCTGCCACTCGCGACTGAACACCACCCCCTTCACGCGAGCCTGCATCAGCTCTTTGAGGCAGTTGAAGCAGGGCTGGAGAGTGGTGTAGAGAATGGCTCCGTCGATCGCCGTTCCGAAGCGAGCCGCCGTCGCCAGGGCGTTTTGTTCGGCGTGAACGCACAGGCAGATGTCGTAGAGCTTGCCCGCCAAACCGGCCTCGGGATGCTCGGCCCGCAGCGCGCAGCGGCGGCAGCCGTGCTCGGTTTCCGTGCAGTTGGGGTAACCGGCCGGGGTTCCGTTGTAGCCGCTGCCGAGCACGCGGTCGTCGCGCACGATGATCGCCCCGACGTGCGACCCCAGGCACTTGGCCCCCGACTCTACGACCTTCGCCAGGCGCATGTAGAAGTCGTGGCGCTGCCAGGTTGGGTCCGTCAGTTCGATCGCGTCCTGGTCCACAACTCGCCTCTCTGGTCTGGGTAGACACCGTTCCCATGTTGGTTGCCCGAATGCGGTGACGGTACACGAGTCCGCCGACCGCTCGCCCGTCGCCTTCGCGCCGGACCTGTGTCACGGACGCGCCGGGAGTGCCGCGCGCTCGACGGCGGCGGGCTATGCTGCCGTATCAGGCAGCAGCAGGTGATTGGCGACGTGAACGAGTTCTCGGACGAGCCCACGATCAACGATCGGGTGACGATCGAGACTCGCCATGGGTCGCACGAGGTGCTGCACAAGGCCACCATGGCCAATGTGACGGCGGACGAGATCTGGCTCGCCGTAGGTGTGGCCGCCGCGGCGCTGCTGGTCGTGGGATCGTCGGTGGGTGTCGTTCTCCACCGGCCGGACGACCAGACCCTGGCCGCTGAGACGACCGTGAAACGGGTGATCGGCAGCGGCGGCCGCTTGATCGCCTTGCAGCGACCAACCGCATGGACGTCGCACTCGCGCCGGCACAGCAGCCGCGTTGGGCTCGCTATTCCGGCCTACCTGCACCCCGCCGGGGAGGATACCGTGGCTTCGGCGCGAACCACGAACATCGGCATTGGCGGATTCCACTGCGTGACTGAGCTGTGCCTGTCGGTGGGGGATCAGATGGGCGTCACGCTCATGTTCACACCCACAACGCAATTCGAATGCCAGGCCCAGGTGGTCCGGCTTCGCGATGACCCGGAAGACGCGTCGCACGTCCGGCTCGTGGCCGCCTTCCGCTTCCTTGACCTGAGCCCGGAGTCGGAAGCCCACATAGCCGAGGCACTGGCCGCGCTGGGTGGGGTCGCCGGACCTGAGACTGTCCCGGCGGCCTGGCATAGTGATGCCCCTCGGAGTGGACTCGGCTGACCGCGGGACGGGCGCCGCTATTCGCCGTCGAGCGCCTGACGAACCGCGTTCAAGAGCGACGAGGCGGAGTAGGGCTTCTCGATGAAGGGGATCCCGACAGGCGTGGCTCCGCGCCGGGCCATGTCCTCGCTGTAGCCGGACGCGAGAAGGTGACGGGTCTGGGGCCGCATCGCGGCGATCCGGGCGGAGGTCTCGTGGCCGGACAAGCCGGGCATGACGATGTCGGAGAAGATCAGATCGATACGGTCGGGATAGCTTCGCGCGATCTCGACGGCTTCATGACCGTTGGCGGCTTTGAGCACCGTATAGCCGTTCCTTTCCAGAAGTCGGGCGGCGAAGCCCAGCACGGCAGGTTCGTCCTCGACGACAAGCACGGTCTCTCGGCCGGACGGCGTCTCGCTTGTCGGAGCAGGATCCTCCCCACCTTCCACGTCCCCGTGGACCGCCGGCAGATCGATCTGGAATCGCGAGCCCATGCCGGGTTCGGAATCCACGCTTACGCGTCCGCCGGACTGGCGAACGATGCCGAATACGGTCGCAAGTCCCAATCCCGTGCCGCTGCCCGGGCCCTTGGTCGTGTAGAACGGCTCGAAAATATGGTCGGCCGTTCCGGTGTCCATACCGACGCCCGTGTCGGACATGGACAGGCGAACGAACTGCCCCGGCTGAACCTCCGAGTGACCCGTCAGATCCACTTCGTCGAGCGTAACGTTGTCCGTTTCGATGGTCAGCCGGCCGCCCGACGGCATCGCGTCGCGCGCGTTGGCGGCGAGATTGACGATCACCTGTTCCAGCTGGCCGCGGTCGGCGAGCGTACGTCCGAGCCCCCGTTTGGCCTTGACCTGGAGCTCGATGTCCTCGCCGATGATCCGCCGTAGCATCGGCGCCAGTTCGGCCACGACCTGGTTCAGGTCCAGAATCCGCTGTTGCAGCACCGCCCGACGCCCAAATGCGAGCAGCTGCCGGGTGAGGGCCGTGGCGCGTTCCGTCGAGGCTCGAATCTCCGCCAGGTACTCCGCCAGTTCGCTGCCCGGCTGGGCCTCCATGGCGGCGAGTTCCGTGAAGCCGGAGATGGCCGTCAGCAGGTTGTTGAAATCGTGGGCGACGCCGCCGGCAAGTCGGCCGACGGCCTCCATCTTCTGGGCCTGGCGAAGCTGTTCCTCCAGCTCGCGCTCCCGGTCGACGTTGTGATAGACGGCCACGAAGTTGACCAGATTGCCCTGTTCGTCGCGCACCGGCGATGCCGTCACCATGTCGTGCAGAAGCGACCCGTCCTTGGCTCGGCTCACCACGTCGCCCGACCAGGTTCCCTGTTCACCGATCGCGGCCTGAATGGATTCGAAGAGGCTGGATCGGTCCTCTTCGCTGCTCAGGATTCGATCACTCTGGCCGAGAAGCTCGCCGCGCGTGTAGCCCGTCTCTCGTTCGAAGGCGGGATTGACGTACAGGATCGTGCCGTCAGGCCCGGCGATAACGATGGACTCGGCGGACTGCTCGATCGCCCGGTATAGCCGGGCACGTTCCTGCTCGGCGGCCTTGCGCGCTCCGATGTCGTGGACCGTTCCGAGCATCGTTCCGGACCCAGTCCGGCGGGTGTGAACCTCAAGTTCAACGATTGTGCCGTCCGGGCGCCGGATACGCCGCTCGAACACGGCCGAGCCGCCGACCGGGAGAGATGGGCCGATGAAAGGCTGCCCGGCGAGATCGGCCGGATCGAGATAGTCGGTCCAGATGCTGCCGGTGAGTTCCTCGACGGTCCGTCCGAACAGTTCGGCCATCGCCGGGTTCGTGTCGAGAATGCGCCCGTCGTCGTCGACCGAGGCGACGCCGTCGGCAGTCTGCTCAACGAGGTCGCGGTAACGTTCCTCGCTGGCCTTGAGCGCCTCTTCGGCTCGCCGCCTCTCGGTGGTGTTGATGATTGCCAGAATCACGTGTGGGGCGCCGTCAAGGTATGTGACCGTTGCCGTAAGCAGCCCGTAATTGAGTTCGCCGCCACGGTTCCGCACGGGCACTTCGAAACCATGCACGAAGCCGTCGCGCTGCAGTCGCCGGCCCAATTCCGTGCTGTCTTCGGGGTTGGCGAAAAGGGTCAACTCCCGGGCGGTCCTGCCAACCACCTGCTCCCTGGAGTAGCCGGTGTCTCTAAGGAACGCCTCGTTGGCGTCGACGATAAGGCCGTCGCCCGGTCGAGTGATTATCATCATCACGCCGGCATATCTAAAGGTCGCGGCAAATCTGGCTTCGCTGGCCCCAAGAGCCTCTTCGGCGGTCCGCTGGGCGGTCACGTCCACCGCCGCGACCATGAAGCAAGGTTCGCCGTCGATGTCGATCCGGGAAATCGTGAAGGCGCACTGGCCGATTGCGCCCCCGGCGAGGCGGATTCGGACGAGCCTGTTCTCGACCGAACCCCTGACCATCACTTCATCCGCGACTCTCGCTCTCTCGGACTCGTCGGCGAACAGACCGAGCTCGGTGGAGTACTTGCCGACCAGTTCCGCCCGAACCCGCCCCACCGTCTTGCAGTAGGAGTCGTTGACCTCGAGGATCAGGCCGTCGCGTGCGCGAGTGATCGCCAGCATGATGCCAACGCCCTGCAGAGCGGATGGCACGCCTGGCGGGCGGTTGCGCGGGGTGTCCGCGGCATCGGATCGATCCACGCTCCCCATCTTCCGGTCGCACTCCACGAAGCGATTCGAATGACGCCGGCCACGGCTCGTTCGCGGAATCGCGAAGTCCGCACCTGCGCCATCTTAGTCCGGCCGTAGCGCAGGTCCATCGGCCGTCTTGGTGAATCGATGGCCGGCAGCGACCGGCTCTGGCTGGCTCTGCTCTGGCCGGCTTTGCTCTGGCCGCTGGCTGGCTGAACCGGGCGTTGCCACATGGCCGATTACGGTTGCCGGCGCTGCGCCGCTGTTCGGCTGCTGCGGCGAGGCTGCGCTGGGAGCCTATGCACGCGCGTGTGCACAACCGCTTGACAAGGTCAATCAGTCGGGCGTAGCCTCCCCAAGCCTGGCCGAGTCGACGCGGCCAACATGGCTTGCGCAACCGTATTTACTGGTGCGCAAGAGCGCATAGAGCCATCGATAGCAATCCCTCCCGCGGCGCCGCGATGCGTCGCCCGAAGGATGCCTGCGAGGCGCTCTCCAGGATCACGCCAGTGGCTCGGCCGGTTCTCTTGTCGGCAGGCATGCATGCCCACGCCGTGGTGCCCCCGTTGAGAGATCTTCCGTCCGATCGGACTGGACGCCGAGCAACATGAACGGAGGACTAACGAAATGGCTCCGACTGCGCCATTGAGAGCCCAAGAAGGCGCCCGTCGCGCCTCAAAGACGGTTACGGCGGCGATCTCTATTACTGCCCTGATATCGGTCGGCTTGACCCTGACGGCAACTCCGGCAGCTGCTGCCAGCGCCTCGAATACTCTTGTCGTAAATGCCAACTCGACACTGCGGACCGTCACACACGTCGCGACGGGCAGTCTCTACGGCCTGGCAAACGCCACGCAGCCGTCCGTCTCCGTGGCATCGGCGATCAAGCCGAACACCTTCGTGCAGAAGCCCCAAGGCGGTACACAGCAGCCCGATGGCGACATCCTGACCGTAGCGCCGACGGCTTCCGCGGCGGGCGCGAAGCTCGTGGACCGCTTCGTTGACTACTACCCCGGCTGGCCCTACCAATTCAACTCAAGCAACTGGCTGAGCGTCGTCGACAATCAAATCGCGACCCTCAAGGCCTCCTCCTACTACAACACCGTTTCCGCGTACGCGCCGTTCAACGAACCGGACAACACCTGGAACACGGCCAACGGCACCTTCAACAACGAATGGGTGACAACTTATCGCGAGATACGCGCGAAGGACTCGACTAAGCCGATCCAGGGGCCCAGCTTCTCGGACAACATCAGCGGCAATTCAAATGCCCCCAGCATGCAGGCCTTTCTGCAGAACGCGGTCTCGACGAACACGGTGCCTGATATCCTCGCCTGGCACGAGCTCGAGGCCTCATCGAAGATCGCGGGCGATGTATCCACTGTCCAGGGCATCGAAGACAGCCTCGGCATCTCACGGCGCCCGATCGCCATCGAGGAGTACGCGGCGCCGGCTGAGGTTGGGCTCCCCGGCCCGCTCGTTGGCTACATCGCCAAGTTCGAACGACTTGGCATCAACAACGCCGAACTGGCGTTCTGGAATCAGTCCGGCGCGCTTGGCGACCTGCTGACCGGCAAGGGCGGCAGCCCCAACGCGGCGTACTGGATGTACACGTGGTACGCCGCCATGAGCGGCAACATGGTCGTGACGACCCCGCCCGCGCAGACCGGTATTGACGGATTTGCCGCGGTTCCTTCGGGTAACGCCCAGGTCAGCATCGTCGTCGGCAACTGCTCAGGGTCCTGCGCCGTAACGGTCAACGGACTCAACTCGCTCAGCCTCGGCAGCACCGTGAGCGTGAAGATCGAGCAGGTAGTGTCGGCCGGCCGAACGGTGGCGGTTTCCGGCGCCAGCACCGTTTCGACCACCACGTACACACCTTCCAACGGCACTATCTCCGTCCCGATCACCATGAGCCCGAACAACGCGTACCGCATCACGATTACGCCTGGCTCGGGTGGTGGTGCCACACCCACCCCGACTCCGACGCCCGCGGCTTCGGGATCTTCCCTGGCGGGCACCTACAAGATCACCAACCACAACAGCGGTCTTGCGCTCGACACCAATGGCTCGGGCACGGCGCAGGGTACGCTCGTCGTGCAGGCGACCGCGAGCAGCAGTGCTACGCAAACCTGGACGCTGGTCGACGCCGGCTCCGGGCAGTACAAGATCAAGAATGCGGCGAGCGGACTCCTGCTCGGAGTCTCAGGTATGTCGACCAGCGACGGAGCCTCGGCTCTGATCTGGAGTGACAACGGCACAGCCGATCACCTCTGGACCTTCACCTCCGACGGTGCCGGTCACTACAAGCTGAAGAACGTCAACAGTGGCAAGGTCCTGGGCGTCACCAACATGAGCACGAGCTCAGGCGCGCAGGTGGTCCAGTGGAGTGACAACGGCACAGCCGACCATCTCTGGATCCTCACCAAGTCCAGCTAAGCCCGACCCAGAACTCCAGCCTGCTTCCCCAGAGGCCGGGTCTGCTCACGCAGCAGCGGTAGATACAGCAGGGCGCCACGTCGTCCGTACTTAGGGGATCGATTCGACAAGGGAGGCGGCTGGCCAGGGCGGCAGGCGCCTCCCGCGCCTTGTGACGGCCATCGAATCGGCGCGCCACACGGCATGGACGCCAGACCAAGCCAGATTTCCGGCCGCGCGACGAGTTACGCGTCTCCGTTGGCACCGCCGGCGTTCCTGCGGGAGACCGTCAGGTAGCCGACGAGGACTGCGATCAGCATGGTCAGGATCAGGCTGACCTTCCCTGTGCCCAGGCCGAGTCCGCTGAGACCCTTGGCCTTGCCGGCCCAGTCCGCGAACGAAGCGCCGAACGGGCGGGTCAGAACGTAGGCGATCCAGAAGGTCAGGATCGAGTCGAGATGGATCATCCGATATCCGAGCGCCGGCAGAGCGAACAGGATTCCGAACAGCACGCCTGAGGCGAAATAGCCCAAACCCATGGTGTTCGCGGTCATGTCGCCCGCTGCAGTGCCGAGAGCGAACGTCGTCATCACGGTGGCCCAGTAGAACAACTCGCGTCGTGGCGTGTAGATGCTGTGGATCGAGAGTGTCTTCTCGCATACATACCATGCCGCGAAGACGACGGCCAGAGCGATGGCAAAGAAGAGCGTCGATACGGCATACGGGACGCCAAGCCCAATGTGGACCACGTCGGCGCCCATCGTCCCGAAAATTGCGACCATGGTAACGGCCAGCCAGTAGACCGCCGGTACATAGCGGCGCACAAGCAGTTGCAGGGTCATAGCCACGGTGAGTCCGATAGCCCCGAGGAGCACCGCGACCACCGGATCGATTTCGAAGACGAGGAAATCGGAGGTGGCCTCGCCCATCGCGGTGGTCAGAAGCTTGATCACCCAGAAGACAAGGGCTATCTCCGGAACCTTCGTAGCAGCCGGCGTTATCCGTTGCCAGGCCACTGACGCGCCGCCACGTGCGCGAAGGTAGATTGAGTCCGAAGGGCTCCGCCCCGCCAACTCGGCATCCGGGCTCGACCGAGACGGAGTTGTCGATCTCTTCAGTGGTATAGACCTCCGTCTGATCGGGAGTGGCTAGCTCGCTCCCAGGCCGAACAGGTGGCCGATGCCCCAGGTGAGCGCCATGGCGGTGGCGCCGCCGACGATGTTGCGCAGGATCGGCCGGGTCTTCGGGGCGCCCGATATCAGGGCACTGATCGTGCCCGTGAGCAGGAGCCCCACCAGACCGACGGCCACAGTGATCGGAATTCGAAGCTCCCTGGGGCACAGGAACATGGCGGTCAAAGGCAGCAGGAAACCCGCTGTGAACGATACGGCCGAGGCGATCGCCGCGTGCCATGCGGTGGTGAGCTCGTTCTGATGGACGCCGTACTCGGCGCGTAGGTGTGCCCCGAGCGGATTGTGTGCGGTCAACTCCTTCACCACGGCCTGCGCAGTGTGCTCGGACAGGCCCTGCCGACGGTAGACCTGCACAAGTTCCTCGAACTCCTCGTGCGGGTAGTTACTAAGATCGTGGCGCTCCCGGGCGATGAGGGCTTCTTCTGTGTCGCGCTGGCTCGAGACCGACACGTATTCGCCCATCGCCATCGCCGAGGCACCGGCCAGCAGGCCGGCGACGCCCGCAAGCATGATCTGGGCCAGGTTCGACGGGTTGGCCACGGCGACGCCGATTGTGATCCCGGCGCCCGATACCACGCCGTCGTTGGCGCCCAGCACGCCGGCACGCAGCCAGTTCAGCTTGGCCCCCAGCCCGCCAAAGCCGACGATCTCGCCGGCCTCGTTTGTGCCCTCTGCCGAACCAGCTTGTTCGTCGGCTAATGAAGTGTCCTTGTCGTGCATGGGCGTGAATGATCAGGCTGCACCAACCCGCAGTCAACTGCGGCCACATCAAGCGACCGCCGGTCTCGATCAGGGGCGGCTGTCGAGGTTGTCGAAGGCGTCGAGGGTCGGGGCCGCCAGGCGGGCCGCGCGGATGACATCGGCACGCACCGCGCGTTCGAGGGCGGCCAGGGATGACACCCTCTGAACCTGCGTGTAGGTGGCAAGTGCCCAGACCCGAGCGAGTCCGGCGATGACGATCGCGGCGAGTTCGACTTCGGGATCGTCTGGATCCCGACCGATCCGTTCGGCCAGTGCTGCGCCGACTGTCGCGGTGAAGCGCTCGAACTCCACATAAGGCGCCGCGCGAAGGGTCGGCGAGCTTTCCGCCACCTCGCAGAAGCGGCGGAATAGGCGCAAGGAATGGGCTTCATCCTGGCCGGCCCAGCGGTCGAGCGGGATGCCACCGAAGAGGGTGTCCAGGACGACATCGCCGAGGGGCTTTGGCCCACGATGCCGGACTGCGTCGGCAAGCGCCTCGATGTTCGAATCCGAGCGATCGAAGAACATCGACTCCTTGGTGGGGAAGTAGTTGAAGACGGTCTGCTCGGACACTTCGCTTAGGGCGGCGATCCGGGCAACCGTCACCTTGTCGAAGCCCTCCGAGAGGAATAGCGCCGTCGCCACGTTGGAGATTCGCTGGCGAGCGCGGTGCTTCTTGCGCTCACGCAAGCCCGCTACTACCGCGGGCTCCTCGCCCGCGTGCGCCGCCTCGAGGGCCTCCAGGATCGCCTCGACGCTGAGGTCGTCGTTAGTCGTCATGTGTTCGGAGTATAGGCACAAACATGTACTGACGCTATTCTTATGGCAACCATAAGAGTGGAGTAGATCTAATGGCATACGCCACTCCGCCGTCAGCGCCGAATGCGGTGCTCGCCGTCGATGCACATGGGCTCGTGAAGGCCTTTGGCACGAATCGTGCCGTCGACGGCATCGACCTTGCGGTGCGTGAAGGCGAGATTCTCGGCGTGCTCGGACCAAACGGCGCGGGCAAGACCACGATGCTGCAGATGCTGGCCACCCTGCTGCCGATTGACAGTGGGAGCGCCAGCATTTTCGGCTATGACGTTCGCCGCCAGCCCCACCAGGTGCGGCAATTGATAGGCGTGACCGGCCAGTACGCCTCGGTGGATGAGCTCCTTACCGGTCGCGAGAACCTGTGGCTGTTCGGCCGGTTGCAGGGCCTCTCATCGAAGCAGGCCCACAGCGCGGCCGACGACTTGCTGGCGAAGTTCGATTTGACCGAGGCGGCCAACCGGGGCCTCGCGCAGTACTCGGGTGGTATGCGGCGCCGACTCGACCTCGCCGCCAGCCTCATCACCAAGCCCGCCCTCATCTTCCTCGACGAACCAACCACCGGGCTCGACCCTAGAACCCGGAGTCAGATGTGGGAAACGATCCGGGGCCTGGTCGCAGATGGCTGCACGATCCTTCTGACCACCCAATACCTCGACGAGGCCGACGAACTCGCCGACCGGATCGCCGTGATCGACCGCGGCCGCAAGGTTGCCGAAGGGACGCCGGATGAGCTCAAGGCCCAGGTGGGCGGCTCCATGATCCGGGTCCAGCTTGCCGAGGGTGTGGATGCGAGCGCGGCCGCGGCACTCGCCGAAGGAGTCGCCCGCCACAGGCCGATCCTCAACTCGATGCGAACCGGCTTCAGCGTCTCGCTCACCGATGCCAACCAGGCGGCCGACATTCTGATCGCCTTGCGCAGCAACGACATAGACATCGAAAACGCCGCCATCGAACAACCGAGCCTGGACGAGGTCTTCATGGCTCTCACCGGCAAAGCCGGCAACACAGGTCTCTCCTCTACGACCGCACCGGAAATGAGCAACGCATGACTGTCATCACGAACCCGGCTCGAGCATCGCGGCGCCCGGCGGACCGCGCAATCCGCGCGTCGGTGCCGATCCGCGACATCCTTGTCCAGACCACGACGTTTGCCTGGCGAGCGCTCCTCAAGATGCGGCGGAACCCGGAGCAGCTCGCCGATGTGACCTTCATGCCGCTGGTGCTCACGCTCCTGTTCGGCTTCATGTTCGGTGGCGCCGTGGCGGGAGGCATGGTGAGCTACCTGCCCACGTTGATTCCAGGAATCATCGCCTACAGCGCTGTCACTGCCTGCGTCGCTGCCGGAGCCCAGCTGCGCGAGGACATGGACAAAGGAGTCTTCGACCGGTTCCGGTCACTCCCTATCGCGAGGATCGCGCCGCTTGCGGGCCCGATGATGGCCGACTTGACCCGCTATGCCCTGGCCGCAAGCCTCAGCCTGACCATGGGCATCATCATGGGCTACCGCCCGGGCGGAGGCGTATTCGGCGCCATCGCCGGTGTGCTGCTGGCGATGGTCACGGGTTGGTCGCTGGCGTGGATCTTCATGTACATCGGCACGATCGCGAAGAGCTCACAGTCGGTGACGTCGCTGTCGGTCATGGTTCTGCTGCCGCTCACGTTCGTATCCAACGCCTTTGTCCCTGCCGACACGCTTCCAGATTGGCTGAAGACCCTAGTCAACCTCAATCCCGTCACGCACGTCGTCACCGCGCTGCGGGACCTGCTGAACGATGGGGCGGTCACCCCCGCGGTCGGGTATGCGCTCCTCGGCTGTGTTGTCGTCGTCGCGATCTTTGTGCCGCTGACTGTCCGCTCCTATTCCAAGAAGGTCTAGACCAAAGCCATTCACCCGCGCTTGATGGATCCTCTCCAGCATTCCCACGGCGACTCATGTCTGCCCAGGTGGGCGTTAGGGACGTGGCTTGGGTCGGTGCGAGGGT
>PMLK01000025.1 GCA_003158875.1 Chloroflexota bacterium
CACTACTTCGACGGCTACAAGGACGATCCGGCCTATGCCGTGGCCACGCTGCGTGCCGCCCGCGACGCCGGCGCCTCGACACTGGCTCTGTGCGACACGAACGGCGGCACGCTGACCGACGAGCTCGTCGAGATAGTCCGGTCGTCGATGGCCGCGCTGACCGCCGACAAGGCCGCGCCTGAAGTGGTGTGGGGTATCCACTGCCACAACGACTCGGAGCTGGCGGTCGCCAACTCTCTGGCGGCCGTCGCAGCCGGCGTGCGCCACGTCCAGGGCACGATCAACGGCTACGGCGAGCGCTGCGGCAACGCCAATCTCGTCAGCATCATGGCCGACCTAGAGCTCAAGACGAAGTACGAGCCCGTTCCGTCGGGGCGTCTGGGCGAGCTGACGGAGATGTCGCGCTACGTCGCCGAAATCGTAAACATCGCCCCGGACGACCATCAGCCGTACGTGGGCCGGTCGGCGTTCGCGCACAAGGGCGGCGTCCACGGCGCGGCTGTCGCGCGTGCGGACCGGTCGTACCAGCACGTCGATCCGGCGCTCGTCGGCAACGAGATGCGGCTGGTCGTGAGCGAACTCGGCGGCAAGGCCAACACCCAGATCCGGGCCGAGCAGCTTGGCCAGCAGATGGACGGCGTCGACCCCAAGGTTCTGAGCCAGATCATCAAGCAGCTCGAGTCCGAAGGCCTCGCATTCGAAGGCGCCGAAGCTTCGTTCGAGCTACTGGTCCGCCGCCACAAGACCGGCTACGAAACCCCGTTCACTCTGTGCGACTACACGGTCATCGTGGAACAGCGCGGCGGTGTCGAGCAGCTGGCCGTGGCCACCGTCAAGGTGGAAGTGGCCGGTGAGATCCTGCACACCGCCGCCGACGGCAACGGCCCGGTCAACGCTCTGGACTCCGCGCTTCGCAAGGCGCTCGCGGCGTTCTACCCGCAGCTCGACGCGGTCCATCTCGTCGACTACAAGGTTCGCATCCTGGACAGCGGCGAGGCCACCGGGGCCCACACCCGAGTCATCATCGATTCGTCCAACGGCGTTCTGGAGTGGTCGACGATGGGCGGCGGCACCAACATAATCGCCGCGTCGTGCACCGCCCTGTGCGACTCGATCGAGTTCGCCATCTGGAAGACCGGTGCGGAGGTGGTCCGGCGCGATGAGCGCCACTTCACCACCATCGCCCCAACCAACGGAGCCGCCACGGCCGCGAAGTAGCCGGCCGGACCAGTCGCGAGGATCACGAATGGCCCCCAAGGTCGCATTCCAGGGAGAGCCGGGCGCCTTTACCGAAGAGGGCGTCCTGGCCGCGTTCGCCGCGCCGGAGATCGTGGCGATGCCGACGTGGCACCACGTCTTCGAAGCCGTCCAGAGTGGAGCCGTCGATGCCGGCGTCGTCCCGATCGAAAGGTCGGCGGGCGGCAGCGTGCGCGAGATCTACGACCTGCTCTTCAAGTTCGACGAGCTGCGAATAGTGGCCGAAGTCACCGTTCCGGTGCGGCTGGCGTTGCTCGCCTTGCCGGGCCAGACGATCGATCAAATCGAACGCGTCTACAGCATCGCCCAGGCTCTGGACCAGGCCGACGAGTTCCTGCGTTCGCGGCCGTGGCAGGTCATGACCAGCTACAACACCGCCGGCGCTGCCAAGTCCATCGCCGACAAGCAGGAGCTTGGTGCCGGGGCCATCGCCTCGGCCCGGGCCGCCGGCCTGTACGGTCTCGAAGTCCTGGCCGACAACGTCCAGGGCGGCGCCGAGAACCGGACCCGCTTTGCCATCATCGCCCGCGACCGCGCCCCGGACGAGTGGTTCAATCCCGCGACGCTTTCCGGACCGCTCAAGACCACTCTGGTTTGGGCGGTGCGTAATGTCCCGGGCAGTCTTTACCGCTGCCTCGGCTGCTTCGCCGAGCGCAAGATCAACCTGTCGCGCCTGGAGTCGCGGCCCAGCCGCGGAGTTCGCTGGGAGTACGTTTTCTGGGCCGACATGGACTCGGATCCCGAAGCCCCCGACTGCGCGGCGGCCCTCGTCGCACTGCTGCGGGAAGCAGTGATGGTTCGAGTTGCCGGCGTATACCACCGCTCCTCAGAAGCGTAGGCCGACGTCTAACGGCGCGCCCGCTGCAGGGCGAAGATATAGCGGACGATCATGTCCTGGGCGGCTTCTGAGATGGATGTGAAGCCCACGGCGACGATCGTGCGGGGCGGCCGTGGCAAACTCGCCGGCGCCACGGGGCGTCCGTCGGCGTCAACGTCCGTGGCGTCCGCGATGCGCAACACATCTGCCTCGCCGGCAATTGCGTCGCGACCCAAGCCCAGCGCTATTTCGAGAGCGTCGCCGACTATGACGGTGTCTTCGATCGGCGCCTCGACGACGAACTCAAGACCTCCCGTGCCGATGTTCAGGGTGATCCCACGACCGGTCAGGCCTGCGCCGCCCGAATCGCTCTGGCTGACGATCGTGTACTGGATGGGGCACTCGGTCTCGAAACGCAGATGGACTCGCCGCTGGGTCAGGCGGATTTCCGAGGGCATCTGGACGGCGAATAGTCGCGTTCGGGTTGGCCTCAGGTGCTCGAGGAAGACGGACTCGGCCACCAGACCGCCCTCGGGAGCACGCAAGGTGAGCGTGATCGGTTCGCCGGCCGACAGCCGCGCGAGTCTGCTGTCTGGTCTGGGCATGCCGAGCCACAGCGCGTCGTCGGCAACGTTGACGACGACCGCGCGGAAACCTACCAGCTCCCCGTCAACATCGGCTTCGACGAGAACGCGGTCGTGGACGGCCGGCTTCATGGGTGTCTCGATCATCTCGGAGTGGCGTCTTCTCGGGCGAGTCTAGCCTGGACGCGACCTCCAGGGTCGTTCTCCAAGCGGACTCAGCTCGGGACGCTCCACCCAGCGGGTGTCGGAGTGGCCCGATCGCCCCTTGAGGTCGGGCCTATGCTGGCTGGGTCGAGTCCGATAGGCTTCCCTGCGGGGCCGGTTATCGACCCACAACTGCGAACCAGGAGTGATGCCAGAGTGAGCGGCGACACGCTCTCGAAGCAGTCGGAGGCAGTCCGAAAGCGGGCGGCCGATTTGGCGTCCCAGCTCTCAGTGCGGGCTCGCCGCTCCGCGACGATCGCTCAGGAGCGGGCCGTCCTTCGCATGCTCGGCGTCGACGGTCTGGATCGGGTCGGGCGGCCCCTCGCGGCGACAGTAGCGGACGGCTATTGCGGCTCCGACGCGGGACGTCTGTCTCGGGGTGTACTCCTTCCGTTCACTGTGGCGATGCTCGAATACGACATGGGACCGCATGAGCTTGCCCTCGATGTGGCCTCCGGAGCGGTAGATCTGGAGCTCGAGGCGGGATTACTCGCTCGACCGGACCGGTTTGCGGCCGCCCAGAAGAAGGCCGGTCATCTCCTCGGATCGGCGCTGGCGCGCTTCGATGCCAACCGCACCGCGGCTCGCGAGATGAGAGAAGTGCTGGGTATGCCGCCGGAGCCGTGGCTGGGAGTGGCTGTCGAAGCGACGGAGGTGGAAGCCGCCATCTCGGAGACGCGGGCGATCGTGGGCAGCGGCGCCGGCCTCGTCCAGATCAGAGTCCCGGCCAGCTGGGAGTTCGCCGAAGCGCGGCGCCAGGCCGGGTTGGATATACCCGGGCTCTTCGAGGAAGATGGGCCGCGCGGAGAGCGATCCCGCGGCGAGGGGCGTCGCTGGATCGGGCGCAGGCTCCGCTCCGACACGGCCGCCCTGGTCGGTCAGGTTCCGGCCGGCAGCCAGCGTGGACTGGCGGCGCTGCGCCAGACCGCCGACGAGGCCGCGGCCGAGCGGCGCTGCTATGCCAATCTCATGACGGTGACCTCCGCTTTCGCGGCCCCCGAGCAAGCCGTGGTTGCCGCCTTCGAACGCATCGACTACGTCGCCGTCGATCCCATCCGTGAGATCGTGGAAGACAACGTGGATCCGGACCGGGCCCTCGCCGATCATTCGTTTGCCCACCGCCTCCAGGCACGTGCCGGCTGCCGAGTCGTCATTGGGCCCGGGCCGCTGGCGTTAGGCCCGGACGTGGCCAGCGGCATTCCGTCGGACGCGACCACTCGCGCCGGCCGCGCCCTGGCACTCCAGGCTCTCGGCACCGAGCTCGCCCTTGCCGGTGGGGTGGCGGCCGATCGATTGATGCTCGGCGCGGTGCCGGACTGGGTGGTCGACGAGGGCAACGTGGCCTCGATTCTGCTGCAGACCTGGCTGCGACGGGCCGTCTTCCCCAGCCACAGGCTGGCTCTCGGCGGCGCGGCCGGGTGGATCGCCGCCGGCCGGAGTGCGGCCGCGGTTGCTTCAATGGCCGGAGCCCCGGCCTCCGTAGTGCTCGAGCCATGCGCGCCGAGTGAGGTCTCGAAGGCCGTCGCGGCTCTGGAAGTCGTGGCCGACGCCGCTCGCGCGGTCCGGACGACTCTCGGGGACGGGGCGCTCCACGGCGACGCCGCCGACGCGGCTGCCAGAACCCTGGCCACGGCCGACGCGGTTCTGGCGAAACTTGCCGCCGAAGGCTGGTCGAGCTTGCTTGGCCCAGGCGGCCCCGGGGCACTCAGCGGCCGCGACGCGGATCTGGTGAGGCTTGGTAGCGCCGCGGTTGTAGAGCGCGCGAGCGGGCCCGATGCCAGCGAGCGGCTGCTGCGGGACTTCGTGTAGGAGGGCACGGTTGCCCCGGCAGCGCGTCGCGCTCACGCCAAGGCCGTCGCCGTCCGCATCGACATGCCCATCCCGCAGCCTGGACCCGGTGCTACCATGCCGCCGGGGTTGGAGCAGCGTGGCGAAGGGAGAGGTCCTGATCATCCAGGGTGAGCGCTCTGTGGCGCTCTTCGGTCGGCGCATTCCGATCATCTACTTGCTCGGATTACTGGCGGCCTTCGCGGCGTGGCTGTTCATCGTCCTGTGGTGCGAGCCGTACGGTCGCTGGCCCGGGACCGCCATGGACGCCCATGCCTACTGGCTCGCGCCCAGCGGCTCGGATCCGTACCCGATCGCCGCCGTCGGAACGCCCAATGCCTATCTCTATTCGCCCACGTTCTTGCAGGTTCTGTGGCCGCTGCGGATGATGTCTTGGCAGGCGTTCGTGGCGGGCTGGGCCGTTCTGCCGCTGCTGGCGCTGGCCTACCTCACCGGGCCACGGCTCTTCATCCTCGGACTGGCACTGACGTTCCTGGAAGTGGCGGGCGGCAACATCGAGCTGATGATCGGGGTCGCGATCGTGCTGGGATTTCGCTGGCCCGCGGCCTGGTCGTTCGTACTGCTCACCAAAGTAACGCCCGGCATCGGGATGCTCTGGTTCGTCGTCCGGCGCGAGTGGCGCGCGCTTTTCATCGCGGGAATCGCGACGGCGGCCATCGCCGCCGTGTCGTTCGTCCTTTGGCCGGACGCCTGGATCCGCTGGCCGCAGGTCCTGACCTCCAACACCGGCGCCACCAAGGGAACCTGGGCCGCGATCCCAATACCGTTCCTGGTCCGGGCTCCCATCGCGGTTCTCATCGTCGTTTGGGGAGCGCTCAAGGATCATCGCTGGACGGTCCCGATCGCGGCTATGCTGGCTTTGCCGGCGCTCTGGTACGGCGGTCTGGCGATCATCGTCGCCACATGGCCGCTCATCGGGGCCAGGTCCTGGGGGGAGCTGGGGCGCGTCCTGATCGACGGCTGGCATGAGATGACGGCCTGGATCGGTTCGCTGCCCGGCCGGCGACCGGGAACTCCGGTTTCTCCGGCAGCCTGATTCGCCAAGTCAGGTTATCCACACCGGTTTACTCGTACGATTGAGGCAACAGCCCGAACGTCCGTCACGGAGGAGCAAACGGTGCAAGATAGCTCGCCATTGCCGGCTCGCGAAGCCGCCTGGCCGACCCTTCATGTCTCGCGCCATCCGGCCATCCTCCACAAGCTGCGGATCCTGCGCGACGAAAAGACTGAACCCAAGAAGTTCCGTGAGGTCGTGCGAGAGTTGTCGTGGCTGCTCGGCTACGAGGCCCTGGCCGACGTGCCGGTCCGGCCGATGTCCGTCACCACGCCGCTCGAGACGACCGATGCCGCCGAACTGGGCGTCCGCATCGGTCTCGTGCCGATTCTCCGAGCCGGCCTCGGCATGGTCGACGCCATGCTCGAGCTGATGCCCACGGCCGAGGTCTGGCATCTGGGGCTGTTCCGCGACGAGAAGACGCTCCGGCCGGTGGAGTACTACAACAAGCTGCCGGATTCAGCGACGGTAGACCTCAGCCTGATCCTGGACCCGATGCTCGCCACGGGCGGTTCCGCCACGGCCGCCATCGAGGTGCTGAAGCGCTGGGGCGCGACTCGCATCAAGTTGATCAACTTGATCGTGGCGCCGGAGGGAGTGGACGCGGTGACGGCCGCGCATCCGGATGTGGAGATCTACTGCGCCTCGGTCGACCGCCAGCTCAACGAGCGCGGCTACATCCTGCCGGGGCTCGGCGACGCAGGCGACCGCCAGTTCGGCACGGGCCGCGCAGGGTAGGCTGCTTCGAGCTACGGCCAGTACAGCTCGGCGGTTGGCTGACCTCCCGACTCGTTCTGACCGCCGTAGACCAGGACCGAGCCATCACGCAACAGGATCGCGTCGTGGTCGGTTCGAGCCGTCAGCATGGCGCCGGTCGGCGAGAAGGTACCGGTCGCGGGATCGTAGATCTCGGCCGTGGCCAGTGCCGTCTCGTTCATCTGGTCTCCGCCGGTGACGAGCACGCGGCCATCCTTGAGTAGAGTTGCGGTGAAGTTGACTCGGGCGTTAGCCATGGAGCCCGTGGCGGTGAACTTGCTTGTAGCCGGGTCGTAGATGTCGGCGCCGGCTAGAGCCACAGTTCCGCGCCCGAAGCCACCGATCAGCAGCACTCGACCGTCGGGGAGGAGGATGTCGTCGAATGAGGTACGTGGCATCGTGAGGCGGCCGGTGGCCGTGAACTTCCCGGTGGCTGGATCGTAGAGTTCTGCCGTCGAGAGGATGTCTTCGGCGGCCCCGGTGCCACGATCGCCGCCGGCGATCAGAACCTTGCCGTCCGGCAGCAAGATTGCGGTCTGGCTTTCGCGGCCCTCGAGCATGGAGCCAGTCGGAGCGAACTTGAAGGTTGCCGGATCGTAGATCTCAGCGCTGGTCAGGTAATGCTGGCCGGACTTGTCGGTGCCGCCAGCGATCAGAATTCGACCGTCGGTCAACTGGACGGTAACGAAGTCACCCTGGCGATCTGGTTCCATAGCGCCCGCTGGAGTCACCCTGTGGTTCTCCAGATCGAGGATGCTCAGATGGTTGTCGATTCCGAAGACCAACCACCGGCCATCGGGAAGCGGCATGGCCGTATCGGCATTTGCAATGGCCGGTAATTGATACGGACTGAACTTACCCGTGGTGGGGTCGTAGGTTTGTGCGTCGGCGAATTCTGGCGCGACGACGAGGACACGGCCATCCGCAAGCAAGAACGCGCCTCCCCAAGCACCATCCTGATAGGCCAGCGACCCGACACTCGTGAACTTCCCATGAGGCGCCGGTGTTGCAGTCGGCGTAGGCATATCGATGGGCGTTCCTGTCGACGCGGAGCTGGCCGTGGGTGGGAGCGCGCTCTCGGTCGACGGGAGCGAAGACGCGGCCGGGTCAGACAGGCAACCGCTGCACGTCAAGATGAAACAACAGGCCAGGACCACGGCCCGGGCCGGCGACGCAGGTCGTTCCGAACGAGACGCTGCCAGGTTCTCGGATTGGGAGTGCCAAAACGGGTCACCCATAATCGATCCCTCCTCGTGCGAGAGGCTTGACGAGCGTTGTGCCAAGGCCGGGGCACCTGGGCTCGTCCGCGAGATTCCGCGATGGCGCGCGGCCATTTCAGGGCACGAACAACTCAGCCGATGACAGGGTCGTTTGATAGTCTGCGGTGCCGCCGGTAATCAGGACGCTGCCGTCCTGCAGCAACGTGGCGGTGTGTTCTATTCGGGGCGTGGTCATCGAGCTTATGGCGTGAATACCGGTGACCGGATCGTAAAGCCAGGCTGCGGCCTGAACCTGATAGGGCAGGTCGGCTTCGAGTATCCCGCCTACCAGTAGCACGTCACCGTCGCTGAGCAGAGCGGCAGTAGGGTTGAACAGCTCGCCTGGAGGAGCCACGAAGCCAGCCGGCGTGAAGGTGCCGTCTCGGTAGTCGTAGGTCTCCAGATAGCCTGTTTCGAACAAGAGCACTCGTCCGTCGTTGAGCAGAGTCGAGGTATCGGCTGGTTGGCGATCGAAGGTCTGACCCTTATAGAGCGGAGCGGCAGCACCGGCTGCGTACATGAACGGCGCCTGTGTGAACTTGCCGCTCGCGGGATCGTAGAGTTCCGCGGCCGTGCCTTCGGACACCTGGCCGGTCAGCAGCACCTTGCCGTTTGGCAACAGCGTCGCGGTCGCATAGTTATAGATGTTCAGGGTCGAGCCTGTGCGCGTGAACATGCCGGTTGCCGGGTTGTAGAGCTCTGCCATTGGGTTGAGCCCACCGGAGGCGATCAGAACGCGACCGTCTTGTAGCAATGTCGCGGTGGCGCCATTGCGGGGTTCGACCATCGAGCCTGTGCGAGTGAACTTGCCGGTTGCCGGGTCGTAGAGTTCTGCTGAGGACAAGGTTTCTGCAGTCCGAGCGTCGATGCCTTCGTCAAGGCACCTCTTTGGGTCGGAACAACCGCCTCCGCCAGCAATCAGGACGCGGCCGTCCTGGAGCAGCGTTGCCGTATTGCCCCCGCGAGCCATAGCCATCGAACCGGTCTGACTGAACTTGCCTGTTGCCGGATCGTAGAGCTCGGCCGAAGCAAAAACTCTCGCAGAAAGGCCCTTGTCATCCGGACCCCCGCCGACTATCAGGACCTGGTCGTTCTGCAGCCGTGTCGCGGTCGCAACGCTCCGAGGGCCGGTCATGCTTCCGGTCGTCACGAACGTCGGCGCTGGGGTTGGCGTTGGCGCTGGGGTTGGCGAGAGCCGGTCAGTCGAGCTAGCTGCGGCACTCGGAACTGACGACTGCTGAGGGTTCGGACTGGTCACGGCGCCAACGCATCCCGACAGCATGGACAGTGACACGACCGCAGCCAGCACCCTCACCGCCCCGGATATGGGCAGGTCGCGAGACCTTTCTCCCCCCATCCTATCTACCACTTGCGTACCCCTCCGCTCTGTGATTCTCGTGGACTCTCTCCCAGACCAAAAGTGTAGAAGAGCCCGGCCTCCTGCGAGGTCCGGGCCCTTCTATCTCAATGCATGGCCGGTAAATCCCCGGTCCCTACGAGCCGGGGAATAGGCCGCCCGCTTTGTTTCAGCGAGGGTTATGAGTCCGCGGAAGGCGCGTCTCCGGGCGTCTCCTGGACCTTCACCAGGCCCAGGACCTGGTAGACGATGATGGCCCCAAAGCAGGCCATCGCGATGCCGCTGAGCGAAAACTGGCCAGAGGTGAGCGTCAGGTCGCCGGCACCGATTGTGAGGGCGGCGGCGACGGTCACCAGGTTCCGCGTCTCGGAAAAGTCGACCTTGTTCTGGACCCAGATCCTCGCACCGGTAGTGGCAATCAAGCCGAACAGGACGATGGCCAGGCCACCGATCACGGGACCCGGAACGGTGTAGATGAGCTGGCCGAACTTCGGGCACAGGCCCATCAGGATGGCAACCACTGCCGCGATCAGGAAGACCAGGCTCGAGTAGATCTTGGTCACGGCCATGACGCCGATGTTCTCGGCATATGTGGTGACACCCGTGCCTCCGCCCGAGCCGGAGATCATGGTGGCGATGCCGTCGCCGAGGAAGCCACGGCCGATGTACGGATCGAGGTTGCGTCCGGTCATCGCCGCGACGGCCTTGATGTGGCCCAGGTTCTCAGCCACGAGCACGATCGCGATCGGGGCGATCAGCGTAATAGCGTTTCCGTCGAACTTGGGAGCGACGAAGTTGGGCAAACCCACCCACGCCGCCGACCCGACCTTGTCGAAGTTGATCGGGGTGCCCCCAAGGCTGAGGACGTTGGATGCGATGTAATAGAGAACGTAACCGGCGACCCCGCCGACGAGAATCGGCAGGCGACGCAGGATTCCTGGAGCCCAGGCAGCCACGAGCAGGACGGCGGCCGTGGTCAGGAGGCCCAGGGTCATCAGAAACAGGTCGTTGACCTGGCCCGCGGCGGGATTGACGTACCAGCTGGCGACGCCGCTGAGGTCGGACACCGCTACGTGGGCAAGGTTGAGGCCGATGACCATGACGATCGCGCCAGTGATTACTGGCGGCATCAGCCACTCGACCCACTTGTACCCGACGGCCATCACGACGAGACCGATCACCGCATAGACCGCGCCGCAAGCGATGATGCCGCCCANNCTCGAGCCCAGGTAGCTCGGGATGCGGCCGCGAACGCAGATGAAGAAGACGATCGTGCCGATGCCGGAGAAGAAGATCGCGACGTTGGGGTCGAAGCCCATCAGCACCGGCCCGAGGAACGTCGCCCCGAACATGGCGAAGATGTGCTGGACGCCCAGGGCCACGGCTTGCCCGGCCGGCGGCCGCTCATCCGGGGCGATAATCCCATCCCGTTTGACAGTCCACTGGAACATGCCTCGGAAATACCCGATGGCAGCTGCCATGAACGACCTCCTCCGACCTTGGTCTCTCCTCCTGCCGGGCGGAGCGGGCCCCTCCCACCGAGGGCCGGCCCGACTTGCGAGTAGGGTTGCAAAAACGAACACGCTTCGCACGCCGATCGCGCACAAAGGTGTGGTCAAGCGGTGGACAAGTTCCGAGACACGACGATGCCCGCCACGTCGACAGGCGGTTTCGGTCGGATGTTCTAGCATGCCCCGTAGGGACTGGCCGCCGAGCGCGCAGGTTATGGCACGCTCGCCGGGCCGGCCAGACAACGTCGACAGCGATCGACTCCGGAGGGTTTGATGGAGCTGAGTATCGAGTCGTCCCGAACGGCTCTTGTGGTCATCGATCTGCAGCGAGGCATCGTGGGTTTTCCCGCCGAGCCGCACCCCGGAACTGAAGTGGTGGCGAACGCGGCCAAGCTGGCCTCGGCGTTCCGGGCGGCCGGAGGAACGGTAGTCCTCGTCCACGTCACGCCATCGCCGGACGGCAAGGATGGCCTCCGCCCGATCGCCGACGCACCGGCCCCGAGTCGCGGCCAGATGCCGCCGGACTGGGCGGAATTCGCCCCGGAGATGACACCCCAGCCGGGCGACGTCGTGATTACGAAGCGGCAGTGGGGCGCCTTCTACGGCACCGAGCTCGACCTCCAGCTTCGCCGGCGCGGAGTCGACACCATCGTGCTCTGCGGGATTTCGACGGACATGGGCGTCGAGAGCACGGCCCGCGACGCATTTGAGCGCGCCTACCAGCAGATCTTCGTAGAGGACGCCATGGCGGCTCGCGGCGTGGCGCAGCACGCTCACACCACGACATCGGTACTGCCTCGGCTCGGTCGGGTCCGTTCCACCGAGCAAGTGCTGGCGGCTCTGAAGTAGGTCCGAGGCACAACTTACGCAGCCCTTACGAATCGAGCGCCGGCCCCGATCTTTGACGGTCGATCATTTCGGATGTCGGCGGTTCACGCCCCACGGAGAGTGCCATTGAAGCGGTTGCGACCCAGGGCGGTGGCCCTCCTGACTGCCACGCTACTGGTCGGTGTGGCCGTAGCCGGCTGCGGTCGCGACCATAGGACGGACGCCGTCCCAGCCCCGAGCTTCGGGGCGTACGGCTCGGCCGGCCCCACAATCGCGGTTGACTCGAGCGGTAGTGACGGGCCGAGCGCTTCAGCATCTATATCGGCCGATTCACCGGCTCCGGCGACTCCGGATCCGGCGGCCAGCGAACTCGATCAGATCAATCAACTCATCAACGACATCAACAACTCGATCCAGTCCTCTGATTCCTCGACGACGGGCGGGGAGTAGAAATGGAACGACCAAGGAGTTCTTCGATGCTCTGGATACTTCGCAACGGCGCCCTGGCATCGGCCGTTGCGATCGCGGTGCTCGCTTCGTCCGGCGGCGCGGCGTACTCCGCGGGTCCCGGCCCCGTGGCCGGAGGGCCGGCCGGCGTGGGTGCGTGCAAGACTCAGGCGAGTGTCGTTCGGTCTGGCGCGACCGTCGCCGACCTCCAGACATTCGGCGATTGCGAGATCGCTCGCCGCCTCACCACCCTTGACCAGCTGTCCGCCGCGGTCCGTGCCTCCAATGGCCTCACTTCGAGTCATGCCGCGTCGCTCACGGGCGACATCGCGGCCGCCAGATCGGGGCTGAACGGCCTGAGCGCCACTCTGGACTCTCTGACGCGCCTGGCTCCCGCCAGGGCCGCGATCCTCCAGATCGTCAACGGCTATCGCGTCTACCTGCTCCTCGGCCCGCAGGTGCGGCTGACCATTGCCGCGGACAGTGAACTGGCCCTCAAGCCCCACTTCGACCAGCTGGCCTCGACGCTGGCCGACCGCATCTCGGCGGCGCAGGCCCAGGGCAAAGACGTTCGTGCGGCCCAGACCGCGCTGGCTGCAATGAAGTCGGCCGTGGCCGCGGCGGCGGTTGTGGCGACAGCGGTACCGGCCAAACTGCTCGGTCTCAGAGCCGCCAGCTACAACTTGAGTTCGGCGGCGCTGGTAAAGGCCGCCCGCGCCGCCGTCATCGAGGCTCGGAACGATCTCAAGAACGCGGCGCAAGACGGCCGCGGCGTTCTTGCCGCACTCAAGTAGCCGCCGGTAGCCGCCGCGGGCGCCGCCGGAGCCGCCGGTAGCCGCCGCGGGCGCCGCCGGCACGCCGCCGGCACACCGCCGCCTCACCACGAATCGCCGCCAACGCAAAACGCGGCCGGAGTGGCGCGGCCCATCGAATCGGACCACGCTTCTCCGACCGCGTCGCTGCGGTCGAGAGTGGCTACTTGACGGTCAGGTCGCCCTCGGTGACCACGGTGCTGCCGTTCATAACCGAAATGTGGTACGTGCCCGGACCCCAGTTGGGCAATGTGCTCAGGTCCGTGGTGTCGGCGAAGCAATCCAGGCCCGAGGTGTCCGTCGTCGGCAGGTCGGATGACGGGATGTAGCTCGCGCCGTCCTTGGTGACCGACAAAGACAGAGTCTCGCTTCCAGGCCGATCCTTGAAGACGTACGTGGCATATACGGAGGTCTTGTCCGCGATATCGGTCACGGCATTGCCGGGTGAGCACACGCCGTCGGCCTTGGGGACGTCAGTCGAGAAGATCACCTTGCCGCGTGGGATGTCGGCGCCGCACGCGCCGCTGACGAGGGCCAGAGCTATGACAACTGAGATTGCCGCCAGCTGCCGTGGCAGCGAGCGTCGGAGACTTTGAGCATCCATTCGGTCTCTCCCATCGATGCACCCACGAACGGTCGTGGCTGTGCGCTGACAGCATAGGTGTCGGTGGTTCGTCCCGAAGGCGTATTGCGGCCCAACTTGCCTGCCCGGATCCGGCGCCGAGCGCTTAGTTGCGGGCCAGCGTGATGATCAGCATCCGGCCCTCGCCGTCGCCGATGACTTCGGCATTGTGGGGGATGGTGCCGTCCCATCGAATGTAGTCGCCCGGGTTCAGCTCAACCACGCGCGGGCCCTGGGTCATGCGCCATTGGCCGCTCAGGATCAGGTGGTGTTCGTCGCCGGCGTGGCTGTGCAAGCCGGCACTCCCGCCGCTGGGGGCGATGGCTTCGACGAACGCCATGTCGCGCCCGCCGCCGCCGTCAACGAGTTCGATGCGAGCGAGTCCTTCGTGAGCCTCGATTCCTCGTTCGGACGCCCTGACGACCTTGGGCGCAGGCGCTTCGCCCATCAGGAACCAGGCCGCAGGGACATCGAGGGCCTCGCCCAGAGCGGCCAGGCAGGTCAGTGACGGCGAAGCCTTGTCATTCTCGATTTGAGACAGGTAACCGACATTGAGGCCGCTCCGGTCGGCGACTGCCGCTAGTGTCAGCCCACGCATGGTTCGCCAGCGTTTGATCTCGGCGCCCACGGCCGGGGGGCGGCGTTCCTCAGCCACGATGGCCCTCCACAAACGTGTATTGACACGCTACACATTTGCCACTATGTTGTCCCTACAACCAACTGTGATTGTTCTCACCAAACTAGTCAAGCAAACAAGGAAGACGCCATGAACATCGCGATCATCGGAGCCGGCAACGTCGGCCGAGCACTCGCCACCTCCTTCTCCCGGGCCGGGCACGCTGTGATCGTGGCCTCGCGCGACCCCGAACACTCCGCGGCAGTCGCCAGCGCGGCTCACGGTCGCGCCGCTGCCAACAATGCCGAAGCGGCGGCCGCCGCGGACGTGGTGGTCCTGGCCGTTCCGCCAGACAGCCTCGAAAGCGTGGCCGCTGAGATCCGCTCCGCCGTCCACGGCAAGGTCGTGATCGACCCCACCAATCGGATGAGCTTCGGCTCCAGTGGGCCGACCATGGAGCTTGCCGAGTCCAACTCCGAGCGCCTGGCCGTTCTGCTGCCAGAAGCTCGCATCGTCAAGGCGTTCAACACGCTGTTCGCCTCGCGTCAGATCGACCCGATCGCCGACGGCGTCCAGCTGGACGGCTTCGTTGCCGGCGACGACGCCCAGGCCAAGTCGACCGTCGTGGCCCTGGTGAGTTCGATCGGGCTCAATCCGATCGACGTTGGGCCACTCAGCCGAGCCCAGCAGCTCGAGCAGCTGGCGTTCCTCAACATCGCCCTAAACATCACGGCGAACGGCACCTGGACCAGCGGCTGGCGGTTGGTCGGCGCCCCGTCGACCGTGGCGGTGGCAGTGGCCGCGTAACGGCCGCGTAATTGGTTCGGGCCGGGCAGGCCGTCGGTCGCCCGGTGTCCGACAAAAATGAAGGCCGGTGACGGGGAGGGGGATCCGTCACCGGCCTTCGCTCGCCACGAACGAGCCCCAAAGCTAGTTCGTGGGGGTGGGAACCTGCTGCTCCCGACCGCGGCGGCGGATCAGGTACAGCGCGAGCGGCGGAACAACGACGATGGTGGCGACCAGCGCCAGCAAGACGTCGATGACGGTCACCACGCCGAACTCCCGGATGGCGGGGAACGACGAAGCGAGCAGGGCGGCGAAACCGGCCATGACGGTCAGGCCACTGGCGGCGATCGCCCGGCCGATCCTCGTCACGGCGTTATGCATCGCCGCATGCGGATCGAGCCCGCGGCCCAGCTCCTCCCAGAAGCGCTCGAGAAGGAGTACCGCGAATTCGGTGCCGATACCGACGATTAGAGCGCTCATCACCGCCGTCAGCGGGTTGAGCTCCATTCCGAGGAGCCACATCACGCCCGAGGACCAGCCGGTCACCAGGACGATAGGCACGACCGGCGTGAGGGCGCGGCGCCAGCTGCGATAGACGATGAGCAGGCCGATGAAGACGGCCGCGAAGCCCGCGATGGCGATCATCAGACGGCGGTCGGTCACGGCGGAGACAACCGACGCGGCCATGTTTGCCGTTCCGGCCGGAGCAAACGTGACGCCGCTCGGCGTATTCGCTTCAGCTCGGATCGAATCGATCAGGTCGGCGAGCTGCGAGATCGACATCTCCTTGACCTTGAAGGTCATCGCCGCCGACTTCTTGTCGGACGAGACCAGCCCGGACATGATCGGCGCGGGGACCTGGGCGGCGGCGGCCTGGAGCTTGGCCGGGGTATCGGAAGCATCGATGGTCTTGACGCCCAGAACCGACGGCAGGCTGGTGATGCTGACGATGTCCGGATGAGAAGCGAGCTCCTGGTTTTCGAACTGGACCATCCAGACGAAGACGCTGGGCGAGGTGACGTCGTCGGCGGTGACTAGGAACTCGACGGACGTGTCGCTGCCGGTCGCGTCGGCGACCTTGGTCATGGCCACCAGCCCGGGCGCGTCGGCCGGGATGAGTTTCTTGATGTCGGTCTGCACCGGAACGAGGTGGTCGGCATACAGGCCGCCGAGGGCGAGCAAGGTGGAGACGATCAGCACGATCGGGCCCAGCTTGATCGCGACGTTGGACACGGACGCCAGGTAGCGGCCGATATCCAGGCGCGGGCGCTTGTGGGCCGGCCGCGCGGTTGCCATTGCGCTGTCGGCGTCGGCCTCGGCGGATTCCGACGGCGTCTTGTCGAACCGATAGAGCAGGGCGTTGAGGACGATCAGAGCCGCGGCGAACAGGATCGCGACGCCGAGGGCGAGCAGACTGCCGAAGTCGCGGACGGCCGGCACGGCCGACAGACTGAGCGTCATGAATCCGAGGATCGTGGCCAGGACGGCCGTTCCAACTGCCGGGCCGATGTGCGTGAGGGCGTCAATGAGGCCGGACGCCGGTGTGTCGCCGCGAGCCAGCTCCTCTTCATAGCGGTTGTGGAACTGGATGGCGAAGTCCATGCCCAGACCGAGCAATACCGGCAGGCCTGCCATGGTGACGAGTGTCAGGTTGACACCGAGGGCGCCGGTGATGCCGAAGGTGATCAGGACGCCGATGAGGACGACCGGTAGGGCCATGAGCCGCCGCCGGACCGGGAAGACGACGAAGAGAACGATGACCATCAGGATCACGGCGACAATGCCGGTGACGGCCAGGTCGCGAGTGATGGTGGAGGTGGTCTCATAGGTGAGGCGCGGGTAGCCGGCCACGACGGTGTCGGATGGGAGACCCACTGCCGCCACGTCGTCCTGGACGCGGTTGGAGAACTTGCCCTGTTCGTCAACGCTCAGTCCGGAGTTGAGCGTGATCGAGATGAGCTCCTTGTCGCTGGGGAAGAGTGCGGCGAAGTTGGCTGTGGGCTTGCCGTCGCTGCCGAAAATGACGCTCGTGGCGACGCCCGGCTGGTCGATCGTGACGCCGGCAGGTAGCTGGCCCGCGGCGGCCGACAGGATGGTCAGCGGGCTGACGATGGCTCGAACGTCGGAATCCTTCGACAACTCGTCCGTCAGCGTCTTGACCTTGGTCAGAGTCGCGGGGCTGGTCAGTTCCTGGGGAGTGCCGGTGATCATGACTGCGAGCGACTCGCCGCCGAATGCCGCCGAGTACGCCTGGTTGTTCTTGTAAGTGTCGCTGTCCTTGTTTACGAAGACTTCCTGAGTGGTAACGATGTGGGTCTGCGTCGCGCCCAGGACGGCGAGAACGACGAGCACGATCGTGGCCGCGAGTATCGACCCCGGACGGGCCTCCACGAAGCGTCCCAACCTGGTAAAGAGCGCGCGCATAGAAGGTCCTTTCGTGACACGTTGATCCGGACCGGGGCCGCATTGGGCTCCGGTCTGCCTGGGTTTGTCGATGGGCCGGTCTGACGTGCGGCCGACTGTTCAGCCGCGTTGAGCTAGATCACGGCGGCAGGTGACCGTCAGCGTCTATTGCTCGCGGCTCGCCGATCCGATCGGCGAATGTCGCTACGCGGCGCAATCCCTCGACGAGTGCGTCTAGAGCGGCCGGGTCCGAATCCGCGATAACGGCGTCGATGCGCTTCTCGAGGCCTTCGCCGAGTCGCGTCAGCAGCGCGGCACCTTCATCGGTCACTGCGATCCACACCACTCGACGGTCCTCGCCTTGCGAGCGGGCCACGACGCCGGATGCGACCAGCCGGTCGACCAGCGCCGTTGCCGCGGGGAGCGAGATCCCGAGACGCGAAGCAATCTCGCCGGACTTCATTCGACCGCCCTCGGCCGACTTCACGAGGAGCAGAGTGAGGATCTGGTTGGCGGTCAAATCGACAGTTTCCAGATCGAACAGCGTCGCCAGCCGCAGGTTTATGGCGACCGCGGGGACAAGCTGAACTATCTCGTGCGAGGCTTCACTCCGGTTGACCATGGCGGAACTCTAACACAATACTTCCAGCGTGTGAATAGTTCCGTTTATTGCAGTTGTGGCGAACAGACCGGGCGATTCGGGCCGGGGCATTTCGCCGCCTTAGCGGGCCAATCGATCAGGCGTGGCTCCGCTGTTCGAGCCGCCGCCGATCTTGCGACTCGAGCTGGAAGGTCGAGTGCTCGATATCGAAGTCCGTGGACAAGCAGGCGCAGAGAGCATCGAGTGTGACTGCGGGATCGACGCCGTCCGCCAGGACGACATGAGCGGACACGACGTTCACCCCGGAAGTGATCGTCCAAACGTGAAGGTCGTGGCAATCGACGACCCCCGGCGCATCGAGGATGTGTTGCCGGACGTGCTCTACCGAGACTCCCTTGGGCGTGCCTTCCATGAGGATGTGCGTTGCCTCCCGCAGCAGCTGGAACGTGCGCGGAAGAATCAGAATGCCGATCAACGCCGAGGCGAGCGCATCTGCGGCCGTCCAGCCGGTCAGCCCGATCGCTACTGCAGCCACGATAACGGCGGCAGACCCGGCGAAGTCGCCCATGACTTCCAGGTAGGCCCCGCGCATGTTCAGGCTGACTCGTTGCGCGTCCCGAAGCAGGTACAAGGACGCGGCGTTGCCGGCCATGCCGACAACCGCCACCGCCAACATCGGCCCCGAGCCAATGTGCGGGGGCGACGCCAGCCGCTGCCACGCCTCGAACATGACAACCGCCGCGATGCCGAACAGCAGAAACGCGTTCGCCACCGTCGCCAGGATTTCCAGCCTGAGAAACCCGTACGTCCGACCGTCGGTTGGGCTTCTACCGGCGAACCAGATCGCGACCAGGGCGAGGGCGATGCCCGTGACGTCGGTGAGCATGTGGCCCGCGTCCGCCAGCAGCGCGAGGCTGTTGGCGGCAATTCCGCCGGCGACTTCGACGGCCAGGATGATCAGGCTCAAGGTCAAGACGGCGGCCAGCCGAATGCGATGGGCGCTCGCCGGCGAACTGTGAGTGTCCGTCATGTTCGCCCTGCTACGGGGCGATTCACGACCCCGAGAACCTGTGCCATAAGCCAAGTGTATGCGCCGCCGGTTCCCGGCAGTCAGGGCGCGAGTCCTAGTACAGGACAGCCGAACCGAGCTTCTCGCTCCCTACGGACCTGCCGATGGCGATGCCGTAGTCAGACCCTTCAAATACAGGAGCGCCCAGCGTAGAATTCGGGTCAGTGGGCATGGGGAGGAATTGTGCCGAACGCTGAAACTTTCAGGGCGCTGGTTCTGCATCAGAACCAGGTGGTAGTTGACCTGGTACGACTGACGCTCAATCACGGTCTGTTTGTCGTCAGGGCAGGCCACGATCTCGTTGAGGCCGAAGCGGAACTCGCCGGTTGGAGTCCGCACATGGCCATCATCGACATGGACCACCAGGACAGCATCGCGTTGTTGGAGCGGCTCGGGACCTCGAGAGCGCCGGGCGTCCACGGAACGCCGGTTCTCGGCCTCACGCGACACGGTGACCTGCCGAGCAAGCTGCATGCCTTCGATCTTGGCGTCGACGACATTCTCATGGTGCCGTTCTCGCCCGAGGAGCTTCTGGCCCGGTCAATCGTCATAACTCGCCGGCTGACTGGTACGGATCCGGTCGTGGCGCCGATCAGGCTCGGTGAGATCGAACTGGATATCCTCGGCCGCGTGATCCGGATCGGCGACTCCGTCGTCCATCTGACCGGCATTGAGCACAGTCTTCTTTACCTGTTAGCGAGCCGGTCCGGACAGATCGTGGATCGAGAGACGATTCTCGACATCATCTGGGGCGCTGACTTCGTTGCCGATAGCAACGTGGTTGACCGTCACATCCAGTCTCTGCGCACCAAGCTGCAGGACGACTACAGGACGCCGCGCTTCATCGCGACGGAGCCGGGCCGGGGTTATCGCTTTGTCCCGACGTTCTCGAATCTGGGGTGGGACCGCGGGCTCGAGGAGCGTTGACGCCGGACTTGCGCGTCGCCGCGAATGAGGCCGGCCACATTAACTTCGGTAATGACGGGCGAGTGACCGAAAGCAACACTGGTTGTGCCGGCACATGGTCGGTACACGCGTGCGACGGTTTCGAATGCAACATCTACAACGCCGCCAGAATCAGAATGACATCGGCACCAACCAGACCGAGAGTGCGCCCGGCAAGCTCGACGGAGTCGAAGCGTCCGTCGGCCAGGTGCCGATGGAGCGGCTCCGATCGGTCTTCGACGGCATGTTCGACGGCGTCTGGCTGGTAGCCCCCGACGGTCGAACGACTTACGCCAATGAGGCGATGGCCAGTCTGCTGGGGTCGACTCCAGCGGCGATGCGGGGCCGGCCGATTGTCGACTTTCTAGAAGAGTCGGTGAAGACGGAATTCCAGGATTTCCTGTCCCGTCAGCGAGTCCAGGCCGGCGAACGCATCGAGTTTGCCTTCCGGCGTGAAGATGGCGGCACTCTGATCTCCCTTTGCGCCGGCAGCCCGATCACGACCGCAGACGGAACATACGTCGGCACGATGCTGAATGTGAGCGACGTGACCGGCAAGACCGCCATGGACGCCCAGGTGATCCAGAACCAGCGCCTGGAGGCGATCGGGCAGTTCGCGGGTGGGGTTGCGCATGACTTCAACAACCTGCTGACTTCGATCCACGGATATGCCGAGCTGGCGCGAGCGAGCCTGCCCGAAGGCGACGCCATGCGCGATGATTTGGACCAGGTACTCGCTGGAGCGGACCGGGCGGCCGCAATCACTCGAAAGCTGCTTGCCTTCACTCGCCGGCAACTACTGGTTCCGATGATCGTGGATCCGGCCGCGGTGCTGGCGGATCTGATACCAATCCTGCGGCCGCTCCTGGGCGACAACGTGGACCTCACTTTGCGCGTCGATCCCGATCACGGACGCATTCAAGTCGATCCCACGCAACTCGAGCAGGTGATCGTGAACCTCGCCGTGAATGCTCGGGATGCGATGCCGGCGGGCGGGCACCTGACCATTTCGATAGGCGACCTGGTGTCGGCGGATCGAGACCGGCCGGATCACCAACTGAGTCCGGGTCCGTTCGTGCGGATGAGCGTCGCCGACACGGGGACCGGTATGGACCAGGCGACGCTCGCCCGTGCCTTCGACCCGTTCTTCACGACAAAGGGGCCCGGCAAGGGCACGGGCCTCGGGCTCTCGGCCGTGTCGGGCATAGTGGCTCAATCCGGCGGGATGGTTCATGTCGACAGCGTCCTTGGCGGCGGCTCGGTCTTCCACGTCGATCTCCCGCGCGTAGCCGCCGACGCCGTTCCGACTCACCTTCAGCCTGGCCAAAGGGTCCAACACCGATCAGGCGTCGTGCTCGTGGTGGAGGACAACCCTGCCGTTCGAAAACTGACCCGGCGAATACTGGAGACTGGCGGATATACGGTTCTGGCGGCCCCGAATGCCGTCCCGGCCCTGCGAGCAATCACACGCTGGGGCGAGCGGATCGACGCGCTGGTTACCGACATCGTCATGCCGGGAATGAACGGGCTGGACCTGGCCGCCCGGATCGCGGAGCAAGAGCCCGGCATCGGCGTCGTATTCATCAGCGGTAACGCCGACGGCGTCCTGGGCCGAGACGCCGAACTCCGTGCCGCGGGCACGTTCCTTGCCAAGCCTTTCACGTCCGACGCGCTTCGTCGGGCGGTGGGCGGGGCCGTTGAACGCAGCCGCATTGCTCGTAATGGACCAAGAGTCGCGGTTGGGCCCGGAACCGGCGACGCCGGTCACGGCGCTTTCGAGCCCTCATCGCGAATGCTGCGGGTCGTGACCGGTGCCGATGCCGAATCGGGGCCCCAGTGAGAGCCGTGCCCATGGGCGCCCTCGCGGACACGATTGGCCGGCGGCTTCCGTCGACCCGTCTGCCGCCCGAGGCTGCCGGTGACGAATCCATGTCGTCGGCAGCAAAGCGCCAGGCTATCGAAACATTCTCCGGCTTGATGGACAGCGCTCCTGTGGCGGCCTTCGCTAAAGACGCCGACGGCCGCTATGTATATGCCAACCCTTACTTTCTCTCGACCATGGGCGCGCACATGGGACCGGACTGGCGCGGCAAGACCGACAGCGAAATGTGGCCTCCGGCGGCGGCCGCGATCGTGCGGGCCCACGATTGGGAGGTTCTCAGCGGCGGCGGCGCGCAGGTCTTCTCGTATCAGATGCGGTCGAAAGACAAACCGCACACGGTCCTGCTGATTGAGTTCGCACTGTCGTCGAGAGAGCCGCGCAGCGGGATCGGCGGCTTCGCGATAGATCTGACGGCCTCGGCGCAAGCCCGAAGCAAAGTTGATCGGCTGGCGGTCGCCGTAGATCACGCAGTCGACTCGATCATGATGGTCGACCTCGATGGGTGCATCCGCGACGTCAACGTCGCGTTCGAGCGAGTGACGGGATACCGTCGGGACGAAGTGATCGGGCAGAACCCGCGCCTGTTGAAAAGCGGTCTTCACCCCGCCACGTTCTACGAAGACATGTGGGCCAAGATCACTGCCGGTGGTCAATGGGTTGGCGAGATGGTCGACCGACGTAAGGATGGCACCTTCTTCATAGTGGAGACCGTGATGTCGCCGGTCCGCGACGCTGCGGGTACGGTGGAGGGTTTCGTGTCCGTCCAAACGGACGTGACAGAGCGAAGGGCGCTGGCGGCTCAGTCTGCGATTTCCGGCGCCGAACGAACGCTCGTCCTCGATGGCGTTTCCGGCCTGTCGACCAACTCCTCGCTGGAAGCAAATGCGCAGGCGATATGCAGGACCGTGGCCAGCCTGTCCGGAGTGGCTGCGGCACAGATGGTGGTCTTTGAGTCCAGCTCTCAGGCGATGCCAATCGGCCAGGTTGTGACAGGGCGGGAAGATCCTCCCCTGCGATATTTGTCGTTCCAGATTAGCCGGAGGCTGCATGCCCAATCGGCATCTGGTGTCTGGATCGAGCCCTGGGAAGATCGGCAGGGCCGAGCCTACAACCAGCTTGTGGAGAACACAGGCCCGTGCGCCCTCGCATGTGCGCCCGTGCTATACGGCAAGCAACTCGTGGGACTGCTCACTGTGCAGTCCATCGACGTGACGAACAAGGGGGCCGTGAACGAGCTCCTGCCGGTCATCGTGGAGTTCGCCGCTGTCGCCGGCGGAGTTCTCGGAGCTCAGATGGCCCAACGGATCGACGCCAGGTCGGGGCGTGAACACATCTCAGAGATCGTCAAGCGGCATGCCTATTCGCCGGTCTTTCAGCCGATAGTCGACTTCGTCCTGCACAAGGTCGTCGGCTATGAGGCGCTCACGCGTTTCGCCGACGGCTCCAATCCTGAGACGCTGTTCGCGGAGGCAAACGAGGTTCACCTCGGCATTGAACTGGAGAGCGCCACCCTGCACGCGGCGCTTGCGGCCGCCAAAGCTCTTCCCTCCAACGTCTGGCTGAACATCAACGCCTCGCCGGAGCTAATTCTTGACGGCGGCCAGCTTCGATTCCTGATCTCGGGGATCCGCAGACCGCTCGTGGTCGAAGTCACAGAACACACGGCTATTGTCGACTATCCGGGGTTCCGCACGGCCATGGCGGCACTCGGACCTGGGACAAGGTTGGCCGTGGACGACGCCGGGTCGGGCTTCGCCGGGCTGCGCCACATCCTGGAGCTGCGCCCCGCGTTCTTGAAGCTGGATCGGTGGCTGGTCGCCGGCCTGGAGTCCGACGAGGCCCGCCAGGCGATGATCTTCGGCCTGGGCCACTTTGCCCGCAAGACCGGCTGCCTGCTGATCGCCGAAGGAATCGAGACGGAACGCGAGATCCAAGTCCTGAGGTCCCTCGACGTTCACCTGGGCCAGGGCTATGCGCTGGGCAAACCTGAGGCCGTTGAGGCGGCCACGGCTCGGGCTTCGGCTCCAGTCGCGGCGGGCCACAGGTAGCGCGATGGTCGGTGTGGAGATGCCGGCGATCCGGCGCCAGAGCGGTTCTGAGGGTGGCGATGTCAGGGGCGGAGTCGAACCGACTCCGGTTTCGGACGTGTTCAACCCCCGTGTCGCGACTCTGTCCGCCGCCGTGGACCTCAGTCGGAATGAGCTGGTCGAGCGCTACGCTCCTCTGGTCAAATATGTTGTCGGGCGGCTGGCGGTCTCGATCCCGGCGGTCTTCGACCACGAAGACGCGATGCAGGTCGGCGCCCTCGGCCTGCTGCGCGCCATAGACGGGTACCGGCCAGAGGCGAATGCATCATTTGAGTCGTATGCCATCGTGCGCGTCCGCGGTGCGATCCTAGATGCGGTGCGTGACCTCGACACGGTAGGACGATCGGGTCGGAAGGCCCGCCGAGCCATCCACGTCGCGGTCCAGGACCTCCAGGACGAACTCGTCCGCTTGCCCAGAGAAACTGAGGTCGCGGCCCGTCTGGGTATCCCCGTCGCGCGTTATCGCGCCCGCCAGGGGGCCGCTTTGATGGTCACGGTATCGCTCGACCAGGACGAAGCCCGGGACGAGGATGGCGAATCGGTGGCGCTGGCTGACCGGGTTCCGGATCTCACCGCCGTGGATCCGGCTGAGGAGGCAGCTCGCAAAGACGTGGTAATTTCCCTGGTTCACGGCATCGACCGCCTCGCCGAACGGTCGAGGCTGGTTCTCTTCCTGCACTACCGGGACGACATGACGTTCAAGGGCATCGGCGTAATCCTGGGCATCACTGAGTCCCGCGCATCCCAAATCCACAGCGCGGCCATCCACGACCTCCGCAGGCGGCTGGCGTACCTGGACGTGGCAGCCGGCGGCTGGCCCGAACCTGGACTGTTGCGAGTGGAACCGGCCGGGCGGCAGTTCGCCTCCGTCCTCAAGATTCTCCCGGCGGGAGGCCAGGCGTCGTCATGTCCGGGCAGAACGGACTTGCGGCTGTGAACGGCGTGACTGGGCCCTGGTTTGGTCGCGACGAGCAACCTACCCAGGGCGCTGTGGGACTGGTTGAGCTGCTCGGCGAACGTCTGCACCTCTCCGGAAAGGTCGACCTGGGGCAATTCGACCGCCTGTCGAACTGGCTCAACATGCAGTCGGGCTTCATCCGGCTTCGAGACGCACATGAGGTGGGCTCTACGACGGCCGGCCATCTTGGACTCCAGGATGGCGCCCTCTGGGTTCGCCTGAGTCAGATTGTCCTGGTGGCGGACCTCTCGGTCTTCACGGGTGTTCGGGTGGGTGTGCCAATTGTCGAAAAGCAGCGGCGCAACGTATCGATCCTGGCTCGCGGTTTCGAGCTAAGCGGAGACATCCACGTCCACGCTTACGGCGACATGGCCCAGTTTCTGGAGGCGGCCGGCGCGCCGTTCCTGCCGATGTCGGATGTCACGGTCCGCTGGCTGTCCGGCGAGCGGCCCACGGCGAGGTTCTCGGTCGCGATGGTGAACCGGGGGCAGTTGGTAACGGTCCTGGAGACGACAGAATCGGCGGATGTCGGGCTGGATCGTCAGGAAATCCGGAGCGCGTGAGTTGGGGCGCGAGGGGAGCGGTTCGCCCGGACTCAGGCGTTGGCGGCCTGGGCTTCCAATTGAGCGCTGATGCTCTCAACCGGCAAGCTCACCAGCGCATGTAACCTGCCGGCAGCGGAAACAGCGATGACTCGTCGCCAGAATGCGAGGGGGCTGCCGTCCGGAGGCACTCGATTGCCACGCATATCTCTCTGCGGGCTCGTCGCCATGACGTTGAGGTCCACGTTGGCATCGCTGCCAGATGCGAGTTGCTGGAGCAATCGGGCGGTGATCTGGGCCAGACCGGCGCCCAAATTCGAACGATAGGTGACCCGATCGTCGTCGCTCTCCGCGAAGACCGTGATGGGAATCGGCCCAATCGAGGCGATGACCAGAGCGCTCGAATTCCGCTCCGCATAACCAGCCGTGAGGAGCTGGGCTTGGCCGTCCAGCGCTAACGATCCATTCATCGCAATTTGTCCTCCCCCCAGCTTCACCGCTCCACTCACTTCCGACCGCAACCGGTCGTCGCAGCCTTCCCGTAAACCTCGACGTTGGTGGGTCGATCCAGTCCGGCGAGGCCTCTTGGAACCCGTTCATCATCGCGCGTGCTGACCGCAAAACGAGAGTGACACTCGTCAGAAATGGCCGAAAGGAAGTCGGGCACCGTCTCCCGCATGCGGCTTAGGGGGCTCGTGGCGACCTCTCCGTCGACTCCCCAGGACACGGCCTGCAGTTGGCCGGTCTATCGTGCACACATCGCGTTGGCCGAGTCGGTACTTACGACTCGTTCAGCCGTCCTAAACCGTGCCGATATGTAGGGCAATGGACGAGATCACTGGCGTCGAAGCTCGATATCGCGACCTGTTCGAGCGAGCGAGCCGAGCGGCGACTGTCGAGGAATGCGATCAGTGCGTGACCGAGATCGAGCAGATGCTCGTCTCCGCCACGGCTCCGGGAGACCTGGGCCGCCTGCTGATGTGTCGGGCACGCGTCCGATCCAACCAGTGGCGCACGGCCGCGGTCTACGAAGACGCACGCGAAGCCATGCGGATGTTCGAGCGTGCCGGCGAGGGAGCTCTTGCCGTCGATGCGGCGAGCTGGGCTGCCGCCCATGCTTCGAGGATGGGCGAGCTCTCTGTCGCTTCCGAACTGGCGACGAGGAGTCTGGTAGCGCTCGAGTCGGTCGAAGACGATCGACTGCGAATGGAGATCTGCAACCGGCTCGGGATCTTCTGTATCTCGTTCCTCGACTACGACCGGGCACAGGAGCAGTTCGAGGCTTCGCTCAGCGCCGCAGAGCGGCTCGGTGACCTCGAGAAGATCTGCAGGCAGCTGCACAACATCGCGGATGGTCTCCTGCTTGCGGTCCAACAGCGGCGACTCGCGTACGTGCAATCCGGTGACGAGGAACTGGCGCACGCCGAGGCGGTGGTGCGCGAGCTACTCGCCCGAGCTACGGATGAGTTCACCCTCCGTACCGCCAGCTACCGTCTGCTGGCGGAGGTCCTGTGCGAGCTGGGTCGCGCGGAGGAGGGGCTGGCTGTACTCGACCAGTTCCGCGGCCAGACCGGCGACATCGCGCTTGCCGCGCAGCGGGCGGCCCTGGCCTGGATCGAAGCACGCTGCCTGCGCCTCGCGGGGCGTCCCGCAGAAGCCGTGGTCGCGGCTGAGCGAGCTGTGGCGATCGCCCGATACAGCGACGACGATCACGAGTCGATGCTGGCCCTCGAGGAACTGTCAGCCTGTCAGGAGGCGGCCGGCGACATCGACTCTGCGCTCGCGACGGCGCGCGATGTCAAGGCGAGTATCTGGACCATCCACCAGCGACAGACGCGGCAGCTCGTACAGGAGGTCTGGGGACGGGCCGACTTCCTCAGGGACCAGGCCACGCTCCAGTCTCAGGCGGCGGAAGCCGGCCGCAGAGCCGACGAGGACGCACTGACCGGGATCGGGAACCGCCGCGTCCTCGAACGGTTCCTCGAGTCTGAAACGCACGAGGCGCAACAGATTGCGATCATCGTCGTCGACATCGACCACTTCAAGAAGGTCAACGACACATACGGTCTCCCGATCGGCGACGCCGTCCTGCGCAGAATCGGCCACCTCCTCCGGGACGAGATGCGACCCCATGAAGTGGCCGTGCGTTACGGTGGCGACGAGTTCGTGGTCGGCCTGCTGGGCGTAGACATGGATGCGGCGGCCGGGTTTGCGGAACGACTGCGGCGCAGGATCGAGGAGCTGGACTGGAGCGTGCTCGCGACAATGCTCCGAGTTACCGCAAGCCTCGGCGTGGCGTCGGGTGCGCGGCTCGGTTGGAAGGCCGTCTTCTCCGATGCGGACGCTGCTCTCCACGCCGCGAAGCGCGGAGGCCGAAACGCCGTCTCGACTGCCCCCAAACCCAACCCTGCCGAGTGATCAAGAGCGCGGCCTGAGGTCTTGCCCAGAGCGGGTATCCCGCGGGTTCCTCAGGCGGGGCGTTCCGGGCCGGCGCGAAACAGAGTCCGCAGCGCCCGGATGAGTCCGGCGTCCGCCGCTCGACCTTGTGAGGCGACGCGAATGTGATGTGAGTCCATGCCGACCTTGTTCGAGCAGTCGCGGACGTACATAAGGTGGTCGTCGAGGAGCTGGGCCTGGAGTTCGGCCGCGGTCATCCCGTTCTCGATTCGAACCAGGACGAAGTTCGCTCCCGTCGGGTAGGCGAAAAGCCCCGGGATGTCGTTCAACTCCTTGCGCAGTACGGCCACGTCCCGCGCGACCCTCCCGAGCGATCGTTTGTAGGCCGCTCGGTTCGCCGGCAGCAGGGCGAGGAAGTATTCGGCCATGACGTTGAGATTCCAGGTCGGCAAGAGTTGGCGCAGGCCGTCGAGCATGGCTCGATTGCGGCTGTAGCAGAAGCCCAGGCGGAGGCCGGGGACGCCGTAGTGCTTGGAGAGGCTCTGGATCACCAGCAGGTTCGGATAGCGATCCGCGATCGGCATGACACTCGACCCCCTGTCACACGCGAAGTCGAGGAACGACTCGTCCACCACGATGAGGTCGCGGTCGCGCGCGGCGTCGAGAAATTCCGCCATCTCGTCGAGGGAGTGGAGTTGACCGGTGGGATTGCCCGGGTTGATCACGAGCAGGGCGCCCAGGCTGTTCCGCTTCCCCCAGGCCAGGTAGTCGCCCAGGTCCAGCTGGTAGTCGAGGTCCGGTCGGAGCGGGTACAGCCGCGCCTTGGCCGGGTCGCGGAGCTTCTCGACGTATTCGCCGAACGTGGGTACCGGCACGCCGATCCCGTCCACCAGCACATCGTTGGCGAGCACGATCAGCTCGGTGGCGCCGTTGCCGACGATGAGGTCGCGATGATCCACCCCAAGCATTTCCGCGAGCGCCCTGGCGGCTGTGGCCTGGCAGCTCGACGGGTAGTGCTTGATCAGTGAGGGGAGCTGCCTTTGCAGCTCCTGCATCATCTCCGGAGTCGGGAAATAGGGATTGGCGATGAAGCAGAAGTCGACGATGTCGCCCGCTCGCTCGTAGCCGACCAGCTCGGTAATGGAAGGCGAATGAGAGGTGGTCGTGAAGAGATCGTTCTGAACACCACCGGACGCGGATGTAGGTTGCATCGGTTGGGACGCTACTCCTGCCACCCCCTCAAAGACGCCCGACGCACCCGATTCGACGCGTTCGGGGCCAATGTCTGTTGTCACAGACTACAACACAGCCCGGCCTGTCATCCCCAAGTCGCTATCGGAGCGGGCTGGAGCAACGGCCGCGACGGCTCTCTGGACGCTGCCGGCAATGTCGCATCGCCGTCCGACGGCACTCAGCCATGTGGACCTTCGACAGCGTGCGGCCCATCGGGCGGGCCCCTTCACTTTGTCGATCGCCCGCTCGAATGGGGAGGTCTACTCTGGTAGGGCACGATACGGAGACCTAAGCCACGATCGGAGGGTAACAATGGACCACACTACTGTCAGGTCTAATCGGGACTGGTGGCCCAATCAGCTAAACCTCGCGTCCCTCAACCATGACTCCCCGCTGTCCGATCCCATGGGGACCGGGTTCAAGTACTCCGACGAGTTCAAGAAGCTTGACCTTGGCGCGCTCAAGCGAGACCTGATCGAGGTCATGACGACTTCTCAGGAGTGGTGGCCGGCCGACTTCGGTCACTACGGGCCGCTCTTCATCCGGATGGCCTGGCACAGCGCCGGCACGTATCGAATCAACGACGGCCGCGGCGGAGCATCCCGCGGCGCGCAGCGGTTCGCCCCGCTCGACAGCTGGCCCGACAACGCCAATCTGGACAAGGCCCGCCGGCTGCTCTGGCCGATCAAG
>PMLK01000124.1 GCA_003158875.1 Chloroflexota bacterium
GCGCACATGTACTGGACGGCGGTCACCATCGGCAGCATGGCGAGGGGCATCCAGAGAGTTGCGAAGCCGTGCTGCGCGCCGGCCTGGGCGTAGGTCCCAATGCCCGACGGATCGTCGTCCGATGCACCGGTTATGAGGCCCGGGCCGAGGGCCTTGCCGAGGCGTTTAAGCGGGTTCTTTTCGGCGCGAAGTCCGGCCGCCTTGGGATCGACGGGCCGGCCCCTATGTACCCACGGCTCGTTCCTGCCCGTCGGTTCGCTCGACTCAGGCAAAGCTGGCACTCCTCCGTAGCGTCCATCCTCGCTCCACGTCCCAGGCAGAGTATGACCCGCTCCGGCGCCACTGCCACCTCGACCCCACGGGCTACGTGCTCGGTCAACCGAAGTCGGTAGAGCATCTCTCGCTTCACCGACACGCGGGGCCATGCCGCCGGCGATCAACTTCTGATCGGGGCGGCGGCGCGACTCAGTGCCTCCCTCCGTGCCGGCGACATTGCCGCTCGTGTGGGTGGGGACGAGTTCGTCGTGCTCTTCGACGACGTGGCCACCAACGAGTCCGCGCTGGTCATTGCGGAGCGCCTGAGCGAAGCTCTCCGAGCGCCGTACGAGATCGGAACCGAGTGGCAGAGCGCGAAGGCAAGCATCGGTGTCGCGGTTGGTCCGGACGGCCTCACGACCCCCGATAGCGTGGTCGGCGCAGCGGACGCCGCGATGAACGTCGCCAAACGGCGCGGCGGCGGACGATGCGTGCTTACGACAAGGCCATGCGCGTCCCGCGGAACCGAGCGCGCACGCGATCCGCTCGCTGAATCGCACGGGCCAGGGTCAGGGGCGCCCCGCTCGAGCCAGCTCCACAAAGGGTCGCAGTCGCGCAGCCACTTCGGTCCGGGTGCGCCGGAACGCTGCGAGCTTGACTTCGTCCGTGCCCTCGACATCGGCCGGATCGTCGAGGCCCCAGTGCAGTGAGTTGTGCTCGCCGGGGAAGGTGGGGCAACTCTTGCGGGCCCGGTCGCATACGGTAATCACGTAGTCGAACGGTTCGCCGACGAACTGCGTCACGGACTTGCTGACCGCCCTCGACCAATCGAGTCCGAGTTCGGCGAGCACCGTGACGGTCTGGGGGTTCACCGGGTCGGGCTCCGTTCCGGCGGAGAAGCCGGTGAAATCGGCGCCGCCGAACTCGCCGAGCAAGGCCTCGGCCATCTGGCTACGGGCTGAGTTGCCGGTGCAGACGAAGAGGACTCGAATCGGATCGGTCGGCATCGCCCGGGTAGTTCGTGTGGCTCGGTCGGCCGCGTCGATCGTGGTCTCGAGGTCCGTCAACTCCGCATCGAGTCGATCGAGATCGGCTCGCTGGCGCTCGATCGCCGCCCGCTGGCCGCTGATGAGCGGCATCAGGTCCCGGTCCATCTCACCATGTTCCAGGCACACGGCCGCGAGTCTGCCCGCATCGGCCGGTGCCAGACCGAGGCGCCGCAGGGCCACGACCAGGCGCAGGCGTGCCAGGTCCGCGTCGGTGTATTCGCGGTAGCCGTTGGCGAGACGCCGCCCGGCCGGCACGACCCCGACTTCCTCGTAGAAGCGGATCGCCGAGGCGGCTACGCCGGCACGCCTGGCGAGTTCGGCGATCTTCATGGCCGCACGCTACACCTTCAACCGGCTCGAAGGTCAAGTGGCACCTCGCACGGCCTGCAATTCGACCCGGGCCTATTGACATTCAAGCAACTTGAAGGTCTAGCCTGCGCTCACCTGGTTGCAGGCAAGCTTACCGAGCTGGGCGTGGATCTTCCGGCCGGCGCTTAGACTTTACCGGGACAGCAAAGGACGGCTCACTTCATGCGATACGCCTTCTTCTCCGATCTGCACGCCAATATCTTCGCCCTCGAGGCCGTGCTGGCAGACGTCGCCGGCGTTGGCGTCGACCAGCGTTACGTGCTTGGCGATCTCGTCGGTTATGCCCCCTGGCCGAACGAGGTTCTGGACCGCCTTCGCGACGAGGCGATCCCGATCGTGATGGGCAACTACGACGACGGCACCGGCTTTGGCCGCGGCGAATGCGGCTGCGCCTACACGCAACCGGCCGAAAAGGCGCTCGGCGACGCTGGGTTTGCCTGGACCAAGGCCCACACGACCGAAACCAACAAGGCCTGGCTGCGCACGCTCGCGCCGCAGATCCGCTTCGAGGCCGACGGCTTGCGGTTCCTTCTCGTTCATGGCAGCCCGCGGAAGATGAACGAGTACCTCTACGAGGACAAGCCCGACTCGACTTTCGCCCGGATCGCTGCCGACGCAAACGCGGACGTCATCGTCTGCGGCCACACCCATCGCCCCTACTACAAGACCGTCGGGGCGACTCGCTTCATCAACGACGGTTCGGCCGGCAAGCCCAAGGACGGCGATCCCCGAGGCTGCTGGGCCCTCGTCGAGACCGGCGGCGCCGTCGTGAGCGTCGAATTCCGGCGGGTAGAGTACGACATCGAAGCGGCGACGCGGGGCATTCTGGCCTCGGAGTTGCCCCATGAGTTCGCGGGCCAGCTCCGCGAAGCGCGCGGGTTCAAGGCGTGAGTGCATCCGGCGGCGTTCCGGGCTCGGAAGCGGCTGGCACGACCGGCAAGACCGTGGGCTTGGCGCGTCAGGACTGGTCGCGAGCCTACGTCGTCGAGTTCATCGGCACTTTCGCGATCGTGTTCGCGGGCTGTGGCGCGATCGCCGTCGGGAAGCTTCCGAATACGGGAGTCTCAGCCGTGTTCGGGCTCATCGTCGCCGTGATGATCTACGCTCTGGGCCACGTCGGCGACGCCCACTTCAACCCTGCCGTGTCGGTGGGATTCGCGATCGGGCGCCATTTCCCGTGGACCAGGGTCGTGACGTTTAGCGCCGTGCAGATCGCGGGCGCCGTGGCGGGCGCGCTGGCATTGCGCGTGATTCTGGGACCGGCCGTGCCGCTCGGTATGACGACGCCCGCGGGAAGCGACCTGCAGTCTCTAGCGATGGAAACAGTTCTGACGTTCTTCCTGATGCTGGTGATTACAGCCGTAGCCACCGACTGCCGCGCGGTTGGCGAAGCGGCGGCGATTGCGATCGGCAGCGCGGTGACACTTGGCGCTCTGCTCGGCGGACCGGTAAGCGGCGCCTCTATGAACCCGGCTCGGTCGCTCGGGCCGGCCCTGGTATCCGGCGACCTGTCCCACATCTGGGTGTACCTGGCCGGACCGATGCTCGGCTCTATCCTCGCCGCACTCGTCTACAGGTGGCTGAGAGTCGGAGAGCAAGACGAGACGCGGCCGCCGGTCTCATGACCCGGGCGGGCCGCCCCATAACGCCGGTCGGCCGCCTCATAGCGTCGCTCGCCCGGTAGTTCAGGCCAGGTCGAAGCGATCCAGGTTCATGACCTTGTTCCAGGCCGCCACGAAGTCACTCGCGAACTTCTCCGGTGAGTCGGCGCTGGCGTAGACCTCCGCGTAGGCCCGCAGCTGGGAGTTCGAGCCGAAGACCAGATCCACGCGAGTACCGGTCCACTTGACCTTGCCGGTCCCGCGGTCGCGACCCTCGAACAGGTCGCCGGCTTCCGACGTCGGCTTCCACTCCGTGCCGGAGTCGAGGAGGTTCACGAAGAAGTCGTTGGTCAGCTTCCCGGGACGATCGGTGAACACGCCGTGCTTGGTTCCGCCCTCGGTGGCGCCGAGAGCTCGCATGCCACCGACGAGAACCGTCATCTCGGGTGCAGTAAGCGTCAGGAAACGCGCCCGCTCCACGAGCAGCGTCTCGGCAGACGCAGTCTGGCCGGCGGCCACGTAGTTGCGGAACCCGTCGGCCCGCGGTTCGAGGACGGCGAACCACTCGACGTCGGTCTGCTCCTGCGAGGCGTCCGTGCGTCCGAGCGCGAACGGCACTTCGACGGCGTGGCCGGCGTTCTTCGCGGCCTGCTCGACAGCAGCGGACCCGGCGAGGACAATCACATCGGCGAGCGACACACGCTTCCGGCCGGTCTGCGATGCGTTGAACTCCGACCTAATCCGCTCCAGCACGCCGAGAGCCGTGGCAAGTTCGGACGGGTCGTTCACGGCCCAGTCCTTCTGCGGGGCGAGGCGGATGCGCGCGCCGTTGGCTCCGCCGCGCCGGTCGGTGCCGCGGAACGATGCCGCGGCTGCCCAGGCCGTCGAAACCAGCCGCGACACGGACAGACCGGACGCGAGGATCCTGGTCTTCAGCGCCGCGACATCCTTGTCGTCGATGAGTTCGTGGTCCACGGCCGGAACCGGATCTTGCCAGATCAGATGTTCCGCTGGAACGAGCGGACCGAGATAGCGCGAGATCGGGCCCATGTCGCGGTGGGTCA
>PMLK01000051.1 GCA_003158875.1 Chloroflexota bacterium
CTGGCCCATTTCTGGTGGGGCTGGGTCTATTTGATGAACGTGCCCGTCGTGGCGGTCGGCCTAATTGCGGTCGCCATGTACGTGCCGCAATCCCGCAGCGAGCACCGGCCCAGCATTGACGTCCTCGGCGTGGTGCTGTCCAGCGCCGGCCTTGCGGCGCTGATGTACGGCCTCGTCCAGGCCGGCGACTACGGTTGGGGCTCGTCGGACGCGATCATTCCGTCGCTCGTGGCAGTGGCGACTCTGGCGGCCTTCGTAGTTTGGGAGTCGTGGCTGACGGCTCGCCCGAACGGCCAGCCCCTCATCGACCTGGGGCTCTTCCGCTCGCGCAGCTTCTCAGTCGGGGTCGTGCTGGCGGCTGCCGGCATCTTCGGGATGTTCGGCGTCCTGTTCGCTTTGCCGCAGTACTTGCAGGCAATCATGGGCGTCGACGCCCAGGGTGCCGGGCTGCGCTTCCTGCCGATGATCGCCGGCATGGTACTCGGAGCCTTGCCGGCGGATCGGGTTGCGGCGCGGCTTGGCGCCAAGACCACGGTTGCCATCGGCTTTGCGATCATGACCGTGGGGATGCTCATGGGCAGCCTGATGACGGTCTCGAGCAGCGATGGCTTCATCGCCGTCTTCACGTTCATCGTTGGCATCGGAGCAGGGGTTGGACTCGCCACGGCCGCCTCCGCCGCGATCATCGAACTCTCCGCGGAGCGCAGCGGCGTCGGCGGCGCGTTGATCCAGGCGGTCGTGAAGCTCGGTCCGGCATTCGGCGCGTCGATCCTGGGAAGCGTTCTCAACTCCACGTATCAGAGCCACGTTTCCGTGGCGGGGCTGCCGGCCGGAGTTGCGTCGACGGTCCAGCAGAGCGTCTTCGGCGGGCTGGCTGTTGCCGGGCAACTCGGATCGACGGCACTGGCCGACTCGGTTCGCTCCGCATTCGTCGCCGGCATGGACGATGCGACGCGCGTCGCCGCCGTGATCGCGCTGGTGGCCATGGTTGGGGCGGTGCTCTTCCTGCCGGGTCGGTCTCGCTCGAAGGCCGCGGCCCCAACGCCCGGTACGGCCCAGACGACCACGCCGGGAGCGGCAGCTTCGGTCTGAACCTCACATATCTCCCAATAGCGAGCAAATGAGTGACGCGATCTCGCCACCAGGCGCGAGAATGTACCCATGAACGAATCGCCGGCGGCCGATAAACCAGGCTTACGCGAGCGGAAGAAGGCCAAGACCAGGGCGGCCATACAGGAACATGCCCTGCGGCTGTTTCGCGATCAGGGCTACGAAGCGACCACTGTCGAGCAGATCGCCGAGGCGGCGGAAGTCTCGCCCAGCACTTTCTTCCGATACTTCCCGACCAAGGAAGACGTCGTCGCCTACGACGCGCTCGATCCGCTGGTCATGGCGGCGTGGCGGTCGCAGCCCGTCGGCGTGCCCCCGATCACAGCGATCCGCGTGGCAATGCGTGAAGTCGCCGCATCCATGACGCCGTCGCAGGCCCAGGAGCTGATGGACCGCGGTCGTCTGCTCTTCTCCGTGCAGGAGTTGCGTCAGGCGGCCATAGTGGAACTCCTGCGTTCGGGCGCTATGGTGACCGCGGAACTTGCGGCACGCCTCGGACGGCCCGCAGACGACTTCGAGCTGCGGGTTTTCGGTGGCGCAATCATGGGCGCCATGATGGCGGCCATGATCCCGATGCTCGACAATCCGTCGCCGGAAATCCTCGAGGCGGCAGATCGAGCGCTCGAGTTCGTCGAGAAGGGTATGCCTCTCTAGTCCCTCTGGTGGAGCCGCGAGGATCAAGTCCGCCCCGTCCGGGCCCGACGACTAGAACAGCCAGTCGCATTCAGGGTGGGCTCACCGACTATGCCTCGACGCGCCGGCGCTGCTGCCTCACGCGGCGGTGCGGGCCTTGCTGCTCTTGACGTCTCGACGGTCAGACCGGCGACGATCCCGAACGTGCCGGTCGTGGTTCCCGTGTCCGCCGCGCCACCGACGGCCGCTCATCCGCTGAAGTTGCCGCACGTCCTCGATCCGGACGCGCCCGAGGTCGCCGAGGCGCACGGAGCTCCGGCCGATCTTCCGAGACGCCGGCGCTCGGACACGGGCAGCGGCCCGAGGCTGCGCCGGATCCTTGCCGATCAATCCAACCAGCCGGTGGCGTCGGGTCTGCTCCACCTCGACCCGATCCTGGTTGCGCTGGCCGACAGCGAGAAGCACTTCCGGGCTCTCATCGAGCAAGCGGCGGACGGCATCATGGTGGTCGACGCCGGAGGCCGGATAACCCTCGCGAATTCCCGCGCCTGCGAGATGCTCGGTTGTGCGGCAGCGGAGGTGATCGGGTTCGATCTTCTCGACACCTACGCGCCCGAAGAACGAGCGGCCGGCCGCCTGACCCTCGAACAGCCGCCCGGGACGTCGATGCGGCTCGAGCGGCAGCTGCTGCGCAAGGATGGCACCGCCATCCCGATCGACGTCAGCGTGGCCTGGCTCGGCAACGGCGAGCGCCAGCTGATCATGCGCGACATCACAGCCCGCCAGCGAGCGGAAGAAGCTCAGCTGGCCGAGGAACGACGGCTCCGGTCGCTCCTCCGCATATCCGAGGTGGAGTGCAGCAGCGTCCCTGAGTTGCTCAACGTCACGCTCGCCGAGGTCGTGGCCCTGAGCGATAGCGCCTTCGGCTACATCTATGCCTACGACGGCACCCACGGCGTCTTCACGCTCCATTCCTGGTCGAGAGAGTCGGCCGAGGCCAGCGAGATAGGCGATCCGACCTGGACTTACGAATTGGCCAAGTCCGGAATCTGGGCGGAAGTCGAGAGCCATCGCCGGCCGATCGTGGTGAACGATCTCGCCGGCCTTGCTACCGACGCCACCGACGCCGATGAAGGCGCCGCCGGATCACATGCGGCCGTTCCCGTTCAGAGGTTCATGACCATTCCCGTGATCAGTCGCGACCAGATCGTGGCCGTGGTCGGTGTCGCAAACAAGGCCGAGCCATATACCGACACCGACGTCAGGCAGCTGACCCAGATCATGGACGTGGTCTGGAAGATCGCCGATCGGCAGCAGAACGAGGAGAAGCTGCGCGAGTTCGCGGAGCAGCTCGAAGCCCGCGTCGAGCAGCGGACTCACGAGTACGAGCGCGCCAATGCGGAACTCGAGGCCGCCAACGCCGAGATCGCTGCCGCCAACGGCGAGCTGCATAGCTTGCTTGGAGAGCAGGAACGTCTGCAGAACGAACTCGCCTACCGGGTCTTGCATGATCCGCTCACCGGTCTGGCCAACAGAACTATGTTCCAGGAGCGTCTGGACCACGCATTCCGTGTGAGCGAGCGCGGCGTAGCGGTGTTGTGGATCGACCTGGATCATTTCAAGGAAGTGAACGACATATTCGGCCACGAGGTTGGCGATGAGATGCTCATTGCCGTGGCCGACAGGCTTAGGGATGTAGTACGTGACACGGACGACATCGCACGTATGGGCGGCGACGAGTTCGCCGTGGTCCTGCCTAATGTCGTCGAGAGCGAGGCTCGACTCGTGGGCGAGCGTGTTCTGTCGGCGCTGACCGATCGTGACGCCTTCAGGCTGCAGGTCGGTGCGAGCGTCGGAGTCGGCTGGCAGAGAAACGTCAGCGGTGACGGCCGTGTGCTTATACGTCGGGCTGATCAGGCCATGTACCGTGCAAAAGCGGCCGGCGGCGGCCAATCGGTGATGTATTGATCCACGTGCCAGCACCGAAAAGGGTCGGCACTCTTTCGTACTAAATCACTGGACAAAACGGGATGCCTACGTGGTAACCTCCGCCCGACGGGCCAATAGGCCCCGAATCCAGCGGCTGCCACGATCGCTCCTCTCAACGGTT
>PMLK01000084.1 GCA_003158875.1 Chloroflexota bacterium
GCCCTTGGGCAGCTGGCCGCCGATGCCGTGGACGGGCGGCAGCTGTGCCGCAGCAGTGGCGTTGGCGGGCATTTCGGCCTCGGAATTCTTCTCGGTCACTTTGTTCCTTGCTCCTCTTGGCGAAGCTGCGTGCGGACGTGCCAGGTCCTCTGGACGGCAGTAATGCTGGCCGTGGCGAAGATCACGCCCAGGGCGATCGACAGCCAGATCTGGCCGCGAGCGCCCGAAGCGAGACCACCGTCGAGGCCTGCCAGGACAAGGCCGATGGTCAGGAGCACGAGCCGCTCGGCACGGGGCGCGATGCCCACTTCGCCGTGCAGGCTCAGGCTCTCGGCCTTGGCCCGGGTGTAGCTAACCTGGAAACTGGATACAGCCGCGGCCGCGGCCAGGACCGCACCCGCGACAAAGCCGGCCGCCGAAGCGCCGGCGACTATCCCGATATAGACGACTCCCTCGCCCCAGCGGTCAAGCGTGGAGTCGAGGAAGGCCCCGAAGCGAGTCACGCGGTTCTGGGCGCGGGCGAGGCCGCCGTCGAGCATGTCGAACGAGCCGCCGAAGATGACGAGGACCGCGGCCACGAGCCACATCTGGCCGGCGGCAAAGGCGGCGGCGACGCCACTGATGAGGAAGCCGATGACGGTCAGGGCGTTGGGCGTGAGGCCAATCTTGCCCGCGCCGAGTGCGATCGGAGTGACGGCGTTGCGAACGCGGGCGCGAGTGGCCTGCGACACGAACGACTGATCGCCCATCAATGCGCCTCCGCGGTATGGGCGGTGCGAGCGGCGGGTTGCGCGACAGCGGGAATGGTCGCCACGGGGTGCCCGGCCACGCCAAGAATTTGCCGCTCTCGCTCGGCGAAGCGCTCGAAGACGTCGGGCTGTAGCTCACAGAGAGTCTCGCGGCCGCTGCGGTGAGAGCGGACGATGCCGGCGACACGAAGCTTGGCCACATGCCAGCTCACCAGCGGCTGGCTCAGGCCGGCCGTTTCGATCAGCTCCCCAACCGTGGCCGGGCCCTCGGACAGACGCTGGACGATGCGCAGCCGGTTCACGTCGGCCAGGGCCTTGTGGAAGACGCGCAACTCCCGAAGCTCGTCGGGTTGATCGACGATCGAGGCGACAGTCGTCCGAATGTGCGCGGGAGAGGGCAAGATGAGGGCTCCCTGGGACAGCCTACAAACGAGCCTTTATATAAAGGCTCGTTGATGCTATGGCCGGAACGGGGTCGTGTCAATACCAGATCGAGACGTGCCGCTGCGCCGGTTGATGCCGGCTTGGAGGGCCGCCGCCACGCTCAGTTGCAGGTGAACGTGCCCGACACCTCGCCCAGACCGTTGACGTCGATGCCCGAAAAGGTGCCCTTACCATCCGCGCCGAGGGTGATGGCGGCGCCGACATCGAGTACGAACGGCTGGCCGTCGACGCTGCCGCCGACGTTGTAGTCGGGTGGATCGGTCGGTTCGGGGCTGTCCGAGGCATCCGCGGACGTGGGCACTGGGGTCTCTGTCGGGGGCGGGGTGGGGCCGCCGGCTTGATACGCGGTGAGGGACAGGTAGTCGATAGGACCCTCGTCCTGCCAGTCGCCGAAGCGGACGTCGAAGCCGCCGGCGCCCTGGTCGTAGCATCCGCCTCCGTCGATCTCGGTTGTGGTACCGGCCAGCGTCACCCTGGCGCTCCCGTTGCCGCACCAGTGGGCGCAGCCGGACACCTGGTTCGGCGAGGCCGGTGTCGCGGAGTCGCATCCGGCGGCAATTCCACCAATGGCGACCAGCATGACCAGCAGCAGTGCGCCCGCACGAGCCGTGGAGTGTGGCATCGGCACCTCCGAACGCCGTCGGACGATCCGAAGGCTCGGTCACATACTAGCCCGCTCGCGACGGCTCGCCCTCCGCGAGGCTCGCCTTCCGCGCCAGACCTTTGCCGGAAACAACTGCGACCCCGCGGCCCCTACACTGCGGACATGCGTCGCCGCGACTCGTACATGCTCCTGACGGTGCTCGGAGTCGGTGTCTTCCTGGCCGGCCTGGAATTGATGGTCACGGCCGTAGCCCTGCCGCAGATTCTGGCGAGTCTGGCCGACTGGACGGATCTGCGTAAGGCGTCGTGGATCATCAACGGCTACCTGCTCGTGTACGTCGTGACGATGCCGCTCGCCGGCCGCCTGACCGACACCTGGGGCGCTCGCCGGCTCTTCCTCGCGGCACTGTCTGTCTTCACCGTCGGATCGCTGCTTGCCGGGCTGTCGCAGAGCCTCGACCAGCTGATTGCCGCTCGTCTGGTCCAGGCGGTGGGTGGCGGCGCTCTCATTCCTGTGGCGACGGCCGCCGCGTCGCACCTCTTCGAGGGCCACGCCCGACCCCGGGCTCTGGGCGTCATCGGCGCACTCACGTTCCTGGGGATGGCCGCCGGCCCGTTCGTAGGTGCGGCCGTTCTGGAAACCGTGCACCCGGAAACGGCCCTCGCAAATCTGGGTATCGCTGGCGGCCCGCTCGTGTCGACTGTGGCCCCGGCCTGGCGGTGGGTCTTCTACGTCAACGTGCCCATCGGACTGTGCGGGCTGGCGATCGCCTGGGCCGCGAGCTCCGGCTGGGACACCCTCCGGCAGCCCGCCCGTCTGGACGTCCGGGGTGCCGTTCTGTTCACCGTAGCCCTGGGCTCGATCCTGGCCGGAACAACAATCATCGGCAATGCCGATGAAGTCTTCGGCGTTCCAACGAACGCGGCCGTGGCGCTGCTGATCGGCGGCGGCATCGTCGTCATGCTCGTGGCCATCTGGCACGGTTTGCACCGGCCAATGCCGTTCCTGGACCCGCGCTTGTTCGCTGACCGTGTCTTCAGCTCTGCGGCGCTGATCTCGCTGCTGACGGGCTACGGCATGGCCACGGCCATCGTCGGCGGTGCCGTATTTGTCGATCGAGTTCTGTATGGCGGGCCCGAGGAGCAGCGCGTCGTGCTGGGCTCGATCGCGGCCGCCATGGCCATCGGGGCGCTCGGGTCGGGGCTCCTGGCCCGATTCGTCTCCCCGCGGCCACTCACCGTGGTTGGGCTGATTCTCAGCGCCGCCGGCCTGGCCTGGATGTCGACCGCGAGTCCGACTACGGCTACAGACCTCTTCGCCGCCTCGGGCGCCTTGTTCGGCATCGGTTTTGGCTTGACGGTCACGCCCAGATCCACGGCCGCGGTCGAGTCTGCCGGACGCGCGGCGTTCGGGGCCGCGTCGGCGACCGTCACCGTCGCTCGAATGATCGGCATGGCCATCGGCATGGCCGCGCTCACGGCCTACGGATCGACGACGATTACCCGTATCTCCAATGAGATCTACGGCTCGGGCGACGGTTACAAGCAGTACATCCCCGAGTACCTCCGCGACCGGCCGATCAACGACGGTCTTGTGGCTCAGGCGCTCGAGCAGTGGGCCGCCAGCAAGGGCGCGACGATCCTGGTGGGCATCTTCCTGGTCGCGGCGATGGTCACCCTGATCGCCCTGGTTCCGGCACTCTTGCTCCGGGTTCGACCAGCCCGAGCTTTGGACACAGGCAGCGGCTCAACTGAGGAGGAACGGCATGGCGAGCTCGCCTTCTGACGTGGCCACGCGCGACAAGGAGCAAGGTGCGGGGGAGTTGGCCAGCGCGGCACCGGAGCTGGCCGCCGACACGGGACCAGCCGCGGCCACCGACACGGGACCCGCCGCCGACGCAGGGGTCGTCAAGCTGGCGGTCCTGGAACGCGGGATCCTGCGCCAGTTCGAGGGCGAAGCTGCCCTGGCCGAGCTGCCGGGGGCGTTTGGGCGTAGGGGCGCCCGGATGTGGATCGATGTCTGCGACGGCGGCTGCGAGCTTAAGACGGAGGTCGCGGGTCTGCTGAAGTTGCATCCGTTGCTCATCGAAGACCTGGCCGAGCGCGACCAGCGGGCCAAGCTGGAACCGGTCGACGAGGTGTTGCATGCCGTCATCTTTTCGTTGGGATTCGATGCCGGCGAGATCTACGAGCGCGAGCTCGATTTCGTGTTGGGCGATCGCTTCCTCTTGACCGCGCATAGCCGGTGGTGGAATCCGTTCACGACTCGACACGTCCGAATCGGCGCTGCCGAATTGCTGGCCAAGGGCCCCGGGCATCTGCTGTGGTGCCTCGCCGACGACGTGATCGACTCCTACTTTCCCATCCTCGATCAGCTCGGCGACGAGATCGACGAGCTCGAGGACAAAGTGGTCGGGCGGGCCGATCGAGCCCTTCTGGAGCGCCTGTTCGACCTCAAGCGCCAGCTGATCCAGGTCCGCCGGGTCACGTCGCCCGAGCGCGAGATCTTCAACGTCCTATCCAACCGCGAGGACGAGTTGATTTCGGCTGAGGATCGCCTGTACTTCCGCGACGCCTACGACCACCTCATTCGCCTGACCGACGAACTCGACACTTACCGAGAGCTGGCTTCGGCGACCCTGGAGGCCTACCTGTCCACGGTCAACAACAACCTGTCGCTGATCATGAAGCGGCTGACGGGCGTGACCGTCGTGGTGGCCGGCCTCGGCGCAATTGCCGGGATCTTTGGCATGAGCGAGGCCCAGTTCGCGATGCGCGGCGACGAAGGACCCGGCTTCTGGATCGTGGTCGTCGGTAGCTTGATCGTGGCGGCGATCGCCACGGCCGTGCTGCGCCTTGTCGACTGGATCTAGCTAACGCCTGCAGCCGCCGCCGTTGGCAGACTTGCACCTGGGCGCGTCGGGGCAGACGTTGCCCTTGCCCGTGGGATGGGCGTCGGCCTGAGTGGCGGCGAGCACACCCACCGGCTCGGCCACGACCTGCATCTTGTACGGGTCCTTGATCGTTCCTTCCGACGTCTGCAGCCACAATTGATCGGTTTTTGCCGCCAGGGCGCCGTCGAACGCCGACGAAGAGTTGGGGACGTGGCGGATAACCTGGGATATCTGGTAGACGTGCCGCTGGTTGTCGTCGGTGTAGACCTCAACCCACATTCCGATCATCGCCGCACCGTTGTTGACCTTGGACTGGTTCAGCAGTGGTAGGAACATCCCACCGGTGCGGGCGTGGGCGTAGAGGTACGTGGCCTGTGAAGAGCCCGGGTAAGCCATGGCCGTGCCGAGGACGGCGTACTCCGCGGCGTTGCAGAGCGGGAATTCCTCGTTGGCCGGCGCGGCCACGACCGGCAGATCGATACCCAGCGCCGGGATCGTGATGCGGGTGGCGATGGCCGTCGTGACGATCGATCCGTCCGAAGGCAAGGCCGACACTCGAGGCGGCAGGCTGTACGGCGCGACGGAGATCGACGGCCCCGGGCTCACGCTGCCGGAATCGGCGGAGGCCACCGGCTGAAGGTAGTAGAACAAGCCCGCGACCACGAGAAAGACCCCGGCTCCGGCCAGCAACGCCGGAATCAAGCCCACAAGCTCGCCGAACAAGTGACCGATCGGTCGTACGACCGACCGCCTGATTGAGTGTCGGGCCCCGCTGAAGGGCATGGCAATTCGTGGCATCGTTCGGCATCCTAGCAGGCGCATGTTCGGGCCGCCTCGGGTTGTACCCCGAGAGTGCGACCAGGGGCTCCCGTGACTTGCGCCCCGATCCTTGGTAACCTCATGACATGCGACGTCGAATGAATCTGATCTACGGTGCCCTGGCCGGCGTGCTGGTGGCCTTGCTTGTGGCGATCGTAGTCGTGATCGCCCTTCCCGATAGCGCCACTAACGTACCGCCGCGGCCGACGCCCGTAGTCCTGGCCCAGGACACTGCAACGCCGCTGCCGGTCATCACGGTTCCACCTTCGGGCGGCAACGTGCTTCTGCCGTCGGCGTCGATCGCTCCCTTCGGCGACCAGTAGGCCACATCGCCAGCTGGCGGCTCAAGCCCGTACAAGCTACGTCGACGTCCTGGCCACGGACCGGGCGTGTTGGCCCGAGTCGGACAGGTCACCTAGCTGTGGAAGACGCTCGCGGCGTTGGTCGCGGCCGTGACCAGGGCCGGGAATAGCCCGAAGACGAGCGTCCCAACTCCCGCGATCGCCAGGCCGGCTCGGAAGAGCGGCGTCGTTGGGCTCGGAGCCGCGTCTTCGGCCGGCTCGCGCATGTACATGTACACGACCACACGCAGGTAGTAGAACGCGGCCGCCGCGGCGTTCATCATCGCCAGCACCGCCAGAGCGGTCAGCCAGCCACCGGCCTGAACCGCGGCCAGGATGACGTAGGCCTTGGCCCAGAACCCGGCAAAGGGCGGAATTCCGGTCAGGGATAGCAGGAAGAGCGTCATCAGTACGCCGAGCCACGGGTCGCGACGGCCGAGGCCGGCGAACGAGCTGATCTGGCTCGTGACGCCCGGTCTGTGCTGCAAGGCCGTAACGACCGCAAAGGCGCCCATGTTCATGAACGTGTATGCGGCCCCGTAGAAGAGGATCGCCGAGAGACCGCTCTGCTCGCCGCCGGCGTAAGCGGCTAGACCCACCAGCATGTAGCCGGTGTGCGCGATCGACGAGTAGGCGAGCATGCGCTTGACGTTGTCCTGCGTGATGGCCACGAGGTTGCCGAGCGTCATCGTGGCCGCGGCCAGAACGATCACCACCGGCAGCCAGTCGGCCTTGAGCGGCCCGAGCGCCCCGACGAAGAGCCGCAGGGCAATGGCAAAGGCGCCGATCTTGGGGCCCACCGACAGATAGGCGGTCACTGGCGTCGGCGAGCCCTGGTAGGCGTCTGGGGTCCAGTAGTGGAACGGCACCGCGGCCATCTTGAAGGCCACGCCCGTCGTGACGAAGGCGAGGCCCATCGCCAGGGCGGGCTGGATCGTTCCGTGGCCCAGCTGCGTCGCCAGGACGGCGGCCACGCCGTCGATGCGCGTGGTGCCGGTGATGCCCCAAACGTATGCCAGGCCGAAGAGCAGGATCGCGNNGAAGTACTTGATCGCGCCCTCGGTCGAATAGGAGTCGCTCCGGGCGAAGGCGGCCAGCATGTAGCCGGGCAGGACCATCAGCTCCAGGGCAATGAACATGAGCAGCAGATCGTTCGAGCCGGCCACGAGCATTCCGCCGGAGATGGCGAAGACGAGGATCGCGGCAAATTCGGCGATGGGCAGGCCGCGCGGCTCCAGGTAGTCGCCCGCGAACAGGATCGTCAGCGCCGCAATGACCACGAACAGCATGTCCAGGAAGACGGTCATGCTGTCCAGCGAATACGAGCCCCCGAACGCGGAGCCCCTGCCGCCGGCCTGAATCAGGACGGCCAATGCCACGATCATGAGCCCGCCGAGGGACGTGAGCAGGATCGGGCGCCGTCTGCCGGGCATGGCCAGATCCACGATCAGGATGGCGCCCGCCACCAGGATGGCGATTACGACCGGGGCAGTCGTTGCGAGGTCGGACCAGTGCATCTCGGCTCTCCTCTCAGCGAACTACAGCCGCGGCCGCTTGCATGAACGCATCGGCGGGGGCGCGGAGGAGATCGAGCAGCAAGCTCGGGAACAATCCCAGGACCACGATCAGAACGGCCAGCGGAGCCAGGGTTATTGCCTCCGTCCGCGTCATGTCGGTCAGATGAGTTCCCAGCCCGGCCAGGAAGTCGGACAGGCTGCCTAGCGCCACTCGCTGGAACATCCAGAGCAAGTAAGTCGCGGCCAGGACCATGACGATGATCGAGGCCACGGCAATCCCCGGAGCCACGGCGAACGAGCCGACGAAGACCAGGAATTCACCCACGAAACCGGACAGGCCGGGCAAACCGGCGGAAGCCAGGATGAAGAAACCAAACGCGGTGGCCCACATCGGCATCTTCGCCGCAGCGCCGCCCATCCTGGCGATGGTTCGGTCGTGCGTGCGCTCGTAGAAGATTCCGACCAGCAGGAAGAGGCCGCCGGTGATGAGACCGTGGTTGACCATCTGCAGCACCGCGCCCTGGAAGGCGGTGGCGCTGAAGACGAATATGCCGAGCGTCACGAAGCCCATGTGGCTGACCGAGCTGTAGGCGACCAGGCGCTTCAGGTCTGTCTGGACGATGGACACGAGCGCGCCGTACACGATGGCGACGATCGACATGACGATGATCGGCCAGGCGAAGGTGTGAGCGGCCCACGGATATAGCGGCACGGCGAAGCGGATCAGTCCGTAGGCGCCGAGCTTCAGCAGGACGCCGGCGAGGATGACCGAGCCGGCCGTCGGCGCCTCGGTGTGCGCG
>PMLK01000088.1:0-236 GCA_003158875.1 Chloroflexota bacterium
GATCAAGAACGTCTACGTGGATCTCAGCTAGCTCAAGACCGCCGGTCGGCAGACAGGGCCTCCGGGCTCGACTTCGACGCCGGGCGAGGGCCGCGACTCCGGGCGAGGGCGGCGACAGGCTCGGCCGCGGCTCCATGACCGAACTCGATGACGCCTCTGTGACGGCCGAAAATGTCCGTTTCGGATGTCGCAACGTGGACGTAATGCAATGGCTACAAAGTTGCGGGATTTTAACC
>PMLK01000088.1:270-3078 GCA_003158875.1 Chloroflexota bacterium
TCGGGAGCCGCTTCGATCTTTAAGCCGCCACGCGGCGGCACGGCGGGAGGCGGCGACGGGCGTTCGGCGGTGGCGTGCGGCGTGGCGGCGGGCGGCGCGTGGCGGCGTGGCATGGCGGCATTTGCCCTAACTTGACTCCCAGGAAAGTTAGGGCAGACCGACGGTCAAATCGCCGCACGGCCCGGCCCGTCGGCGTCCCGGCAGGACAATCGGCCTCCCAGTTGGCCCGCATTTGAGCGCGATTCCTGCTCTGAGCGGCCGATACCGCCTTCCCTGCCCGCCCCCGGGCCGCGACCACGTGCCCAACTATCCCTCCAGGGGAGTTTGCCAGTTACCAACCACGGCCCCGGCGCCACCGGATTGGCGGAGTCAAGCCATGGCGCGCACGCAATCGATTTGGAAATCCGCGCTTCGCGCTCGCACGAGCTGGAACTCGCAACACCCCCCGTCTCTCGCAACGCCCCGCCCAACCCGCCTCTAGTAACATGGCAGAACCCTCACGGGCTTCACCGACCGCCGCGGGATCGGTGGCCCGCTCGACTACGGCGGTTCTGTTTGAGCACACACGACTCACGGGCGCACTCGTCGGCGACGCCCGATGCCACCACCGATACCGGCCGCGCGGCAACGACTTCCGGCCGCACAGCGGCCCCGGCCACGACCTCCGCCGCCATAGCGGCCACTTCCGGCGCCTCCGCGACTCCGGCCCCGAGCGCCACGGCGACCAGCTTCGCGACGGTGAGGGGCATCCGGATTCGGCACGTGACGGTCGGTGAGGGCAAGCCGCTCCTGCTGCTGCACGGCTGGGGCACCTCGCTGGACACGTTCACGGCCATGGCCGGCGACCTGAGCCGCCAATTCCGCGTGACCGCGTTCGACTTTCCCGGCCACGGCGGCTCGGAGATGCCGCCCGCCACGTGGACCGTCGACGATTTCGTGGCCCTGACCGTGGAGCTGATCCAGACCCTCGGCCTGGAGCGGCCGTCGATCCTGGGCCACTCATTCGGTGGGCGAGTGGCCATCAAGCTCGCCGCGGCGCACCCCGAGGCGCTGGACCGGCTCGTACTCGTCGACGCCGCCGGAGTGCCCCCCGCCAGAACGCTGAAGCGGCGACTCAAGAGCGCGGCGTCGCGGACCGCCAATGCCATCGGCCGCAGTCTCGGCCGGCCCGGCCAGGAGATCCGGCGCTGGATCGTGACCCGCATCGCCTCGCCGGACTACCTCAACGCCGGGCCGCTGCGCAGGACGTTTCTGGCGGTCGTGCGGGAAGACCTGCGGCCCGTCATGCCCCGCATCAAGGCACCGACGCTCCTCGTCTGGGGCGAGTCGGACGAAGACACCCCCGTCGCCGACGCTCGGGCCATGGAGAAACTGATCCGCGGCGCCCGGCTGCTGGTCCTCAAGAACGCGGGCCACTTCTCGTATCTGGACCAATACGGACGCTTCCGGCTCGCCGTCATCCCGTTCCTCGATGACTGACGCTCTATGACGGACATCGCCCAGGTCGTCGCACTTTCCGGCGCGGCCGCCACCGCCCTCGGGATCACGGTTCCGGGCCTGATCTCGAGCCTCCACGCCCTGCAGCAGGACGACTATTCGAACCGCCGCTTCGGGCGCTGGCTGGCCGAGACGCCGGTGGCCCGCCTGATCCACGCCCCGGTGGCCTTGATCTACCTCGTCGGGGCCGGGCTGCAGCTGGACCTGCCGCTCCCGCTCGTGGCCCCGACACTCGCATCCGTGGCCGCCATCGGCGCCACGCTGCTGGCCCCCAGACCGGCGCCACGCAAGAAGCCGCTCGTCTACACGGGCCGCGCCAGGCGTCTCCTGGCAGTTTCCGCCGCCCTCACCGTGGCTCTGTTCGTGGCGGGGTTCGTGGCCGTAGCCGCGCTGGCGGGCGGCCTCGACTCAGCTTCGGGCGCCGCCACGGCCCGAGCCCCGGGTCTCGCGATTCTGCTGATGGCCGTCGTCTCAATCCACGCGGCGCCGTTCGTGGCGATGGCCGCCAACCTCGTCCTTGTCCCCGTCCAGGCGTCCATCAACCGCACGTATCGCCTGAAGGCCCGCCGCAAGCTGGCCCGCTTCAAGCCGATGGTCGTCGGCATCACCGGCAGCTACGGCAAGACCTCCACCAAATACTTCGCCGAAGCGCTCATGGAGTCGCGGTTCCGCGTCCTCAAGACACGGGCCAGCTTCAACACGCTGCTGGGCGTATGTCGGGTCGTCAACGAGGAGCTGGGGCCGGAACACGAGGTCCTGATCGTGGAGATGGGCGCATACCGGCGCGGCGAGATCCGCGACATGGCCCGCTTCGTGCGCCCCACGATCGGCGTGCTGACCGCCATCGGCCCGCAACACCTGGAACGATTCGGCAGCATCGAGACGATCGAGAAGGCCAAGTTCGAGCTGCTGGAAGCCCTCCCCGACGGCGGCACCGCGGTCGTCAACAACGACGACCCACGGGTTCGCCGCCTCGCCGACGATCTGGCCGGAGGATCCGGCCGCGGGCCCCGAGGCGGGTCGGCGGACGAATCCGCGGACGGTTTGGCCGGCCGGAACCACGGCCCGCAGGTCCGGCGATACGGCATGGACGTCTCGGCCGGTGAGCTGGACCTGGCCGCCGAAGAAGTCCGCCACGGCCCCGACGGACTGAGTTTCACTCTCGTCGAGCGTGGCGGGGCCAGGACGCCGGTCAAGACCCGACTCATCGGCCTCCACAACGTCAGCAACATCCTCGCCTCGGCGCTGGTGGCCCGCACCGCCGGCTCGAGCATGCGCGAGATCGCAGGGGCGATCGGCCGCCTCCAGCCC
>PMLK01000001.1 GCA_003158875.1 Chloroflexota bacterium
CTCGGGTATGGGGAGTGAGTGGCCAGCAGTCCCATTCATCGAGCTCTGCTCCCACAGCGCGTTCGGGCCTCGGTTCTCGGGTGAGGCGTACGCCGTCGATGGGAATGTCGCCACTCTGAGGACGACGGACATCAGAGCGGACGGGCGGATCGAATACAGCACGATGCCACTCGCCAAGCTTGACCTTGCGAAGTTCCGACAACATCTGTTGCAGTCCGGCGATTTGGTGATTACGCGAAGCGGGCGCGTCGGCACGACGGCGGTCTTCGTCGAGCATCGACTGCCGGTACTTCCGGGCGCGTTCCTCATCTGTTTCCGTTTGCGCACCGACCGAGCAGACCCGAAGTTCTACACATACTTCTTCAATTCGCCGGAGGGGCAGCACCTACTTAGCTCGGTTGCCACGGGCTCCGCCCAGCAGAACCTCAATATCACGTCGGTTCATCGGCTACGGGTCCCGATGCCACCGTTGTCGGTGCAGAAGAGGATCAGCCGCATTCTTGGGGTGCTGGACGACAAGATCGAGCAGAACCGCCGCATGAGCCAGACCCTCGAGGCGATGGCCCGAGCCCTCTTCAAGTCCTGGTTCGTCGACTTCGACCCCGTCCGCGCCAAATCCGAAGGCCTCGACACGGGTCTGCCGGATGAGATCGACAACCTCTTCACTGACGCGGTCGAACTGTCGGATTGGGGCGAAATCCCCTGCGGATGGCAGCCGACCGCTCTGGGCGATCTGTGCGAGAGGCCGCAGTACGGATTCACTGCCTCCGCCACCGACCAAGCTGTGGGACCGAGATTCCTTCGAATTACGGACATCAACAAGCGCCCATGGATCGAGTGGGCCTCCGTTCCCTACTGCGAGGCCTCCGAGACAGAGCGGCGTCAGTACCGCGTCAAACCAGGCGACGTGCTCATTGCCCGAATGGCGGACCCCGGACACGGAGTGATGATCGAGGAAGACACGGGTGCAGTCTATGCCTCGTATTTGATCCGCTTCCGGCCCATAGACCATCGGTACGACCGCTTCTTGCAGTACTGGCTTCGGTCTGACGACTATTGGTCCTTAGTTGACGGATATCGAACTGGCACCACCCGCGCCAGCCTCAATGCGCAAGTCCTAAGCGCGTTTCGCCTTGTTCTTCCACCGCCTGCGCTGGCAGATGCCTTCGGCACGCAGGTTTCGGGTTTACGCTCGTTGCTGACCCGAAACGTATCTGAGTCGACAATCCTCAGCGAGGCGCGAGATCACCTTCTGGCGAGGCTCATGACTGGCGCACGGACGGATAGGCCTAAAGAGAGGGTGGAAGGGGCTCGACTATGACCTCGCCCGATGGTGGCCGCTTCTCCGCGGCGGACAGCGCACTGGGATACCTGTACCAGGCACGCGTCGCCTTGCTCTGGTCGCTCCGTCGTTTGAAGGCGAGTCGTGACTTCTTAGTCTCTCTAGAGACTTTGGACGACGTGACATTCGAGACGAAGGGTGGAACGCCCGCCGAGCTCCTTCAGACCAAGCATCATCGTAGTCGGCTGGCATCCCTAACTGACGCAAGCCCCGACTTATGGAAGACATTACGGGTTTGGTTTTCGGCCTCCGCTAGTGTCGAGAGTTCGACTGCTTTCTACCTTCTGACCACTAGCGCGGCACCGGCTGGATCCATCGCCGCCCGATTGCGGCCCAGGGAAGGGCGTGACGTCGAGGGCGCCTTGGCGGCGATGGCGTCAGTTGCGGGATCGTCGGTCAGTGCCACGAATGCAGAGGCCTACCGAGCCTTCAATCGAGCCTCACTTGCCGAACGGAAGAAGCTAGTGGATCGCGTCTTCGTTTTGGACTCTGCGCCCCAGATGGCCGACCTGGACGCTGAGTTGAAGGCCGATCTGTTCTGGGCGGTTAGTCGCCCTCATCTCGACGCCTTCCTCGAACGGCTGGAGAGCTGGTGGCTGCGGCGGGTCCTGAAGCAGCTCGCCTCCCCAGGTCTCGCAGATCGGATTCTGGCGGACGAGATCGAAGCCGAGTTCTCGGACCTGCAAGAGCAGTTTGGACCTGAGGCTTTGCCAATAGACGATGACTTGCTTGCGTTTGACCTTGATGAAGAGACTCGGCTCGCCCATGCGGGATCGACGTTTGTGCGGCAGCTCCAGATCATCAATGCAGGCAAGGTGCGAATTGCGGCAGCGGTGCGCGACTACTACCGCGCTTTCGAACAGCGGTCTCGATGGATACGCAATGACTTGCTCTTGGTTGGCGACCTGAGCCGGTATGAGCGGCGTCTTGTCGAGGAGTGGGAGCTTGTCTTCGAGGGAGTCAAGGACGAACTGGGGGCAACTGCCGCGGAGGACGCCAAGCAACGGGCGGCACGCGAGGTCCTGAAGTGGGCAGAGTCGGTTTCAATGCCGATTAGGCCCAAAGTCACCGCGCCGTGGGTGACTCGAGGTTCGCTGCACATGCTGGCAGACGGCCTCCGCCTGGGATGGCATCCGGAATTCCGAGACCGGATTGCTGCAATTGTTGGTGGCACGGAGGGCTTGGAATGACCACTTGGTCGACGAGGTCCCCTGAAGAAAGAGCGCTGCTCAATCCGGGCTTCTGTTCATTAGTCCTCTGGAGTGCAAGCAGCGCGTATGCCAATGGCGGTCGCAATTCCATGCCGTTCGACGTTGCCTTCTTGGTTCTCCCGCTCGTCCTTCATAAGGAAGTTAGAGACTCACTGCCGCGAACAGTCGCAACTTCGGTGCCAGTTTGGCTCGCGGAGAACCCGCATGCGCGAGTCCGAGTGCCATCGCTGGCGAAGACTCTCTTGCCGTTCACTCGCGAGGCCTTGGTCTTTGGTGGCGTCAACCATTTGTTTGACCTTTCGGGTGGAGTGGTACGGGCGTTCAATGACCGTCGGCGCGTTGTAGCGGCGGCTGGCGAATCATCGCCTGAGGTACGGACCTGCGTGAGCCGGGCTTCGCTCGTCGGTAAATGGTTGGGTGCGGCGGGTAGCCCTGAAACGGTTATGGCCCTGTTCGGAGTGAGGCCGTGAACATCCAAATCGTTGAGATTGTCCTGTTCAGCCACGATGGTGACCGCCGCAGTCTCCCGTTCAGGACCGGGCACGTAAATGTTGTAACGGGCGCCTCGAAGACTGGCAAGTCCGCTCTGATCGACATCGTGGATTACGTGTTTGGCAGTTCCGAATGTCGGGTGCCCGAAGGCCCGATCCGGCGGGCAGTTTCGTGGTTCGGGCTTCGGCTCCAGTTGGCTGATGGGCAGGCCTTCGTGGCGCGCCGATGTCCTGCCCCCGACAAGGCGTCCAGCCAGGATTGTTACGTTGACTTGAGCGAGACGGTAGCTGTTCCGGCGCTAGACCAGCTTCGCCAAACGACGAACGCCAGTGGCGTGGTTGCGTTGCTGTCCGGGTGGTCAGGGATAGCCGAGAACATTCACCAACCTCCGGCGGGCCAAACCAGATCTGTTCTGGCCGCCAATGTGCGTCACGCGCTCGTAATGTGCTTCCAACCTCAGGACGAGATCATCAGACGTCAGCAGCTGTTCCATGGCACGGGCGATCCCTTCTTCGCTCAAGCCGTCAAGGACACTCTTCCATACTTCCTCGGAGCGGTCGATGACGAATATGTTCGCAGGCGCGAGCAGCTGCGCAGGCTTCGAGAGCAACTCCGCACGATAGAACGGCGGCTGGCGGAACTGTCCTCTTTGCGGGGAACCGGCATGAGCGTGGCAAGCGGGCTTATCGCTCAAGCCCGGGACGCCGGGCTCAGTGGAGCCGAGCCGGCCACCTGGGAAGAGACCCTGGTTGCTCTCCGCGTCGTCGCGTCAACCCCCTTGGCTGATGTGGATGTGGCACTGCCGGACGGTACTGAGTTCTCCAGGTTAACGGCCGAACGGGCTCGGCTACTGGATGAGCAGCGCCGGATTCGTGAGGAACTGACAACGATTGGTTCGTTCGGCGTTGAGACTTCGGACTTCACGCGAGAAGCTTCCGAGCAGCGCAACCGCCTCCAATCCATCGGGATCCTTGCGACTCCCGGTGCTGAGCCGGCATGTCCCTTGTGCGCCCAGCCGCTCAATGAAGATGTTCGGCCTCCGTCGCCAGCCGATGTGGACGGAACGCTCACGATGCTTGCGTCTCGGTTGGAGTCAGCTGCCCAAGCTACGCCCAAGTTGGAGCAACTGATTGGCGAGCTGGAACACCGACTGCAAGGGACTCAGAACCAACTAACCAAGAATCGGGCCGAGATGGAGGCCGTTCGGACTGCGAATGACCAGACGGCTCAGTTGAGGGACGACATCGCGAGGAAAGCGCACATCCTTGGCAGAATTGGTCTGTACGTGGAAAGTCAGCCCGAGCTTGCTGATGACGAGGAGTCTCGCGCTGCGGCTGAATTGCTCCGGAAGGAAATCGCTGAACTCGAGTCGGCGTTGAGTGATGAGCGCATTCGCGAAAGGATCGAGTCGATCTCATCCATCCTTGGTCGAAAGATGACGGATTGGGCTCGCGAACTTAATCTCGAGCATTCAACGTTCCCTCTGCGCCTCGACCTCAACCGACTGACAGTCGTGGCAGACACACCCGACGGTCCATTGCCCATGGAGCGAATGGGTTCCGGGGAGAATTGGGTGGGGTATCACCTGATCGCTCACCTCGCGCTGCACCAATGGTTCGTGCAGCGGGACCGGCCCGTTCCCGGATTCCTCTTTCTGGACCAACCGTCCGAGGTCTATTTCCCATCCGAGAAGGATGTCGACGGTTCGACGGACGTGATCTCAGAGGATGATCGAGCTTTGGTGTCGCGAATGTTCAGGCTCATTTTCGACGCTGTTCAGGACGTCGCTCCTGGCTTGCAGGTCGTCATCACGGAGCACGCGGACATTAACGAACCTTGGTACCAAGATGCAGTCGTGGAACGCTGGCGTGGCGGCCTGAAGCTCGTTCCCGACTCGTGGCCGCGCCGATGAATTCGGGACTAAACCCCGCCAATTGGCACAGGGATCGGTCATTGGCTCACCTGCGATTTCGGAGACAGGAATCGTCGAATCGTGTAAGGCCGAACCCATGACGGATGGCGTCTACTACTGGGATGGCGTGCTCCCGGAGCTCGTGCGCCTTTTCACGATGGTATGGGGCGAACCCACGGTTGGCATGGATCGCCGTCAGGCCACTTCGACCGTGTTCGCGATGCGTGCTCTCCGCCGGGTCCAGGCTATTGACCTTCTCTTCAAAGCTGGCCTCTACCTGGAGAGCCATATGGTCGTCCGAGCGGCTTACGAGGACTGGTTGCAGATTTCCTACATGCTCAGGCTGTCAGGAGATTCTCGCTGCGAAGCTTTTGAGGAATCGATTCACAAGCTCGATGCGCGTGTTTACGACGCGTTTAGATCGCTGTCCGGCCCGGCGCCGGCGGACAGGTACTTCGGAGAGCTGCCACCCTCAGTGCGGCAGTACGTTGGCAAGCCACGCTCCCGCACTCAAGCGGCTCCGATCGCCTCAATCGCTGACGACTGTCGCCTACGCACCCTCCACGACTTTGTTTACACGTATCTATCTGGCGCGAGTCATCCTGACGCGAGATGGCACAACATCTTCGATCTATCAGAGTCGATTCCGATGGCCAGCATTCCAGGGCGTGATCCGGCTCAGGAGATTCGGCTTGCCATCTGGTTCTGTTGGTTTACAGCTCGAACGGAGATCCTGGCCTCCAAGGAGTTCGGCATCGACCACGAGGCGTTTGTCGAGGAGTACTTGCTTCCTCTCCTGACCGAAACTGGTCCCAACCTCGAAACCTGTGTTCTTGTACGTGAGGGCTAGCGATACCGTGCGGATTGACATGGAGAGAGGAGGCTGGTTCGTGGTGTGTCGCGCGCCCATGCGAAGCCTGTTCGAGTTGACGCTCAAAGAAGCTCGATGAACTCGGCTTTCGCGGAATCGACTGTCGAGGAGGCTGCATTCGACTGGCTCGCCCGTTCGGGCTTCGCGGTTGCCCACGGCCCCGAAATCGCCTTCGGCCAGCCCGGCGCCGAGCGCACCGACCCCACGTACCGCGACCTGGTCCTGGAGCGCCGCCTCCGCGAAGCCCTCGTACGCCTGAACCCGGACCTCCCGCAAGAAGCCCTCGACGATGCCTTCCGCAAGATCGCTCGCGCAGACGGCCCGTCGCTGATCGAGCGCAATCGGGCGATCCATCGGATGCTCGTGAACGGCGTCACGGTCGAGTACCACCGGCCGGGCGAGCCGATCAGGGGCGCGCAGGCGCGCGTGATCGACTTCGCCGATCAGGACAACAATGACTGGCTGGCGGTCAACCAGTTCACGGTGGTCGGGCCGCAGGGGCACAACCGGCGGGCGGACATCGTGATCTTCGTCAACG
>PMLK01000031.1 GCA_003158875.1 Chloroflexota bacterium
CGACCAGTTCTGGATCGTGGTGTATCGAACCTTCGACCCGGGCAGGGCGATGACCTCCACGACCGCGGCATGGAGAGCGTCCGTGGTGTAGATCGGGGCGGTGCAGCCCTCGATGTAGTGAACCTTCGCGCCTTCGTCGACGATGATCAGCGTTCGCTCGAACTGGCCCGTGTTCTCGGCATTGATACGGAAGTAGGCCTGCAGCGGGAGAGGCACTTCCACGCCCTTGGGCACGTAGACGAATGAGCCGCCCGACCATACGGCGCTATTGAGCGCCGCGAACTTGTTGTCCTCGGGCGGGACGACCGTGGCGAAGTACTTCCTGAACAGGTCTGGATATTCTCGCAGGCCCTGGTCTGTGCCCATGAAGACCACGCCGATCTTCGAAAGTTCCTCTCGGACGGAGTGGTAGACGACCTCGGAGTCGTACTGGGCACCGACGCCGGCCAGGAACTTGCGCTCGGCTTCGGGGATGCCGAGACGCTCGAAGGTCTTTTTGATCTTGTCGGGAACGTCGTCCCAGGACTTCTCCTCACCCTGTGACGGCTTGCGGTAGTACACGATCTTGCTCATGTCTATCGCGTTCAGGTCGCCGCCCCAGGTCGGCATCGGCCGGGCAAGGTAGTGCTCGTAGGCCCGCAGCCGGAAGTCGAGCATCCACTGAGGCTCGCCCTTGAAGCGGCTGATCTCCTCGACCGTCTCGCGAGTCAGGCCCGCCTTTGTCTCCTCGAGGTAGTCGACCTCGTCGTGGAAGCCGAACTTGTACTCGCTTGAGACGATTTCCGCGCTGCTGGCCATAGCGCTCCTTGGAGCAAGGCGGCGGTCCGAGCGGAGGGGGACGCCGGACCGCCACCATTGGGGATGTTCTAATTCCGAGTCATATTATCGGGATTGCTGACGAGTACGTCAAACGAGCACCCTGTTGAGGCAAGGTGCGGCCCCGACCGTGCTATCCTGCCGCGGCCGGCGGTGGACGCCTCTCGCGCATCTCGACCAGCGCGCCCTCCCTCGAATTCCGGCGCTCGTGGCTCGACGGACCTCTACAGGGACGTCGATCGCCCGCCGCCAGCGTTCGACTCCCAATCTGAGACCGGCGTTGTCATGCCGACTATTGCCTCCCGCGTAGGTCATGTGCAATGGAGCTACTACCATGACGATCCTATCCCCAAGGCCACTATTGGCACTGGCCGCCTGCGCGATCGTCCTCACGGGCATGGTCAGTGTGGGAGTGGCGCATGCCACAGCCGACCCTGACGCCGCGGCACTCGAGCCGACAGCGAGTGTCGTCGCAGCTGTGGCCAGCGCGACTGCGTCGCCGGCCGAGTCGGAGATGACGCCACTGGCCTCCCCGAGTCAGGCCTTCAGCCCGACACCCACTGCCTCGCCGTCGGCCACCAAGAAGCCGAAAACCGTATACCGAGACACCGTCGCCAACGCAAAGGCCTACGTCAAGAGGGTCATCGGCGCGACTCAGTACAACTGCATCGATCAGATTTTCTACCACGAGTCCAGATGGAATCCGCGGGCTATGCATCCGTCTTCGGGGAATCCCAGCACGGCTTCCTACGGCATTCCTCAGGCGCACCCNNAAGTGGGGTATCTGGTACGTGAACTCGCGCTACGGGTCGGCTTGCGCTGCCTACCGCTTCAAGGCCAATAACGGCTGGTACTAGACCGCTATGGTCAAGCCGCGTATGCGATGCAATCTCAGCGCAAACGACCCCCGGTGAAGTGACGTAGGACGTTTGGGGCATTCGCTACCAGCTCAGATTCAACCATCCTGCGGTGGTGCATCAGCTCCACGACCTCCCGCCGGCCGTGATCACCAGGTTGTGGGCCCCTTACCTGTGCGGTACTGCGGCCTTGTTCCTGCTCGTGTCCGCCGCGGGCGCGGCCTTCCAGCCAGCCGTGGGAGGCCTCCTGGGAATCGCCAGCGTCGCTGCCGTCGTGGCAGGTACGGTCCTGTTCAATCCTCGACCGCGATGGCCGTGGCTGCTGCTTGCGGCGGGTCAGTTGTGCTTCGCTCTGGGCGACACTTCGGCCGTTCTGACCGGCGCGATTCGGGACGCGACCGCGTTCCCGTCCATCCCCGAATTCCTGTATCTGGCCGCCTACCCGACCGTGACCCTTGGATTCACTCTCCTGGTAGTGCGGCGCCCGCTCGGGGCCAGCTGGGCGGTACTCCTCGACGGCGGCATCCTGACAGCGGGCGTTGGCCTGCTGGTATGGGTTGCGGTGGCGGATCCCATTCTGGCGAGCCGGACACTCTCCGCTCTCGATCGAACCGTCGAGATCGCCTTCTTGCTGTGCGACATCGCCCTGGTCGGCGTCGTCTTCTGCCTGTTGCTCGGATCGGAGACCAGGACGACGTCGCTGCGACTGTTCGTCCTCAGCGTGGTGGCGATGCTCGTCGGTGACGGCCTCATGAGCCCCGGGACAATTTGGGCCAACTCGCCGCTGGCTGCGGCAATGCTGTTCGCCCAGTACGGCCTGTGGGGCGCCGCAGCGTTGCATCCGTCGATGTCCAAGCCCTCGCGCCTCAACGCTGGTTCCGGCCATCGCATGACCATGTCCAGGGTTGTAACGCTGCTGATTGCGGTACTGGCAGCGCCCGCGATACTGGCCGTCCAGGGTCTGACTCGTGTCTCCATCGATTTCGGAGCAATTGCCTTCGGCGGCACCATGATCGTCGTTCTGGCCATCGTTTCGATGGTCGACATGGTCCGCGAGCAGACCGCCGAGTCCGAAGAGCGGCTCATCCTCGAGGAGCGCTTTCGGCAGACGTCCGAAACGCTGCGAGCCATCCTCGACTCGTCGCCCCTACCGATCGTGGTCACGGACAGACATCGCCGCGTTCTGTTCTGGAGCAGGGCCGCGGAACAACTCTTCGGCTACAGCGTCGAAGAGGTCATGGGCCAGCGCTCCCCCATCGTTCCGCCCGACCAGTCGTCGGAGGCAAAGGCCCTGATGCCACGGGTCCTGGCCGGGGCGTCCATCGTCGAGCAGGAGCTGCCGAGCCACACGAAGGACGGCCGCCCGATCAACGTCCGCGCCCACTTCGCCCCTATCGCCGACGAAACGGGCCGCATTCTGGGCGCGATCTCGCTGATGGAGGACACGAGCGAACTCGATCGACTCCAGGCCGAACTCTTCGAAGCCCGCAAGCTGGAGTCCGTAGGCCGCCTGGCCGGAGGCATCGCCCACGACTTCAACAACATCCTGACCGCGATCCTGGGCTTTGCCGATCTATCGCTGGACGAACCGCCCTCGACAGACTTGACCGAGTACCTGACCGGCATTCGCGGTGCCGCCGAGAGGGCGGCGGGCCTCACCCAGCAGCTGCTCGCATTCAGTCGCCGCCAGATTCTCCAGCCGCAGGTGCTGGCCGTGAACGATGTCGCCTCGGGCGTCGAGTCCATGCTGCGGCGGCTCATCGGCGAGCAGATCGAACTCAAGATCGACCTCGACCCGGGCGCCGGCTATCTACGGGCCGACCGGACCCAACTCGAGCAGGTGATCCTGAATCTGACCCTGAACTCGCGCGACGCCATGCCCGCGGGCGGGCGGCTCGTCGTCCAGACCGGCCATCACCGCTACAGCCATTCCAGCCGGATGCGGCCTCACGAACTGGCTCCCGGCGAGTACGTGACCATCTCGGTCATCGACTCCGGCATGGGCATGGACGCAGAGACTCGCGACCACATTTTCGAGCCATTCTTCACCACCAAGAGCCGCGGCCGCGGAACCGGCCTGGGTCTCGCCACGACGTACGGCATCATCAAGCAGTCGGGCGGGTCGGTGATCGTGGAATCCGAGCCGGGCCACGGAACTACATTCCGGCTCTACTTCCCGTTAGTGATGCGCGAGGTTCCGGTGTCGGGAGCGCCTTCCCGGCGCGCCCAGCTGGCCAGTCCAGAGCGGCGCTCGGGACGGATATTGCTGGTCGAGGACGAGCCCGGATTGCGCGACATCGCTCAGCGCGTCCTGGTCAGAGCCGGCTTCGACGTAACCGCCGCGGCCGGTCCCGACGAGGCCATCCTGGCCGCCGCATCCATGGTCGAACCGCCCGATCTCCTGCTGACTGACGTCGTCATGCCCGGAATGCGCGGCCCGGAACTTGCCACGCACCTTCGCCGCACAAGGCCGGGGCTCAGGGTCCTCCTGGTCTCGGGCTACGCGGAGGAAATCGTCGAGGGAGGCAGAGACGATTCCGTACCGTTCCTGGCCAAGCCCTTCTCCGCTGAATCCCTGCTCACCGCAGTCGATGCAGCGCTGGCATCGCCGGTGGACGGCCTGGACTCGATGGAGCCGCCATCGGCCGACGACGTCGCCTCCTTGCTGCTGAACGCTGGACCGTCCGGTCCAGGTGTGGCACGCTGACCCCACATAAGCGTCCGCCGAGTTCCCTCGGGAGGGGCAGTTGAGCTTCACATTCTGGCCGGGGCGCCCGTATCCGCTGGGCGCGACGCTGGAACCTCATGGAGTCAACTTCGCCGTCGCTTCGAGCGTTGCCGAACGTGTGACGTTGTGCCTCTTCGACAGGAACGGCCACGAAACGCAGCTCGATCTCGTTGAGCAGGACGCCGGCATCTGGCACGGCTTCGTTCCGCACGTCAATGCCGGTCAGCGATACGGCTACCGGGTGACCGGCCCGTACGCGCCCGGTCGCGGACTGCGCTGCAACCCCAACAAGCTCCTCCTCGATCCCTATGCCAGGGCCATCGCCGGTGAGATCGACTGGAACCCGGCCCTGCTGGGCTATGAGCCGGACTCGCCCGACCGCCCCAGCGGCGACGATTCAGCGCCGTACGTGCCGCGCGGAGTGGTCATGGGCGACGTCTTCGATTGGGGCACCGACGCCGCCCCCGCCGTCCCCTACTCCGACACGATCATCTACGAAACCCACGTCAAGGGATTCACTCAATTGCACCCCGATATCCCGGCCGGTCTGCGAGGCACGTACGCGGGCCTCGCATGTGAGCCTGCGATCAAGCACCTGACCAGGCTGGGCGTAACCGCCGTCGAACTGCTGCCCGTTCATCATCACGCAGACGACGGCTTCCTCCGGTCCAAGGGCCTCGACAACTATTGGGGCTACAGCACTCTCGGATTCTTCGCTCCGCACGCCGGCTATTCCGCCGAGGTTCGCGCTGGCCGGATCGGCGGCCAGGTCGACGAGTTCAAGACGATGGTCAAGGCGCTTCACAAAGCCGGGCTGGAGGTGATCCTCGACGTCGTCTTCAACCACACGGCCGAAGGCAACGAGTTCGGGCCCACTCTGTCGTGGCGAGGACTGGACAACCCGGCTTACTACCGTTTGGCCGCCAACGACGCGCGTCAGTACTACGACACTTCCGGAACGGGCAACTCCCCTAATGTCGACGATGCCACGTGCCTGCGGATGATCATGGACTCGTTGCGCTATTGGGTGACCGAGATGCACGTCGACGGCTTCCGCTTCGACCTGGCAGTGGCCCTGGGTCGCGAGCACGGCAGCTTCGACCGAGCGTCGGCCTTCTTCGATCTGGTCTCGCAGGATCCGATCGTCGGGCGGGTAAAGCTCATCGCGGAGCCGTGGGACGTCGGGCAGTCCGACAGCTACGACGTGGGCCGTTTCCCGCCGCTCTGGAGCGAGTGGAACGGCCGCTACCGCGACACCGTGCGTGACTTCTGGCGCGGCGAGCCGGCCACGCTCGGCGACTTCGCGAGCCGCGTCACGGGCTCCTCGGACCTCTACCAGCACACGGGCCGCAAGCCGATNNCGACACCGTGCGCGACTTCTGGCGGGGCGTCGACGGCACACTGCCTGATCTCGCGACGCGCCTCACGGGATCGGCGGACCTCTATGGATCCTCGCTTCGCCGACCCAACGCTTCGATCAACTTCGCAACCTGCCACGACGGCTTCACGCTGCGCGACCTGGTCTCGTTCGACGTCAAGCACAACGAAGCCAACGGCGAATCGAACAACGACGGCACCGACGACAACCGCTCTTGGAACTGCGGAGTCGAAGGCGCTACGACAGACCCGACGGTATTGGAACTGCGTGCCGGCCAGTCCCGAGCGATCCTGAGCACGCTACTGCTGAGCCTGGGCGTGCCCATGATCCTGGGCGGCGACGAGTTCGGTAGAACGCAGCACGGCAACAACAACGCGTTCTGCCAGGACAACGACATCTCCTGGTATGACTGGACCTCGATCGATCGCGATTTGCTCGATTTCACCCGCCAGCTCGTCGCCCTGCGCAAGCACCATCCGGTGCTCCGCCGGCGGCATTACGCCAGCGGCATCGGACGCGACGACATCGGTTGGTACACGCCGGCAGGCTCGCGGATGACCGACTCAGACTGGGGCGCAGGCTGGACTCGCAGCGTCGTTGCCCATTTCGACGGCACGAGTGACGCCGATCGCGATGCTCGAGGCCGGCTCGTGCTGGACGACGACCTGCTACTGGTGGTGAACGCCTGGTGGGAGCCGCTCGGATTCACAGTACCGAATGTGGGAACTCCCCGGACCTGGCGCGTGGAGATCGATTCGGCTCAGGGCTACGACACTGGCACGGACGAGCGGCTCGCGCCCGGGGCCAAGCTGACGATATGCCCCCGCTCGCTCATGCTGCTCAGCTCCCCGCGCAACGATTTGGCGCCGAAGGTCCTATCTCAAACGCCCTGACGCCGCGACCGGCACAATCGGCACGTGTCTCCGATCATCGACCGCCCGACTGCGCGCCGGTTCCTGGCGATTCGTCACTTGCTGGCACCGCCGCGGTCGCTCCCCGCCTCGCCGGAAAGCGTCATGCGAGTCGTCGATCGGCTCGGCTCGCTCCAATTCGACCCACTCGGCGTGGCCGGCCGCAACCACGATCTGGTCCTTCACGCCCGGATCGCGGGCTACCGTCGGGAGATCACCGACGAACTTCTCTACGGGCGCCGGCAGCTCTTCGAGACGTACAACAAGTCCCTTAACCTGCTGCCGACATCAGAGCTGCCGTACTACCGCATTTCCTGGCGGACCTTCGGAAACGGTTCGGTCGGACCGCTGCTCCGAGACCACGCGGCCCTCGCGGAGAAGCTTCTGGCCGAAATCGAGGCGGAGGGGCCCAAGTGCTCGCTCGACTTCGCGCCGGAAGCCGCGATCGACTGGTGGTGGGGACCGACGGCCGCAGTTCGGGCGGTGCTTGAGGCGCTGTCAGTGACCGGCCGTCTCGGCCTCGCCCGGCGCGACGGCAATCGCCGCTACTACGACCTCGTCGAGCGGCTTTTCTCCGCCGAGCTGCTCGCCGCGACCGTCCCCGAACGCGACCAGCTCCTCCACAAGACATTGTCCCGATTCCGCGGCCACGGCCTTCTGAGTTTCGCCGGCAGCGGCGAGGTCTGGCTGGGTATTGGAGAGGCGACGCTGCGCAAGCAACTCCAGCACGAACTCCTGGACCGCGGCGAGATCGTTGCGATCCATGTCGAGGGCCTCAAGGGCGAGCGATACATCATCGCCCGCGAACTGCCGCTCCTCGAGCAGGCGCAGACTGAAGTCGCCGCCGGGTTGACCGTCGAGGCAGGTTTGGAGTCCCCTCGCCTGGAGCGCGGATGCAGCTTCATTGCGCCTCTCGATCCTCTGATGTGGGACCGCAGCCTGCTCGGCCCCCTATACGACTTCGAGTACAAATGGGAGGTGTACACGCCGGTGGCCAAGCGACGCTGGGGCTACTACGTCCTGCCCGTCCTCTACGGCGACCGCTTCGTGGGTCGCATAGAGCCGCGGATCGACGCGGCGGCGAAGTCGGTCCGAATCCTGACCCTGGCCTGGGAGGCCGGCTTCGACCCGCTCGACGAGCCCGGCTTCGTAAGGTCTCTGGCGGCCTGCCTCCGCGACTACCTGGCATTCGCCGGCGCCACTTTCATGGTGCCCCCGGACGGAGCCGGTCACCGCGCCCTCTTCCGAGAGTTGAAGGCGGGCTTTTCCACGGTCCGCGGATAGCCGGCGCCCCGCCGCCGGCCCGAGTCGTTGCGCGTGGCCGACCGATGGTCAGGCGCGTTCGCCGGACTGGACGTCGAGTGGGAACATGCCGTCGTAATCGTTACTCAACGAAGGAGTTCCTATGGCCGCGATACGACGCGCCACGGTGAAGTGGACGGGCAATCTGATGAACGGCTCGGGCGTCCTGACCGCCGACACAAGCGGAGCTTTCGCGAATCTGCCGGTGACATGGGCGTCCCGCACCGAGTCGGCGGACGGCAAAACGAGCCCCGAAGAACTGCTCGCCTCGGCGCACGCCAGTTGCTATTCGATGGCCTTCTCCAGCGATCTGACCAAGGCCGGCACGCCGCCGGAGAGCCTCGTCGTCACGTCCGAGATCAGCTTGGACCGTGTGGATGGCAAGATGACCGTCATCTCGAGCAAGCTCATCGTCCACGGCCACGTCGCCGGTCTCGAGCAGGCCCGGTTCCGCGAACTTGCCGCCGCCGCGAAAGACGGCTGCCCGATCTCGAGAGCCCTGGCCGGCAACGTGGCGCTGAGCGTCGAGGCAACGCTGGACTAGCAGGCCGGACGCAGTCAGTCCACAGCCGGTGGCGCCGGCTGGTAATCTGCGGCCATGGGTAAGCAGCGCGATCCGAATGTGGTCCGGCTCAACGACTGGACCATCGACGGCAACTGGGGCGGCAACGGATCCGGCGTAAAGACCGTCGGGTTCTTCCTGATCGTCGTCGGGTTACTGCTCGCCGCCGGCCAGCTGTTCGGCCAGGCGCAGATCGGGGCTTCGGCCTTCTTCCTCGCGCTCGGCGTGGTCTTGCTCCTGGTCGGCATCCGGGACCGCAGCGATCTGGCGCTATATGCGGGCATGTTCGTTACGGCGCTGGCACTCTCGGATGTCCTGACCGGCGTGGGGCTCATCCACGGTGAGGGCTGGGGAACGCTGTTCCTTGGCCTCGGGGTCATGCTCGTGGCCTTGATCCGCTCCAAGCCGGGCAAGCGCACGAGCTGGACCCTCGGCATCGGGGCACTGCTGGCGCTCTGGGGTGGCAGTCAGGTTCTGTCTTCGCAGTTCGCCAACTTCCCCGCCGACAGGCTGATAGGGCCGCTGCTTATCGTGCTGCTCGGGCTCTACGTTCTGACGCGCAGCCGCCGCCGAGACGCGTAGCCGCCGCCGACACGGCCGCTCAAGCGACTTCGCGCCCGCCGGACGGCTCGGCAGGACCACCGTCGGAAACTGACACCCGGTCACCGCTGTGCGTCGTCCCAGACTCGGCTTCGCGCATGAGCGCCACGCCCCTGGGTTCGAGTACGGGCAGCATCGCCAGCCGGGCGTGCAGTTCCTCGTTCGGCATCGACGTGCCGGCCGCCGCCCTGAGGCTGTTTTCGGCCGCGACTCCAAGGTCGCACAGGCAGCCGTCACGGTCGACTACATGCCCAAAAGCCTCCACTATCTCGGCGTCGAACTGGCTGCCGGCGTTGGCTCTCAGCTCTGCCCAGGCATCCTCGACCTGCAGCTGGGGCCTGTAGATTCTGTCGGTGACCATGGCGCTGAACGCATCGGCAACGGCGATGATCCTGGCACCGAGGGGGATGCCCGTACCGACGAGGGCGTCTGGATAGCCGCAGCCGTCCCAGCGTTCGTGGTGATGTCGCACGATCTGCGCGATGTCGGACATTGCATCCGAGACCTGCAGGATGGCGGCGCCGATTTCGCTGTGACGGCGCATTTCGGCCATCTCGGATTCGGTCAGCTTGCCGGGCTTGAGAAGCACCGCATCGGCGATGCCGATCTTGCCGATGTCGTGGAGATAGCCGCCGATTCTGACGGTCATCTGCTGGCGGTCGTCCAACCCGAGAACCATCGCGATTCGTTCCGAAAGCACCCCGAGCTGCCGGCAGTGTTCACCGGTCTCGAGGTTGCGGGCTTCGATCGCCGTCGACAGCGTCAGCGCGATCGAGTCCAGGACCGGGCTGATATAGCGGTACTGGAGAGCCTCGTTTTGAATCTGGGCCGTCGAGAGGGCGCGTCGCACTTCGGCCAGCAGTTCCTCGCCGGTGAACGGCTTGACCAGCATTCCGGAGGCACCTTCGCGCAGAGCCTGGATCGCGGTGTCAACGGTCCCCTGGCCGGTGACCACGACCACGGGCAGGTCCGGCTGCTTCTCACGGAGGGACCGCATGAGGACCAGACCGTCCATCTGGGGCATGTGGATGTCGGTGATCACAACCTCGAACATGCCCTCACTGAACGAGGCGAGCGCGGCCACGGGGTCGCTGCTCGTGACTGCATCGAATCCCTGAACCTCGAGCAAGCGTCGCAGAATCTGGAGGATGACCGGCTCGTCGTCGACGCACAGAACTCGAGGCCTGGCATCGGCGCCGCGCGAAGGCTGCAGGTCCCAGGTCATGCCGCTGCCGACGCGTCGCGAGACTGGACCACGGAAACCGATGCCGCCGAATTCGTGTTCAGCGACCGCGACCCTGCATCACCCGGCCCGGCGGCATCCGCCGGAATTACGACGTCGCCGTCGAAGCCGGCCGCATGGATCGGCAGCCATACCGTGAACACCGAGCCATGCCCCGGCTTACTGTCGACGTCGATGGAGCCGCCGTGGCTTTCCACGATCTGCAGACTGATCGACAACCCCAGTCCCGTCCAGGCACCACTGCCGGCGCGCGTGGAGAAGAACGGCGCGAAGATCCGCTGCCGGGTGCGATCGTCCATACCCACGCCGACGTCTGCCACGACGATACCGACTCGCTCCGCCTCGGCGATCGTTGTCAAGCGCAGCTCGCCGCCGTCGGGCATGGCATCGACGGCGTTGTTGAACAAATTCAGCAGCACTTGCCGGACCGCGTCCGAATCGATCGCCACTCCGGGTAGATCGCCGAACGAGGTGACTAGCTTCACCCCGGATTCGACGGCTCGGAAGCGAATGAGATCGAGGGCCGATCTCGACAGCTCGTTGATGTCCGACGGTACTCGCTGCGGCGGTCTGGGCCGGGCGAACTCCAGCAGCGCCCTCACTATGGCGCGCGATCGGAGCGCCTCGTCACGTATTACTGTCGCCTCGGCGTGGCGTGGGTCGGAATCCGGAAGCTCGCCCATCAGCAGTTCGGCAAAGCCGAGAATGCCAGTCAGGGGATTGTTCACTTCGTGGGCGACGGCAGCGGCAAGTTCGCCGATGGCGCTCAGCTTCGACGCCTGCACGAGTTGCTCCTGAACGCGCCGCACCTCGACGAGCTGGCTCCTGACCCGCGCCAGCAGGGCGCTGTTCTCCATGGCTACGCCGAACTGGTTGGAGACGAGCTGCGCCAGAGTCACGAAGTCGGGTTCGAGGATGCGCTCGGCCACGTGATCGACCATGTGCAACTCCCCGAGACACCGGTGGTCGTGGCCCGTCATGCGTATCGACAGGACCGCCAGGACGGGTGGTTCGTAACCGGCCAACGCCTCGAAATCCAGGGCGCTGCCGATCGTCCGGCCGGTTGCGCTGTACGAGGCTATCTCCGCCGTCTCGCCGGCCCGGGCGCAGCCGGACGACATACGCCGCTGCGTGCCTACGACCGAAGCGGCCAGCGGACCATGGGCGGCCACCACGGTCCCCCCCATGTCCGTGTCGGCATCGGCGCAGATGAGAAGCGAAGAGGCCCCTTTGGGTGTCATTTCGGCAAGCACGCTCATGTAATCGACTTGCCCGGCGTTCGTGAGCGCAAAGCCGCGGCTCGCCGTAAGCACCCTGGCCAGTTCGTCGGCTCGAGCCCGCTGACCGGCTTCGGCGGCTGCCGCTCGGCCGAGCGCTTCGTGAGTGCGAGATTCAGCAACACGGTGGAACCGATAGCCGATGATGGGCATGACCATGACTTCAACCAGCAGAACGATGAGCGCGCTCGAAGCCAGGACATCACTCCTCGCGAGATCGCCGCCGATCGCCAGAATACCCAGGCCGGCAGAGAAGGCCATCGACATGGCAATGGGCACCCAGATAGACGACCGCACGGTGGGCGCACGGCGCAACGAACGCCGCCTTCCCCCGCCGATCGCGGCAGGCGAAGACACACGGCTCTCGGGGATAGTCACCGACATGTGCAAACCCTACGGTCTCCGGCTGCCCCGTGCCATCACCAACATTGGCGATTATTGGCTGCGCTGGATGGTGTAGGAAGGCTTGCCTATCGGGCGGGACGGCCTCCGGGGCAGCACGGGCTCAGCTCCGGGGAGCTACCCCGCCTCTTGGGCAGCGGCTTCGATTGCCGTGCCGAGGACCCGGGCGATCGTCTCTAGTTCGGCGTCCGTAACCACGAACGGTGGCCCCAGCAATACCGTGTCACCGTTGGTGCCGTCTTCGTTGCCGGTGCCGTGATAGAGCAGCACACCGTCTTTGCGGGCGTGGGCCATGACCCTCTCGATGAGGCGCGCCGAGCGCGGGAACGACCGTCGCGTGCCACGATCGGCGACAAGCTCCAGGCCCACGAGCAGCCCGCGGCCGCGGATGTCGCCCACGTTGGGGTTGTCGCCGAGGCGGTCACGGAGCAGTTCCAGCAGCCGCTCGCCCTTGACGGCGCTCGCCTCGACCAGATTCTCGGTCTCGAGGATGCGGAGCACCTCGCCGGCCACGGCCGCGCCTACCGGCGAGTGGCTGTATGTGAACCCGTGAACGAAACCGCCGCCCGCGGTGATCGTGGCGTAGACGTTGCCGCTTGCCACGGCCAGCCCGAGCGGGAAGTAGCCCCCGGCAGCGCCCTTGGCCGCGGACATGATGTCGGGACGGATGCCCCAGTGATCGATCCCGAACCAGCGCCCGGTCCGCCCGAAGCCGGTCATGACTTCGTCGACCACGAGCAGCACGCCGTGGCGCCGGCAGACATCGGCGACGGCGGGCCAGTAACCGTCGGGCGGCGACACGGCTCCGAGAGTCGCGCCGACGATCGGCTCGGCCACTAATGCCGCCACTCGCCCAGGGCCGGCCTCGGCGATGGCCGTCTCGAGTTCGGCGACCAGCAAGTCCACGTCACCCAGGGCGTGAGCGGCGGCTTCTCCGGCGCGATATGGATACGCGGCGCTGACGTGCCCGAAGCGACCCAGCCACGGTTCGTAGGGGCGGCGTAACGGTGCCCGGCCGGAGAGGTCCAGGGCGCCTATCGAATTGCCGTGATAGCTGCCATGTCTGGCCAGGACGACGGTCCTGTCCGGTTCGCGGCGAGCGAGGTGATATGACCGGGCCATCTTGAGGCAGCTCTCGATCGCCTCGGAACCGCCGCTGACCGGGTAGATCACGGGATCGTCGACCGGGAGATGCGACCCGACTGCTCGGACGTAGCTTTCCAACGGCTCGCTGGTGAAGGTCGTGCCGTGAACGTAGGTGAAAGCGCGAGCCTGACGCTCCATCGCATCCACTACCGACTGCCGCCCATGCCCCACGTTGACGACGATCGCGCCGCCGGCGGCATCGAGATACGGCCGCCCCTCGGTATCCCAAACCGTGCTGCCTTCGGCCCGGGCCGCGAATGGAAGGTCGCTCCCGAGGGTGCGCTGGAAGACCCGACCGAGCTGGTTTGTCTTGTCTGTACTCACGCAACAGATTGTATTCGTTGGCCGAAGAATGCTCCGCCGAGGAGCCGGCCGCGAGCTCCGCCGCAACTCGATGCCAAGGACCCAAAGCCTCGTGACCTATGGCACATGGGACATGCGATGCAATGATCTATTCATAGATCACGCATACATCAATTGATCGCCAGCGGCCCCGGCCGCGCCACCGACGAGGAGCAAACCGCACATGCTTCGCCCCGCCGATGGCATCTATGCCCTCCAGGCCTCCATCCTCAAGACGATCGCCAGCCCGCGACGCCTGGAGATGATCCATCTGCTCGGCGAGACCGGCCCGATGGAAGTGCGGCGACTGGCCGAGCACTTCGAGATGCCCCAGCCCACCGTCTCACAGCACCTGGCCGCGTTGCGTTCCGCCGGCCTGGTCGAGGCGGTAAGGACGGGAAGGCAGGTCCGCTACAGGCTCGTCGACCCGGATCTGGTGGCCGCCTGCGACCTCATGCGCCAGGTCCTCATTCGCCGCATGACCCGCATGGGCGACATGGCCGCTACCTATTCGACCCGACCGACACAGGCCAGAGATCCCGTCGAGGCCCTGCCTTGACGGTCGCCCTATTCGTCGCCGAAGTCACCTCCACCCGTAACGCACTCGTCAGCCAGGAGCCACAAGAATGACAACCGAACTCACCGACTCCCAGATCGCGGAAGTAACCGTCGCCAAGGTCGTGGACGCTCGCGGAAGCGCCTGCCCGGGCCCGCTGCTCGAAGCCAAGAAGGGCATCGGCGCCGTTTCGATCGGCTCCGTTCTGGAGATCTGGTCGAGCGATCCGATCACCAAGAGCGACATCGGCGCCTGGTCGACCAAGGTCGGCCATGAATTCCTGGGTTTCGGCACCGCCGACGGCTACGAGCGCGTCTTCGTTCGCCGCAAGAAGTAACTCGCCAGGTGACTCCGGCTCGGTGACGCCCCACTCCGGGCGCCTCAATTCCACCGCCGACTCGGTCCGGGAGATGGCATGACTGGCACTCCAATAGACACGCAGGGCACCAGGATGCTGGTGATTGCGACGCTCTTATGTTCCTACCCGGGGATCGACGCCACGGGCCAGGCCCACATGGAGTACCCGCCGAACACTTACGTCATCCCAACCCCAGATCCGGTCATGTTCCCCGAGTCGTTCTACATGCACTGCTTCGAGAAGGGCGTGGACGGCATCCTCATCGCCTCGTGCGGTACCGACAGCCCCTACGAAGGCTCCTATGACCAGCTTGCCGCCCGCATCCCGAAGGTCTACGCACTGATGAAGGCCCGGGGCATCAGCATCCGCCGCCTCAAGCTCACCGCCATCTGCAGCGTCTGTACCAAGGCATTTCTCAAGGAAGTCAGCGACATGGAAGCCGTCATGGCCGAACTCGGTCCGGTGAGCGGCGAGATGACGGCGGTGCCCGCGTGACGGACCAGCGCATCGATACAGACGCCCTGGTAGTTGGTGCAGGAATCGCCGGCCTGCAGTCTGCCCTGGACCTGGCCGATCGCGGCTACAAAGTCCTTCTCGTCGAGAAGACGGCGAGTATCGGCGGCAAGATGATCGCACTTTCCAAGGTCTTCCCAACCATGGACTGCGCGAGCTGCATCACCACTCCGCGCATGTCGTCGGCGGCGCATCACGACAACATCACGACCTGGACATACACCGACGTGGACAGCATCGCGCCGGACGGCACCGCCTTCACGGCGCATCTGACCCGCAAGGCACGCTACGTCGATGAAGACCTGTGCATCGGCTGCCGCCTCTGCGAGTACGCCTGTCCGGTCGAACTGCCGCACGAGTTCGAGGGCAACATGGGCGCCCGCCGCGCGGCCTACATCCCGTTCGGTACCGCGATCCCGCAGAAGGCCTTGATCGACATCGACGCCTGCGTCTACTGCGGCAAGTGCGAAAAGGCCTGCCCCACCGACGCCATCGACTTCGGTCAGGAGCCGGTCTCGGTGACCGTCCACGCCCGCTCTGTGGTAATCGCCACGGGCTTTGAGACCACTCCGCTCGACGCCAAGAAGGAGTACCGGGGCGGTGTGGCGGCCAACGTGATCAGCGCCCTCGACATGGAGCGGCTGCTCTCCCCCAACGGCCCATACGGGCGCGTCCTGCGGCCCTCGGACGGCAAGATTCCCGATAGCGTCGCCTACGTCCAGTGCGCTGGATCCCGCGATGAAACACTCGGCGTTCCGTACTGCTCAAGGGTGTGCTGCATGTACGCCATCAAGCAGACGATGCTGCTGTCCGGGTCGCTGCCGCTGGCCGACATCACCGTCTACTACATGGACATCCGGGCCTTCGGCAAGGGCTACGAGCAGTTCTACCAGACCGCTCGCTCGATGGGCATCAACTTCGTCAAGGCGAAGGTCGCCCGTATCGAGGAGGAGCCCAACGGCGACCTCCGGCTCCGAGTGGAGATCATCGAGGAGGACGGCCGCGTAACCGAGGCAGTCCACGACCTGGTGGTCCTCTCCGTCGGGCTCAAGCCCGGCGACGACCCGCGCCGCTTCATCGGGGTGGATCTGGACCAGTACGGCTTCGTGGCGTCCCCGGAGCCCAAGCTCGACGCAACGCTGACCAGCATGCCCGGCGTCGCCGCGGCCGGCACCGCGATCGGCCCCAAAGACATCGTCGATTCAATCGTCGAGGCCAGCGCGGCCGCTACGAAGATCGCCACCTACCTCGGGCCGCCACCTAACTCCCCGCAAGTCCCCGAAGACGGGCTTGCGGTCGATGTCCGCGAAATCAAGGCGGGCGACGCTCTCGCCGTCGCCGGTCGCTCGGAGGTGCAGCGTGGCTGAGCGACGCTCAAAGCCAAAGGGCGCGGACAAGGCCACTCCAGCCACTCCAGCCACTCGGGCCACTCCGCAGCAGCCCGTCCGCGGCGAAAAGGTCGGCGTATACGTCTGCCACTGCGGCGGCAACATCTCCGATGTCGTCGATGTGGACAGAGTCGCGACCGAAGCCTCGCAACTCGAGGGCGTCGCGGTTGCGCGGCACATCATGTTCATGTGCTCGGACGAGGGCCAGAAGGCAATCGTCGACGACATCGAGGCGCTCGGGCTGGATCGTGTCGTGGTCGCGGCCTGCACGCCGAAGCTCCACGAAGCCACGTTCCGGCGCGCCCTTCAGCGCGGCGGCATGAACCCGTACCTCTTCCTCCCGGCCAACATCCGCGAGCAAGCCAGCTGGGCCCATCCGCACAGCCCCAAGGCGGCGACCGAGAAGGCCATCGCCCTGGTTCGAGCCGCAGTCGCCAAGGCCGAGATGCTCGAGCCGCTCGACAAGGTTCGAGTCGCCGCCGTCCATCGCAGCCTCGTCATCGGCGGCGGGGTCGCCGGGTTGCGCGCGGCCCTCGACCTGGCCCGCCAGGGCGTCGGAGTCACACTCATCGAGAAGTCGCCCTTCCTGGGCGGCCGGAGCGTCCAGCTCCACACCGTCTTCCCGACCGAGGATCCGGCTCGACCGCTGGTCCATCGCCTCATCGATGAGGTCAAGGCCGAGCGGAACGTCAGCATTCTGACGAACACCGAAGTCGTCGCGCTGACCGGTTACGTGGGCGACTTCACGATCACTCTTCGAACCACGCCGCGCGGTGTGAGCCGCGATCTCCGAAAGTCGGCCGAGGCGATCGCCGCCTGCCCCGTCAAGGTGGCCAACGAGTTCAACGACGGCATCGACGAGCGCAAAGCGATTTACCAACCATATCCTGGGTCGGAGCCGGACCTGCCGGCTATCGACTGGGCGACCTGCACCCGCTGCGGCGACTGCCTAACGGCGGCCGGAGCGGGCATCGACCTGAACGCCGAGCCGGTGGAGACCAGGATCGAGGCCGGTGCGATAGTCGTGGCCACGGGCTTCGACCACTACCAGCCACGCCCAGGCGAGTACGGCTACGCGGCGTCGCCTCGAGTCGTGACGCTGCCGCAGGTACATCGCATGCTCGACCCGGAAGGGCCCACGGGCGGCCGACTGGAGATCGACGGGCGAGTTCCACGCTCGGTCGCCTTCATCCACTGCGTCGGCAGCCGCCAGATCGAGGGCGTGGACGAGCCCGGACCGGCCGGCAAGCTGCACGAGTATTGCTCGCGAGTTTGCTGCACCGCTACGTTGCAGGCAGCCAATGAGCTGCGAAAGAAGTATCCCGACACGGCGGTCTACGACCTGTATCGCGACATCCGAACCTACGGCCGCGATCAGGAGCCGTACTACGTCGATTCCTCCAAGAAGGGCGTCGTGTTCATGCGCTTCGCCAACGAGGACCGGCCGAAGGTCGAGGTCGTCGAAGGCGCCAACTACCCGCTCAAGGTGACCGTCACCGATACGCTCACGTTCGGGGCCGAGATCGAGGTCCCGGTCGACCTCGTCATCCTGAGCGTCGGCGTCCAGCCCCGTGACATCTCCGAATTCATCGACATGACCCACGCCCCCGTAGGCGCCGACGGCTTTCTCCTCGAGGTCCATCCCAAGCTTCGACCGGTCGAGAGCGCCATCCCGGGTCTGCTCCTCGCCGGAACCGTCCAGGCTCCGATGGACATCACCGAGAGCACCTCGGCCGCCTCCGCCGCGGCCGCCAAGGTGACCGCCCTGCTGGCCAGCGACCACGTGGAGATGGAGCCGTTCGTGGCCAAGGTTGACCCGTCGCGCTGCGACGGCTGCGGCCTCTGCCTCGACGCTTGCCACTATGCCGGAGCGATCGCGCTCCAGGACGTCGAGATCGAGGAAGGCGTCGTTGAGAAGCGGGCATACGTCAATCCGGTCGCCTGCAAGGGCTGCGGAGCGTGTGTACCCAGCTGCCCGGTCTCGGCCCTGGATGTCGCCAGCTGGGAGATAGACCAGTACAAGGCCATGATCGATGCGATTACGGCGCAGCCGCTGATCGCAGGAGCGCGCTGATGACTAACCCCGAGAATCCGCGAAACAAGATGCTGGAGCTCAAGGACAAGCACGGCCCCGTCTCGCCTGCCCTCCTGGAGTCGGTCCGGCAGAACAACGCCGCGAAGGCGGCAATCAAGAAGGCCCTGGCGGCCGGCCCACTTACCGTGCCCGAGATCGCCGAGGCCGCCGCGCTGCCCACCAGGACAATCCTCTGGACCGTCACGGCCATGCGCAAGTACGGCTCGGTCGTCGAGGACTCCACGGACGGCTCGTACGTCCGCTATGCCCTCGTCGCGAAGGATCCCCGCTGATGGCCGTCACCGTCGACCCCACACTCCTGCCCGAGATCCAGCGCTACGGCGCCTTCGACGTCGCCGCGTGCTTCAACTGCGGCAACTGCACGGCCGTCTGCCCGCTTACAGGCGACGACGCCACGTTCCCGCGGCGCATCATCCGTTACGCCCAGGTGGGCATGAAGGCGGAGCTGCTCGCTTCCAAGGAACTCTGGACCTGCTACTACTGCGGCGAGTGCAGCGAGACCTGTCCACGTCAGGCGGAGCCGGGCGAGTTCATGGCCGCCGCCCGCCGCTTCGCCATCGCCAGCTACGACAGGACCAGGCTGGCCAGGACCATGTATCTCCAACCCATCCTCGGCACGGCGATCGCGGTAGCGCTGGCGGCCGTCTTCGCCATGTTCATGTATGCAGCCCACGGTCCGCAGAACGGCCAGACGCTCGCCCTGTTCCAGTTCATTCCGTCGGACCTGATCCACAGCCTCGGCGTGGCCGTCATGGTGGTCGTTGGCCTGGCTGGATTGGCCGGCCTCGCGACGATGACCCACCGGATCGCGCGGTCCGAGGGAGTTGGTTGGGGCACCGTCCTGGGCAGCCGGGCGGCCATGAAGCGGTCCGTGGCGGCCCTGTGGATGGCCCTCGGCGTGGAGTCCGTCGGGCAGCGGCGATATCGCAAGGATTGTGAGGCGGCCCAGGAACCCGTGGCCTGGTATCGACGGCGCTGGCTTCTCCACGCCCTCACCATGTGGGGCTTCCTGGGACTGTTCGCGGCCACGATCGCCGACTACGGTCTGGAGCTCCTGGGCATCAAAGCAACGGGCACTCCCGTCCCGATCTGGTATCCCGTCCGGCTTCTGGGCACCGTCGCCGGAGCCATGCTGATCTTCGGCACCACGATGCTCATCCTCAATCGACTCCAGAAAGCCAACCGGTCGGTTCGGAAGTCCCAATCCGCCGACTGGACGCTTCTCGCCCTGTTGTGGCTTACCGGAGTGAGCGGGTTCGCCCTCGAACTCGCTTTGTATCTGCCCGAAGCGCCGGTCTGGGGTTACTGGGTCTTCCTCTTCCACGTCGCCGTGGCCATGGAGTTGGTCCTTCTGGCTCCGTTCATGAAGCTTGCCCACGTCATCTACAGGCCGGTAGCGCTCTTCTTCTTCGCCCTCAGACCAACATCCAACGCCGTCTGACCAACCCGGCAGCGAGCCGTCCGATGTCGCACACTTAGCTGATCACACCAACATGAGGGTATGGCCGCGGCCGCGGCCGAAAACCCAGGAGACCCAATGCGACTGCTTATTCCGACCAGCGACGCCAACGGCGCTCAGGCTCAGCTTTCCGGCCACTTTGGGCGGGCTCCCTTCTATGCCATAGCGGACACCGAAGCGGACACCGTCGTCGTCGTCGAGAACCCGTCCGTCTCCCACGGTCACGGCGACTGCGTGCCGGCCTCCCAGACCATCGGCGAGAACGGCTACGACGCCGTCGTGTGCCAGGGCATCGGCCAGGGCGCCATCAGCCGGCTCAATCAGGCCGGTGTGCCGGTCTACGCCACGGACGGCCCAGACGTTGCCTCGGCCGTTGCTTCCTTCCGTCGCAGCTCCCTCCGTGTCGTTGGCTCTGAGGACAGCTGCTCCGGTTCCGGCTCAGGGTCGGGCTCTTGCGGCGGTCACGGCCAGCACGCGGAGAGCAACTAGGCCATGAGCACCAAGCGCCGGTCCACCTCGAGCGGACGCCCGAGTGACCGGAAGGGTTGGGTGAGAGCAGCTGCTCCCGAACCGGCTTCAACCAGGCGGACACCCATCGTCCTCCTGGTCGTGATCCTCGTCCTGGCGGCGGCCGTCGTCCTCGGGTCCGACTACGTGTTCGGCCTGGTCACTGGCTCCGGCGACGCATCCGGCTCGCATCCGGCGGCAACCGCAACCGCCCCGAGCAACGCCGGCTCAACGCAACTCGGAACGACGGCCCCGGGCGTTGGGAGCACATGGACGAACGTCAATCCGGCCCAACTCGTCGCCATGCTCAAGAGCAAGGATTTCACCCTGATCAACGTCAAGACGCCCTACATGGGCGAGATAGACGGCACCGACCTCTACATTCCCTACGACCAGGTCAAGGCGAAAGCTTCGGAGCTCCCGGCCGACAAGAACGCGAAGGTGCTCGTCTACTGCAGGAGCGGCGTCGAGAGCGCCCAGGCCGCCCAGTCGCTGCTCGAGCTGGGCTACACGAACGTCTGGAACCTGGACGGCGGGATGAACGCCTGGACGGCGGCGGGTGGCACGCTGGTTCAGAAGAACCGCTAGCGATCCTGCCGCTGGGACCGCTGCGGATCACTGAGTGGGCGCGCAAGACTCGTTTGGACAAGAAGACGCAGAGGCGAGGCAAATGGAATCGTCCTGGTGGGCCTGCGAGAGTTGCCACTCGGTCAACCATCCGGGCGCATCTGCGTGCTATAAGTGCCGGGCCTTCAAGGGGCAGCAGCATTCAGGCACGGCGCAGACCAGCCCTACGGGCTCGACGAGCTTCCCGACCCCAGTCGTGCCCTACGGCAACCCAACAACTGCCTCATATGGCGTTCCGTCGGCCGCCCAATATTGGCCGGGAATTCCAGCTCCTCAGGGAGCCGTCATCGCCGGAATGGGCGTGCGCACCGGCGCGTGGATTCTGGATGCGCTCCTCGCCGGTCTCCTCTCACTCATACCCATCGTTGTGGCTCTGGTCTCCGGTGCGATCTCCATCAACCAGCAAGCACTCAATGAACTCCAGCAGTACGAATACCAATACCAATACGGGTCGGCAAACCAGCCTTTCGCCTCGATCACGGCGCCAATTCTCAACATCGACTTGGGTCCGATCGTCTTGGCGGCCGTCGTCTACATCGCTGTACGCGTGGCCTACTTCGCCGGCTGCTGGATCAAGATCGGGGGCTCACCGGCCCAGCGCCTGTTGAGGCTCAGGGTCGCCGACAATGCCACCGGTACCAACCTCTCAATTGACCAGGCCCTGCTGCGGTGGGGATTGCTCGAAGGGATCGCCAGCGTTGTGGGCGCCGTATTCCTCGTCGCGCTCTTGAACCTGGCTGCGACCACCCCGCTGAACCAGCTCAGCGGCGAAGCCACAGGGACAACTCTCGGCACGGGCTCGTTCGGGGCCATTAACCTGGTGTCGAATCTGGTCTCATTGGGAAGCAGCCTCTGGATGATCATCCTGATCGTTTCGGCGGGTGCCAGCAGTCTTCATCGCGGTCTCCACGACCGAATGGTCGGCTCGATCGTTTTGAGAAACTCCCAGGCCTACCAGAGCTGGCCGGGTTACGGGTATGCGCCACAAGCGTCTGCCTATTGGCCCCAGCTGCCGCCAGACGACCGGACTCGAAGTTAAGCGAGCCTGCGGTCAGTAGATCCAGGGAATGAGCCGTCGCGTGCGGCTCCTGTACTCCGGGTAGCCCGCATACGCTTCGGCGAGCCAGACTTCCTCGCGCCGTGACTTCAGATTGAAGAACGCGGCGAGCGTCAAGGCTCCGAGCACTGCCAGCGGTGAGGCAATAAGGAGGCCCCAGCCGCACGCTCCGAGGACCAGTCCGCCGTAGATGGGATGCCGCACGAGTCGATATGCGCCCGTCTCAACGAGCCGGGCTCCGTCCATCGGCTTTGGGAATGGCGTCAGGTTCTCGCGCAAGTCCAGAAGGCCGTGCAGCGATAGCACGCCTCCACTGAGGATGAGCAGCCCACCCAGGACCACGCCAACCAGCCGAGCGGCACCACCCACCACCGGTCCCAGAGTGCCGGCGGCGGCAATAGCGGCAAACAAGATCACCTGGACCGCGAACCAGCCCTCACCCCGAGGACCCAGGTCGGGCAGGCGCCGCCCATCCATCACTCGCCGGCCCGAAGCAGCCGTCCTATGCCCGGGCAAGGTTGTCCGGGTCCGCGTTCGGCCCCGTAACCATGACTTCACCCTCTATCGGAGCTATGCCCGCAGCCCCGACGATGCGGTAGCGGTGATGAATCTCGACCGTCCCCGCGGAGAGCATCGCCGCGACGGAGCAGTACTTCGTGGCGGACAGCTCGATCGCGCGCCGGACCGACGCTTCGTCGACGGTGGGGCCCTCGACGATGTGAACGACGTCCGCGCGAGTGAATGTGGCCGGCTGCCGGTCCCGCTGCTCGGCGGTAACGGCCACTTCGTAGCGCGTGACCGTCAGGCGCTTCTTCTGCAGGATCGAGATCACGTCCATTCCCGTGCATCCGGCCTGGCCCGCGAGCAGCATCTCGACCGGCCTCGGTCCGGCGTCGCCCTCGACGTTGTCGAGCACGATGGCGTGGCCGGAACCGGTATGCACGGTGAAGCGAAGACCGGTGCCCTCGTATACCGCATTGGATGTCTTCGTGGACACAGGTGACTCCTTGAGGTCTAGGGACGACGCAGGATCAGAAGGTTGTCGATTGGGCCACGGCCCGGGGGCGGGACGCGCCGGACAACTTCGGAGCGTTCGACGACGAGCCTCGGATCGGCAGCGATTAGTTCCGCGGCGACTTCGTCGGGCGTGAACAGACGAACCGTATCGGCCGGTCCGCCCTGGCCCTCGGCAGCGTTCAGTTTGTCGTGGCCGACGATAAGCAGCCTCCCGCCCCGCGCCACGGCCGCCGCGGCGCGGGGATAGATGATCGCCCGCTCTTCCGGAGGTACATGCAGGTAGACGATGGCCACCAGGTCGTAGGACCGCGCCGGCGGCGTCCACTCGAAGAGATCGCGCTCGAGCCACTCCACTTCGACGTCGGCACTCTGAGCCTTGGCCCTGCCGTTTGCCAGCCCCACTGGCGACCAGTCCACGGCCGTCGTCTGCCAGCCCTGGGTCGCCAGCCAGACGGCATTAGTTCCGCTGCCGGCCGCAAGCTCCAAGGCCCAGCCGGGAGTCAAGCCGGCCGTGCCGAGCATTAGAGTCGGGTTGGGGCCGTTCCCCTCGACGTCGCCGTGGCTATGGCGTTCGTCCCAACCGAGTCGGCGTTCATCCGGCCGACGTTCGCCGTCGGCGGTCGGCAAGTCGTTGGCTGCCATGTCTAGTCGCTCTCCAGAGGTCGCTGAGTGACGGCCCACAGCCCCGTCCCTCCCTTGACCGAGACGGTCCCCGCGAAACCCTGGGCGAGCAGGAAGTCCGTGGCCGCGAGACTTCGGCTGCCGCTCTCGCAGATTACGGCCAGCGGCTTGTCGCGGGGCAGCGTTCCGACTTGAGCCTGTAGCCGGCTCAGAGGCACGCTCATGGCGCCGGGAACGCGGCGGCGCTGGTATTCCCAGTCCTCGCGAACGTCCACGACGTGAACGCTGTCCGCCGCGATCAACCTCTCCAGTTCATCGACCCCGATCTCAGGGGTGGGCTGGCGGGAAGGCATCTGCACTGTGTTTGGCTCCGTGACGCTGACATCTTGTATGACGTAAGATACCCACAGTTGCGTGTTTGCGCAAGTAGTGGAGAGGGTGCGACCGACTCCCATGGCGAGCCCAAGATGACACCCCAAGCCGATCTGGGCATATTCGCGATCAGCCTCGCCGCAGGTCTGATCGGCGCCCTGGCCGGCGTCGGCGGCGGAATTCTCGTGATTCCCGCGCTGACCATAGGCTTCGGCGTAGACATCCATCTGGCCATCGGAGCCAGCATCGTGTCGGTCATCGCCACGAGTTCCGGTGCGGCGGCAGCATATGTCCGCGACCGCATGACGGACATGCGCGTCGGCATGTTCCTGGAACTGGCCACGACCACCGGCGCGGTGTGCGGGGCGCTGCTCGCGACCGTGGTCGCGCCGGCGTTTCTCTATGTGCTCCTCGGTTTGGTCCTTCTCGGGTCGGCGGGCATGCACATGGCGCGAATGGGCGAAGAGACGCCTCCGACCGGCCCGCCGTCGAAGCTGGCGTCCCGCCTTCGGCTGGAATCTTCGTATCCGGACCGCAAGCTGGGCCGTGAGGTCCCCTACTCCGCGCGTCGCATTCCGCTCGGCTTTCTGCTGATGTGGATCGCCGGCGTCGTGTCGGGCCTGCTCGGCATAGGGTCCGGCGTTCTGAAGGTTCTGGCGATGGACGGCGCAATGCGCCTGCCGATGAAGGTCAGTTCGGCGACGAGCAACTTCATGATCGGGGTCACGGCGGCCGCGTCGGCTGGCATCTACCTGGGACGCGGCGACGTCGACCCTCAAGTGGCAGCGCCGGTCGCCCTGGGCGTTCTAGCGGGGGCGCTCATAGGAGCACGCCTGCTCCACCACGTCTCCAACCGAACGGTTCGACTGGTCTTCCTGCCGGTACTCGTCGCCGTCGGAATCGAGACCATTGCGCGCGGACTGGGGTTCGGAATATGACGCCGGAGAAGTTTCGCGGACTCGTGAGCACTGTCTTGATCGTGGGCGTCGCGGCCAGCGCGGTGCTCATCGGGGCGGGGTTTGCGGCGGCCCTGGCCGTAGGATGGCAAGGTTCCCTGATCGGCTCGGCGGCATCGGCGCAATCGACGACTGACTTCTCGAACCTGCCCGGCCGCCTCGCGACGCTCGAGCCTGCGGCCATCACGCAGCTCGGTCTCGCGGTGCTGCTGGCGACGCCCGTCGCCCGGGTTGCCGCTTCCGTGTTGGGCTTCGCCCTCGAGCGCGACCGACTCTACGCGGCGATAACGCTGGCCGTTTTGGCGATCCTGCTGACGAGCATCTTCGTCCTGCGCTGACGACGCGGCATCGGCAGCCCCGGAACGAGGCGAACACAGAAGCGCGCCGCAGGGAAACCGCGGCGCGCTGCCATGGTACGCGTTCCGGCCCGAGGGCCGGCATGGGATCTAGATGAAGAGAGTGGAATCCGCCTCGGTCATCAACTGCAGAGCCGTGGCCGCACCCACCGGCTCGCCCATGCCTTCGATGAGGTCCTCGCGCTTGAGCCCGAACATGTCCATGGTCATCTGGCAGGGCAGGAACTGGACGCCCATGGCCATAGCCATTTCCAGAAGATCCTTCGGCTTGGCCACGTTGTACTTCTTGGCCAGCTTGAACATCATCCACGGACCCATGCCCATGAAGTTCATCTTGCTGAGCTTGCGGTGGCTGGCTCCCGGACGTTGCATGAAGGACATCATCTTCTGCATCCAGTTCTCACCGGTGATGCGCTTCTTGTCCTTCACGAAGGTCTGAAGCCCCCAGAAAGTGACGAAGACCGTCGTCTCCATCTCCATGGCGCCGGCCGTCGAGGCCAGGATCATCGTCGCCCAGGTCTTCTCGAGCTCTCCGCTGTAATCGATGATGACCAGCTTCTTGGGCTTGTCGGCGGCTGCTGCGGTCATGCTTGCGGTCCTTTCGCGCGGCTTCCCGCGACGTCTGTGTACCTGCTACTTGCGGCGCAGGACGAAGCGGAACTTGCCGTCGGCGGAGTCTTGTTCCACTAGAGCGTTGCCCGTGGCCTTGGCCCAGGCATCGAAGTCCTTGACCGAACCCGGGTCCGTCGCGATCACTTCGACGAGCTCGCCGGACTCGACCGTCTTGATCCCCTGGGTCGCTTTGAGGATCGGCAGCGGACAGGACAATCCGCTCGCATCGACCTTCAGCTTGATGTCGAGATTTGCCACGTCTGACTCCTTGTGGTGGCCACGCACCGGGCCCTAGATGAAGATGATCTGGCCTTCGCCAGCGTTGATGTAGAAGGACGCAACTCCCTGCACGCCGTCAACCAGGGAGTCGAGATCGGACTGCTTGAGCTTGAGCACGTCCATCGAAAGCGAGCAGGCCTGGACTTCGACGTCGCCGACTTCTTTGGCGGTTCGAAGGTTGTCGGCCCAATCGGCAACCCCAGCCTTGCTGGCGGCATCGACGGCAGCACGACCGGCCTCGCCGGCCTCGGGGCAGAGACCGTGGTCGGCCGAGATTCGATCGGCGCGGAAAGCGTCCAGAGCCCAGTACTGGAGCAATATCCGAACCGGCTTGCCGAGAGCCGCCGCACCGGCCGCCAGCACTGAAGCAGCCTGCAGCTTGTCGTCGGTGCCGGAGAAGAGAACGATCGAGACTGTTTCGTCCATTGGGGTCCTCAGCTGGTTGCGTGGGTCGCCGCTGAAGCGGCGCGTCCGGCGACGAGTTCGGCGGGGGTTCTGGTGGCCGCCTCGGATATACGCGACAACCTGCGAACCAGCACGCCGCGCATCGTCTCGCAGGCGCAGATGATCTCGGGATCGCTGAGCCGATAGCGGACTTCGCGCCCGCAGCGCTCCGCCTCCACTATGCCGGCTGAACGCATCAACGCCAGGTGCTGGGAAACGTTGGGCTGACTGATGCCCATCTCGTCAGCCAGACGGCCGACCTCGCGAGGTCCGTCGGCCAGGAGGTGGAGGATCTCGAGCCGCCTCGGATTCGACAGCGTCTTGAGTACTTCCGCCTGCAGCTTGTAGACCTCATCCATAGCGGCAGTGTCGTTCATATGCGCAGATGCGCATAGGTGCGCCTGTCCCGAAGGATCGGGCCGAGTGTCACTCAGCGAGTCCGCAGGCCGTCGGCGGCTCAGTCGTCCTCGTCCGGCGCAACCCCACCGGTGGGCACCGCCAGCGCGCCCAGTGCTGCGTTCGTGGCGCGGAGCAGATCGGCGCGATCGATGATTCCGGCGAGGCGCCCGTCCGCCTCCGTCACGGGCACGATCTTGCGGCCGTGCTCCGTCATCACCAGTGCGACTTCGGCAAGCGGCGCGTCCGTGGCCACGACCCGCGCCGGTGTAACCATGATCTCGCCCGCCGTCCGGTCCGGACCCTCTCTCAACCCAACCTTGCCCATGAGGGCGCCGACGAGTCCGCCGCTCGACGCACCCAGGGCCCGCAACACGGCGGCGTCGCTGACGATTCCCACCGGTCGCCGCTCCCCATCGACGACAACCGCCCTATTCAGTCGTGTCGAACAGACGACATCCACGACTTCGGGCAGCCGCGCTTCCACGCCGACGACCGGTACATCGACGCGCATGACGTCGCGAGCGGCCTGCGGTGCGCCGGCCATTCCACGCTTGCCGTCTGACCCACGCTTGCCGCCCGGGGCGCCCTGGCCGCCGTCTCGAAGAACGCCCGAGGCCCGCCCGTCACTCAACCCGGCCACTGCGGGCTCGTTGCTCGGGAACGCTTCTGCGACCGCCCGCAGGATGTCGGCCCGTGACAGGATGCCGACCAGCGTGCCGTCCGCCGCGGCCACGGGGAGGCGCTTGAGGTGTTGCGCCACGATCAGATGCGTGGCCTCGGTGAGTGTCGCCGTCGGCGGGACCGTGACCGGATTGGCGGTCATCACTTCGGCGATCGTCCGCTTCGGCAGCCCCTGAAGGTATGGACCCCGATCTTCGCCGGTCATCGCTCCGAGCAATTCCAGCCGGGCCGCAAGCCCGCCACGCGTCACGAGATCGCCGTTGCTCACCACGCCCACGACCCGGCCGTCGGCATCTACGACGGGAAGTGCCCGGAACGGCTGCCCGAGCAGCGACTCAACCGCCGCACCGGTCGTCGCGTCCAACATGATCGAACGAACGTCGCGAGTCATCACATCGCGGACCTGCAGGTCGAAGCGCATCTTGCCCACGGTGCGCTCACCGTAGGAAGCCACGCCGACGTCCTCGATGGTGATCACACCACTGCCGGCCAGCTCCCGCACCCGCGGCAGAAGCCGCCCCACTCGTTCCGGTGCGTCGATCCAGGTCACGACCACCGGCAGGTCCAGCGAGAGACGGAGGATCGCGGCCGTGTGGATCAGGCTGGCTCGGCCGAACCCGGCAATCCCGCGCGTTACGGTCGCGCCTGCGGCGCCCTCGGCTCGCAAATACTCGAGGATGGCCTGATAGGCCGGCGTGCGGCCTACCTTGTCGGTCTCGCCGCAGTAGATCTCGACTCGCGTGCCGCGGCTGAACTGCTGCACTCAGGACCTCCTAGATGACCTTGGCGATCGCGACGCCGACGAAGACCGCGACCAGACCGATGGCAACGCTGCCGCCGACATTCGCCACGGCCGCTAGGTAGCTCCGCTGCTGTATCAGGTTGAGCGTCTCGTAGCTGAATGTCGAGAACGTGGTGTACGAACCCAGAAAGCCGATAGCGAAACCGGGCCGCCACCACGAGGGCATGACCCGGTCCGCGGCCAGCCCGAGAACGACGCCGATGACCAGGGACCCCGAGACGTTGATTATCAGAGTCGACCAGGGGAACCCCGAGCCGACTCGATCGCCGATGAAGCCGCCCAGCCAGTACCGCACATTGGCACCGAGGACCGCTCCGATCGAGATGGCAAGGTACGGGTTGTCCAATCGAACCTCCACTCGGGGCAAACAAAAAGCCCCTGGTACGCGCCGGGTAACCAGGGGCCATCAGCCCTCGCGGGCGGTTCAGACGCGGAACGTCTCGGCGGACACCATCGCCGGTGGCCTCGAAGAGTAAGTGGCGCCGCTCGGTCGCGTCAAACACGCCCCGCTTGTGCGCATGGCGAGGCTCCAGAAGCGGGATTGGCAGATCGTAGTCAGGATGCGCGGCGAAGGCCAACCCAACGTTGCCGCCGCAACAACACTGCGGTCCGGTCGAGCGCTAGCAGATGCGCGGCAGCTGCTCCCCGACAAGCATGTCGACGATGCGCTGAGACCCCACGATGGTTCGCATGGTAACCATGCCTGCGTGGTCCGAAACCACGCGCCCGATCGCCACGGCTTCCGCCCCACTGGGAACGACGCGCATCGCACTCAACACCACATCTGCAGCCTCGGCGGGCACGATCGCCACGAGCTTGCCCTCGTTGGCCACGTGGAGTGGATCGAGGCCGAGCATCTCGCATGCGGCGCGCACGGGACCCGGGATCGGGATCGCTTCTTCGCGCAGTTCGATGCCGACTCCGGACGTAGCCGCGATCTCGTTCAAAGCGGACGCCAGACCGCCCCGGGTGGGGTCGCGCAAGACACGCACCTGCGGGCAGGCCGCCACGATCGCGGCCACGAGTTCGTTGAGTGGCTGCGTATCGGAATCGATTTCGACCTCGAAATCCAGGCCTTCGCGGACGCTCATGATGGCCACGCCATGCAACCCGATCGGGCCGGAGAGTATGACCGCGTCCCCGGCGACAGCCCGATCCGCCGCGACCGCGACACCCGGGGGCACGATACCGATGCCGGCGGTGTTCACGAACAGTCCATCGGCCGCGCCCTTGCCCACGACCTTGGTGTCGCCGGTTACGATCCTGGTGCCGGCCCGCAGCGCGGCTCGGGCCACCGACTCGGTGATGGAGCGGAGAGTCTCGACGGGCAAGCCCTCTTCGATGACGTAGGCGAGGGACAGAGCGAGGGGCTGGGCGCCCATCATGGCCAGGTCGTTGACGGTGCCGAAGAC
>PMLK01000077.1 GCA_003158875.1 Chloroflexota bacterium
GCCGGCGGCGGGCGGCACGGGCCGGCGGCAGCGCCGGCGGCGGGCGGCACGGGCCGGCGGCAGCGCCGGCGGCGGGCGGCAATGGGGGGACCTGTGGCACTCCCGCCCAGCTGGGGCATCTAACGTGGCGATCTCGCCGGGCACGTGGCCGGAGCGGGCGTTATGTGGCGGGCCGCGTGCGCCGTCACGACACCCCGCTAAGCTGCAAACATGAGAGTGTCGCCCACCCAGGATCCCAGGTGAGATTCGAGCTCGTCCGGGAAATAGTCGAAGCGCTCCCTAGAGAGTTGCCCGCGGCCCCGGCCATCCTGACGCCGATTCGGCTCGACACGCCGGAGGGTTTCCTGCCGGCGGGCTCGTCCGGTCGTGGCCGGCCATCCGCGGTACTGGTTCTGCTGTTCCCCGACTCCGAGCAGCAGGCTCGGGTGTTGCTCACGGCCCGGGCCGACCGAGTCGGAGCGCACGCCGGCGAGGTCAGCTTCCCGGGCGGAGCGGCGGAGGCAGGCGACGAGAACCCGATCGCAACGGCACTGCGCGAGTCGGCCGAAGAAGTCGGGCTCGACCCGGCACAGTGCGGCCTGCGGGTAACCGGCGGGCTCGAGGTCTTCGCGCTCACAGTTTCGGGCTTTCGTATCACGCCCGTCGTAGCCGTCGCCGATCGGCGGCCCGAGACGTGGCCCGCTCCGGATGAGGTTGCCCGAATTATCGAGGCGCCCGTCGAGGCGTTCCTGCCCGATGCTCCTGTCGAGCTGGAGGAGCGGACGATTCGCCGGCGGTTGATCCGCTACGGCGCCTACGCCGTCGAGGGCGAGAAGGTTTGGGGCGCTACCGCCCGAATGCTGGGTCAACTCGGGGCCGCGCTCGCAGCAGGTGCCACGCTCGCCGAAGGAACCGCGCTGGGAGGAGGGCACGCAGAGGCTGCGTCATCGGCCACGCCGCTCGCCGCGGCTGACGAAGCGCCCTCCATGACGCTCGCCGCGGCTGACGATAGGCCAATCATCCGAGCCGCTACCCCCGCGGACGGATCGGCCATCGATGCCTTCCTCGAGGAACTGGCCCCCGAACTCGCTCATGGGCTGCCGCCCGCATCCGAACTGTTTCTGGCAGAAGTCGGCGAACGTGTCGTTGGCCTTGCAAGCTGGGCGCCGTGGGACAGGAAGCGCGGCCCGGCCGACCCGCGCGGCTTCGAGGGGCTCGAATTGTCGGCGAGCGTGGGCGCGAGGTCCGGCATGGACGCGAGTCTGACGGCCCCTCGCGCAGCGACGCGCGCGGCGGAGACTGCCACTACGCGCGGCGCAGCCGATCCCGCCACGCAACCCGCCACTCCCGCCGAGCTCACACTTCTGGCCGTGGCGCCGAACCTGCGCGGCCGCGGCATCGGTCGTGACCTGCTGACCGCCGTCGCCCGGGCAGCGGCCGCCGACCACGATCGGCTCCTCGCCTGGACTCTCGCCGATGCCGCGATTCATCCGTCCTCGATCGCGGCCAGAACCTTCTTTCGAGGCAGCGGCTTCACCGACCTCGCCGTCGATCGCCACACTCAGGCACGGGGCAAGGATCGCCTGCTGATGTCTTTGTCGCTGCACATGGCGGGCTGACGCCGTCGAAACCACCGCCACGTGACGCCGCGGCTGTCGCCGCCGTTTGAGCCGCCGCCGCTGAAGCTGCCGCTGTCGCCCCCGCGAGTTCGACATGTCCTAACCTACCGTTGTTCATGGGCAACGGACGACGAGCGGGAGGAGATCTTCGATGAGGGCGACGACTAGCCGGGGACCCGAACCTGTCGCGAGAGCGCCAAAGCATAGGCGAGCGACCGTAGTGCTGGCCGCCGGCCCCCTCGGCCTGCTCGCCCTCGGGCTGCTGGGAGTGCCATCCGCTCAGGCCGCCGGCGCGACGAGTGCGCCGACCGCCACTCCATCGCCGACACCGATCCCCTCGCCCACGTTCCAAACCGGCCGTCATGTCTACGACTTCGGCAACGTCCTGTCGACGACTGAGGCCACCGCGGACGAGGCCCTGGCTTCCCGGATTGAAGCCTCGGGCGGCGGCCGCGTGGTCATCTACACCGTCGATCCGAATTCGGACATGCCCAGCGAGGACCAGCTGTCGGAGTCCTGGAACGTCGACGGGATGCTGCTGACGACTTCGTCCGATTTCGGGACGCTCACTCTGGGCGCGACTCTGCAGGGCAAGTTGACAAAGAGCCAGGTCAGTTCACTAGACACCTCGCCCGGTCCGCAGACGACACAGAGCTGGATCGGATCGACCCTGGCTCGAGCGGCCGCCTTCGTCAGTAATGGCCACATATTCGACGGCGCGGGCGCCCTGGACGCGACGGCCCGGCAACAGGCTGAGAGCGCCGCAACCACCCTCTCGAGCAAGATCGGTGCGCCGGTGTACGTCGACATCTCCCTCGGCGGCAAAGACTCGTCCAGCGCGGCATTCTTCAACAGCGCCAATCTCAGCAGCAGCCTGGACAACGCTCTGATCATCGCCCTTAGCATCTCCGGGACGACGATCTCCGGCTACCTGGAGACGGACAACTCGGACATCTGGGAGAAGTACAACGCCATAACGCCGTGGGGTTCGACCAGCTTCGACAGCCAATCGGCGACCAATGGAGACGTCCAGGCCACTCTGCTCGCGGACATAGCCGCCGTGCACGAGGGATCGGCTTTCGGTGGCTCCTTTATGGACGGTGACTTCCTGCCCGTCGCGATCTTCGTAATCGTGATCGTGGTTCTGTCGATCGCCATGCCGTTCTTGATCGGGCCGTGGCTGATGCGCAAGCTGACCGGCACATCCGCGCCCATGAGCAACGGAATCCCCAGCGAAGCGGTCATCGAGAGCATCGCCGATACGGGCGTCACCATCACCATGCCCAGCGTTGGTCCCGAGGCGCCCGAATACAAACTCGGCCTGCAAGTGACGCCCAAGTACGGGGCGGCAGTGCCATACCTCGTCGAGACCAAGGTGATCGTTCCTCGAATCTTCGCCCCGATGATCACGCCGGGCCGGAAGATCGGCGTGTTGATAGATCCGACCGATCAGATGAAGGTCCAGGTCGACTTCAGCCGATTCAACGGTAACGATACGGCCCCCTCCAGCACCGCAGCCTCCGGCACGGCCGCGGACGGACTGGATTTCAACTTCGACGCCAACGGCCAGCCCGACGCCGGCGACATATCCGCGCTGGTGGGCGCCGTCCATTCGGGGACGATGCCGATGATCAAGGGCAGCGCCGATCGCCTCCTGGCGACGGGTACGCACGGTACGGCGGTCATCACCACGGCCATGCCGATGGGCAAGACGGTCAAGGACATCAACCCCGCCGCCGATCCGTCGCGGCTCAACGACCCGATGTGGCTCTTCACGCTAGAAGTCAGCCTGGCCGGAGAGAAGCCGTTTCCAGCGGTGTTCGGCCATCGTGTCCCTGCCGCCAAGATCGCGTCCATCGCGCCCGGCGTGAAACTCGCCGTCGCGGTCGACATGACGAACAGGAATCAGGACGTGGCTATCGACTGGGACAAGTCGCCGATCGCGTAGCCCGCGGCGTTGCGGGTCTCACGGCACGTGCCTGACCGCCTACCAGGGCTCTCCATCTGGGGACTGACGCTCGTCTGGCGGCCCGACCGGTTTCGGGGCTAGTGACCCGTCGGCGCGCGTCATCGTCGGGCTGGTCGAGACGGCGGCGGGGGCTGATTCGGCCGCCGCTGCCGCGGTTGCCGCCACTGCCGCGGTTGCCGCCACTGCCGCGGTTGCCGCCACTGCCACCGTCTCGCCTTCGATCAGGGACGCCTCCGCCGCCCCTTCGGCCGCGGCGAATTCGACGACGATTGCCCGCATCGGCGTTATTTCGGTCCAGACAGAGTGGACCACGTCGTGCGGCCACACCACGGCCTCGCCGGCGGCAACTCGGGCCCGTTCGTCGCCAACCTGAACGAACCCGCCGCCCTCGATCACGATCAGGTAGGACAGATTCGGGTTGGAGTGCGGGGCCAGGACGGCATGCGGCTTGAGGGCGAACTCGGCGATCACGCCCAGTTCATCGACGTGGATCGACGCCGCTTCGACGCCGCGCGTGCCGGGAGGTCCCTCCTGGCGACGCTGGCCTATGCCGAAGCGGCGGATGTCCGTACCTAGGGCCTCCAGATTACCGGCGGCGACGCTTGGCCTTGGCCGGTCCCTTCGAGCGGATCGTGGCCTCGGGATGCGAGGTCTTGGAGCGCTGGAAGTAGCGCTGGCGGGCGAGTCGCTCCTCGTAGGCCCGGATGAGCGGCGGGAAATGCCAGAACCGGATCCACAGGAACAAGAAGGCGCCGCCGATAATCGTCGGCAGCACGAAGATGAAGTCGAACTGGAAGACGAAGAAGAGAAGGAGGAGCGAGAAGACGCCCATCGACGTCCAGAGCATCCACTCGTTGAGGTCCAGGAAGACCGAGTAGGCATGCATCCGCTTGCCCTGGAAGTTGTAAAAGATGACCGCGACGACTATCCCCACGATCGCCAGCTGGCCGACGATCACGTTGATTGCCGGGAAGTTGGTCTCATTGAAGCCGATGAGCAGCAGACTGAGCTGGTTCCACGGGCCGTTCACGCGGACCCTCCGAGTGTCGATGTTTGACGGTCTGTCGACCTGGACAAGGCGCTGTACGACGCGGGATCGTTCCTCGGCACATTGGCCGAAGCACGATCGCCCGGGCGTACGCTACACGCGCCGACGTATTTGCGTTTACGGAGTATGCCATGACCGGACGCTATACTCGGGCCAATCGGGCAATCTGGACATAACGAAGGCTTGGCGCGGCCAGTTAGCCGACCGGAAGCAGCCAGTCGGCAGGCTAGAAACTCGAATTGCGGGCGGTGGATAGGTCCGAAATTCAGGCACTTGGGAGGTAAGCCTGGTGCGAGCCTTGCTCTCGGTCGCGAACCGAGAGGGCATCGTTTCGTTCGCCCGAGATCTGCTCGCGCTCGACATCGAAGTCATCGCCACGGAGGGCACGCGTGAGACGCTGTCCGCGGCCGGCGTGGATGTCCGGCCCGTATCGGAGATGACCGGTTCTGAGCCGCTCGCGGGCGGGCAGGTCAAGACACTCCACCCTGCCATCTATGCCGGCATCCTGGCCCGACGTGACAGGCCCGAGCAGCTGACCGAGCTCGAAGCTCAGGGAATCGGGCTGATCGACATCGTGGCGGTCAACGTCAGCCCGTTCGCGCCACAAGTCGGGGCGCGGCTCGTGCCCATCGACGAAGCCACCGAGATGATCGACATCGGCGGAGCGGCCCTTCTCGCCGCCGCAGCCCGGAACTACGCCGGTGTCGCCGCCGTCGCCAGCCCCGCCCGATACTCGCAGGTGATCGCCGAGGTCAAGGAACGCGGCCTGGTTTCGGCCGAGCTCCGCCAGCGCCTCGCGGCCGAAGCCTACGGATTGGTCGCCGCATATCACGCCGAAATAGCCGCGTACCTCTCGAACGTGACGGGCGAGCTGTTCCCGGGCAGGCTGGCCCTGGTCCTCGAGAAGGTCGACGACCTGCGCTACGGCGAAAATCCACCCCAGCACGGCGCTTTCTACCGCGAGATGACGCATAGGGCCGGCACGCTGGCCGACGCCACGCAACTCCAGGGATCGCGGCCGTCGTTCAACGACCTGCTGGACCTGGACGCCGCCTACGCCATCGCCACAGACTTCACCGCTCCCACGGTCACTATCGTCAAGCACACCGACCCCGTCGGACTGGCTTCCGCCGACGAACTCGTGGAAGCGTGCCGTCGGGCTCTCGAGACGGATTCGGTCTCGTGTTTCGGCGGCATCGTGGGTGTCAACCGCGAGTTGGACGGGGCTACGGCTCGGGAGATCGCGGCCAACTCCTATGAGGCTGTGGTCGCGCCTTCGTTCGATCAGTCGGCCCGAGGCATCCTGGCACAGAAGCCCCAGATAGCGCTCCTCGCCGTGCCACCCAATCCGATTGCCGGACCGCTCGACTACGGCATCGCCGACCTGGACTTCAAGCGGATCGCGGGCGGCCTGCTGGTCGAAACCAAGGACGAGCTTGGGCTCGACAAGACGCAACTCCAGGTAGTCACGAAGCGCCGGCCGACGCTGGAAGAGCTGACGGACCTGCTCTTCGCCTGGCGAGCCGTGCGCCACGTCCGCTCGAACGCGATCGTTCTCGCCCGCGGCGGAGCCACAGTTGGAATCGGGGCCGCGCAGGCCAGCCGCCAGACGGCCGTTGAGATTGCCCTCCGGCGAGCTGGCGATCGAGCCAAGCTGGCCGTCATGGGCAGCGACGCCTACTTCCCGTTCCCCGACGGAATCCAGGCCGCGGCCCAGGCCGGCGTCACGGCGATCATTCAACCGGGCGGATCCATTCGCGACGAGATGGCCATCGAAATCGCCGATCGCCACCACATGGCGATGGTCTTCACGGGACGGCGCCACTTCCGCCACTAGGCTGTGGCGCTCGGCTGCGGCGCTCGGCTGCGGCGTCGGGCGATCGCAACGTCGCGAGTCACTCCCGGAGCAAGCGCCCGTGATCCGATCGCCCCATTCGACCGAATAGGTATGTGACAGCCGATCGGAACTGACGAACCGGTCGGTCGGTCGGAGGATAGGGATCCCGGCCTCGGTCGGGAAGGGAACGTGGCCGGGCGGCAAGTGCGCGACCGACGGAATCGCTGCCAGGGGTGCCGCCCGGACCACGTCGCCAAAGGGGGAATGGATGAAATCGTCCGCCAGTCAGATACGCGAGCGGCGCCGTCGTCACGCAGGCACGGCTGCGGCAGCGATCGCGCTCCTGTCCATCTGGCTCATCGGCTGTACGGCGGCCGCTCCCTTATCGTCTAGTCCGGGCGGCGTGCACCTGGACGTGCTGAGCTGCGCATGCGCAACCGTCCCCGTGACCCACGAGCCAGGCTGGACGCCGTCTGCCCCGCCGCCACTCAGCCTTTCCGAGGCGCGCTCAAGGACGGCCCGGTTCACCGGCGTGTCCATGGCAACGGACGGCAACTGGTTCGATATGGCCGGCCGAGTCGTGGTCGAGACCACCGGAACCGGAGCCACAGCCCTCATCGACGGCAATTCCGGCGAAGTGGTCCTGGCCGTGCGCACCGACCGCTTGCCGGATACCGGCAAGCCCATAGTGACGTCGGCCGCCGCCACTGCCGCCGCGACCGCATTTCTCAAGACCGTGTCTCTGAGCACGGCGGGTTTGACGGCACGAACCCAATCGATCGCCTCCGACCTGGACGCCGGCTTCGTGGTCGACTTCGCCGGGGCCGACAACTCCCCCGACTACCGCGTTTTCATCAACGCGATCGACGGCCGGGTCTTCGCCTTCGAAATCGGTTCTCGCGCCGGGTCGAGCGTGCCCCTCGTCGGACGGGCCGAAGCCGTTCGCCGGGCCCAGGCGGCCATACCGGAGCCGGGCCAGCTCGTCCTCAACGCGGATCTCCAATTGGATACGTTCACGGGCGTCGCCGTTTGGACGTGGCAGATCGGTCTGGGCGTGCCTACCGCCACTCAAGCCGACGTATTCCAGGGCGGCGGCTACGTGACCGTCGACGCGACGAGCGGCACCACGACGGTGGTCAAGAAGGGCTGACGCGCCCTACTCCCACGCACCCCCAGCCGAATTCCAGGCCGCGATTGGTCTCACCGCAGCCGCGCCTTCGACCGATTCGCGTCGCGCCCGCGCCCGCGCAACCGACTCCGGCCAGCCAGGCGGAATCAGGTCCGGGACAAGGTCGGCGAGCGGCGCGAGAACGAAGAGTCGATTCGCTGCCTCCGGGTGAGGGACTCGCAGCAGGATGTCAGTCTTTGCGGGATCCGCCGAGCGGGCCATCGCGGGCCGCTCAACGCTGAGCTGCCGCACTCCGAACAGCAGCAGGTCGAGGTCCAGCTCGCGCGGCCCGTGCCGAAAACGCTCCTGCCGCCCGAAAGCCCTCTCGATCGACTTGAGCGCGAGCAGCAGCGCGATTGGCCCGCCGGCGTCCGAACCCTCCGGTACGTCCACGGCCGCGACCGCGTTGTGAAAGTCGGGCTGATCGGTGACGCCCACGGGCACGGTGCGATACAGGCGCGACACGCCCGCCAGCTCGGCGTCGGGAAGCGCCGCCAGAGCGTGGACGGCGGCGGTGAGCGTAGCGCGCGCGTCGCCGATATTCGCCCCCAGCCCGATATACGCCCGAACCTTCGTCATGGCTGCCACTCTAGCGAGGCTAGACTCCGCTGGTGCGACCGGTTGCTGTTCTGATATTCCACGCCACGGCCTCCGCCGACGCCGGGCCGCTGGTCCGCGCGCTCGCACAAGCGCGCCACGCGCTTGCGGAACGGCAGCGTGACGCGTTCCTCGCCGCCGGCGCCGACACGGCGGAAATCGTGGCCGGGCCGCCCGACGGGCTCTCGTTCGGTGAGCGGCTGACGGCGACGATCGGGGCTGGTCGCGGCGGAGCGACGTCGGCGGTCGGGGCCGGGCACGTGGCGACCTCGGCGGCAGGGACGACGTCGGCGGCAGGGGCCGCGCCAGTGGTCGGGGCCGCGCCAGTGGTCGGGGCCGCGCCAGTGGTCGGGGCCGCGCGCGACTCCGCTTCGCGGTGGAGCGGCGGCATCGTCGTCATGGGTTCCGGCAGCATTCCGCTCGCCCGACCCGCCGAGCTGCGCCGTTTCGTGGACGTGGCCGCGGGTCCCGCCGGCTACGCCCTGGCCAACAACCGCTACTCGACGGACGTGGTGGCAATTTCGAGAGCGGCTGATCTGGCGAACCTGCCGCCACTCCCCGCCGACAACGCCCTTCCCCGCTGGCTGGAGGAACGGGCCGGAGTGGCCGTCGCGGATCTCGGGACGCACTGGCGACTCGGTGTGGACGTCGACACGCCGCTGGATCTGATTCTGCTGCGCGACCCGACCGCGGAGCGGCTGGCGGCGGGGCCGCTCATTGGCGAGCACCCCGGCGAGGGTCCGGGCGAGGTGCCCGGCGCGGGGCCACTCTTCGGCGCGGGGCCACTCTTTGGCGAGCGGCTGGCGGCGATGGGCGAGGTGCTGTCGAATCGGCGGGCGGAGCTGCTCGTCGCCGGCCGCGTGTCCGCCGCGACGCTGACGTGGCTGCAGCACGGCGTCGCGTGCCGGGTCCGGGCCCTGGTCGAAGAGCGCGGTCTGCGCGCCGCGAGCCGTCTCGCCACTGCCGGGGGGGCGAGCAATCTCAGACCGCCCCGTTCCACGCTCGGCGAGTTGCTCGACCATCGCGACGGTCCCGAGGCGCTCGCCCGTACCGTCGCCGGCCTGGCGGATGCCGCGATCGTCGATACGCGCGTCCTGATGGCCCATCGTTTCGGGGCCGTCGAATCGGACTGGCCGCCCGCTGAAGACCGCTTCGGCTCGGACTTGCTTCTCGCCGAACGGGTCGCCGACCCGTGGCTCGCGGCGCTTACGCGATCGGCCTCGACATCCGCGGCCCCGATTTTGCTGGGCGGACACACGCTCGTGAACGGCGGTCTCCGCCTGCTCGCGCAGCGAGCTCGTGCGGGCCGACGATGACGTCCGGTCGCCGTCCCTCGCGGACCGAACTCCCGCCGTCCAGTGCCGGCAAAGCACCGCGCGAGTCATTCGAATCCGATCGTCCTCGTCTGGCGGACCTCATAAGTGCCGAAATCGAGGCTGCCCCGGGACGCCGCATCACGTTCGCCCGCTTCATGGAGCGAGCCCTCTACGAGCCCGCACTCGGGTACTACCGCGTCGCCGACGACCGCCCCACGGACAGCGGCGACTTCCTGACCGCACCCGAAACTCACGCCATCTTCGGCTGGACCGTCGCCCGCCGGATCGAAGCCCTGTGGGCGGAACTCGGCCGGCCTCAGCCTTTCGCTCTGGTCGAATACGGGGCCGGCTCGGGAACTCTGGCCCTCTCGATCCTCGACGGCTTCCGGCGCCACGGCGCCGACGAGCTGCTCGCCGCGGTCCGATACGAGCCCGTCGAGTCGAACCTCAATCGGATCGCCGAGCTGCGACGGCGGTTCGACGAAGCCGGCCTGACCGAAATGCTGGCGGGAACACGGCCGGACGGCGTAGCCGGCACGGTCGCTGTTGCCGGTGGCACCTCCGGAGTCGAGTCCAAGCCCGTCTTCGGCGTTCTCCTTGCCAATGAGTTCCTCGATGCCCTGCCCGTTCACCGTGTCGTCGTCCGCGGCGGCAAGCTAGCCGAGATTTTCGTCGCCCGCCCCAACGGCTCGCGCGGCGAAGTGCCCGCAACCGAACCCACAGTCGCGGGGACGCCGCCGCCCGCCTCGTCGTCCCGGGTCGCCGCCGCACGGGCCGGGTCAGCGCCGGCCGCCGAATTCGTCGAGGTTACCGCCGACCCGTCCACGCCCGAGCTGGCTCGCCGCCTCGCCGACGACGGCGTCACTCTCGCGGAAGGCCAGGTCGCGGAAATTTGCCTCGGGCTTCGTCCGTGGCTCCGCGACGCGGCCACTCGAATCGATCGTGGCTACCTCATCGCCATCGACTACGGCTTCGAGGCTCACGAACTCTACGGACCGCGCCGTCTCGCCGGCACGTTGCTGGGTTATCGCGGTCATCGCCTCGTGGAGAATCCGCTCGTCGATCCGGGTCGGGTCGACATCACCGCCCACGTCGATTTTTCGGCCGTGGCTCATCTCGCGGCGGACTCCGGCTTTCGGGCCGTCTCGCTGGAAACGCAGTCGGATTTCCTAGTCGCCGCCGGTCTCGAGTCGGAGTTGCAGGCTCTGCAATCGTCGCCGGACCTGACCCTCGCCGACTACACCCGCGCCCGTTCCGGTATCGTCCGCCTGCTCGACCCTCGCCATATGGGCCGTTTCCGGGTTCTCACGCTCGAACGGGGCTGAGTCGGGGTCCGCCTATCGTCGACTGGCGCGGCCGAGTGCGCGGGCGTCGGGGTCCGCGAGTTCGCCGGGGTGGGCCATGTGCGCCCGGAGTCGGCCATGTCAGCCGGAGTCCACTCTCCATGTGGTGGGCAGTTGAGCCACAGTAGATCTGACCGGCTCATGCTGGTGCCATGGATGAGTAGAGGCTGGGCCGATCCATCCGGGCTCTCCGCCAGAGACTGGGCTGGCGGCAGTCTGACCTTGCGCGCAAGTGCGGCACGTCCCAGGCGGCGGTGTCGCGGCTGGAGTGCGGCCGGTTCGGCGGTACTCCCGTAGTTACGTTGAAGCGAGTCGTGGTGGGCTTGGGCGCCGAACTCGACATCCGTATTCGGTGGCACGGCGAGGAGCTGGATCGGCTGCTCGACGCCACGCATGCCGCCATGGTCGAACGATTGATCGAGATTCTCTCGCCGCTCGGCTGGGAGTGCGCGGCAGAGGTCACGTTCCTGGTGAGCGGCGAACGCGGCTCGATCGACATCCTGGCCTGGCACCGGCGAACCGGCCGCCTCCTGGTCGTCGAGACGAAGTCGGTCGTGCCGGACATGGAGCAGATGCTCGGCTCGTTCGACCGCAAGGTCCGCCTCGGACCGACCATCGCGGCGCGGCGAGGGTGGCGAGCGAACGGGGTGGCCATGGCTCTCGTGCTTGCGGGCACAGCCACGAACAGGCGGCGCGCCGAGCGATTTGCGTCGACCCTCCGGACGCTGCTGCCGGCAAACGGCCCAGCGATGCGACGCTGGCTCAAGGATCCGGTCGGTCCGTGCCCCGCTGCGCTGTGGCTCCTCTCAGATAACCACGTGATGACTGCTGTCCGCCGCCGGCGGGTGCGGCCGAAGCACAGGCACAACAGCACGCCACTCGCCGGGACGTGTTCTAGCGTGGAAGTGACCGTCGCCGACGCATCGCGCATGCCAATTCACCGACCAGATGGCGCATCCACCGGATAGTAGTCACGGGGTGGATGGCTGAGACGAGATCGCGCCGCTGCGGGCGATACCAATCACCAAGTGAGTAGATGAGCGGCGGGCACACAACGCACGAGCTACGGGCACGCGATGCACGAGGGACGCCCGTTCTTGCCCGCGGCCCGATCGCCCACCCCCGCCCGATAAGCCACTTCCCGTATTGCGGAACTCCGGCGGTAACCGTCACTCTGACCGCGGAGCGGGGGGACCGCGGCTTGGGGGCCGGCAGGCCTGTCGCTGACCCGGCCCCGAGACGCTCGCTCCACTTTCGTTTCTTGAGGACTCCGCCAGTCGCTACCCCACTGGCGGATCGCCGGATCGCGGGCGGTTTGACAACCCCGAGCCGCCCGCTTCCGGCCCCATCCAGTAGACACCCGTTCCGTCAGGCTCAACCGCCCGCCGCCCCATGGGGCGGAAATTGGCCGCTCACGCTCGCCAACGGCCCCGCGACTCCCGACACCACGGCCCGTGCACCGCCCCCCTGCTAGACTCTCCACGGATCGCGCGGGTCGGGCTCGAACCCGTCCCAGGGATCGCCTGAATTGCACTTCGCGCCCCGAAGCCGGCGGAGGCCCTCGCCGCGGCAAAGGGTCTGCTGGAGAACCATGACCGGCATCTGGTACGTCGTCGGGCTGTCATTCGCGGGTGTGTCCTTCGTATTCATCACGATCGGACTCGCCTGGCTGATCTCCCATCGCAACCGTGGCGACCGCCACAAGGGTTTGCCCTACGAAAGCGGCATCGACACGTTCGGCGATACGTGGGGCCGCAGCGCGATCTCCTTCTACATGTACGCCCTGCTCTTCGTCGCCTTCGACGTCGAGGTGGTGTTCGTCTACCTCTGGGCGATAGTTTTCCGCGACCTGCTCGTCGGCGGCCTGGTCAGCATGGGCACGTTTGTGGTCGTACTGCTCGTGGGCCTCGCATACGCCTGGCGCAAGGGAGTGCTGACGTGGCGGTAGACGACCGCGGCACCGGTGCTGGCAAGCCCGTCGTCCGCAAGTCCACTTCCGCCGCCCCGAGCCACGCCCCGAGCCACGCCCCAGACCGGGCCCTCACAGCGGCCACGCCCGGCTCGCTGAGCGCTCCGATCGTGGTCCCCAACACGCTCTGGCAGCCGGAAGATCCACTCGCCTACGACGGCGGCCGGCCCGCCGAGGTAACCCATCTCCGGGAATTCGGGCTGACCGAACAAGGCCGGCACGACGACGCGCGCTGGGGGGCGCTGCAGGTCATTCCCGCCAACGCGGACTACATCCTGGACCTCATCCGAGCCAACAGCCTGTGGCCGCTTCTGTCGGGCCTCGCCTGCTGCGCGATCGAGATGATGTCGGCCGCCACCAGCAAGAACGACATGGATCGCTGGGGCATGTTCCCGTTCCGCGCCTCGCCCCGTCAAGCCGACGTGCTCATCGTCGCAGGCACTCTCACCACCAAGATGGCCGGGCCGCTCGTCCGGCTGTGGGAGCAAATGCCCGAACCCAAGTGGTGCGTGGCGATGGGCGATTGCACGGTCTCCGGCGGCCGCTACAAGCGCAGCTATTCGGCAGTACAGGGCATCGACCGCGTCATGCCCGTCGACGTCTACATTCCGGGCTGCCCGCCCCGACCCGAGGGCCTCATCTACGGCATGATGCAACTCGGTCAGCTGGTCAAGGATCGCCGCGGCCACTGGACCGAGCGCGAGATCGGCCCCACCGTGCCCGACGACATCTGATGGACAAGTCGCTCAAGGCCATACTCGAAGCTCGCCTTCGCGAGCATCTCCGGGCGCCCGTCTACCAGCGCCAGGATCAGACGGAGATTCGAATCGAACCGGGGAGCGTCCTCGAAACGCTGCGGATCCTTCATGACGCCCGCGATCTCCGCTTCGAGATCCTCGCCGACCTCGCCGGCGTCGACACCGGCGAGCACATGCAGGTCGTCTATCACCTGTGGAGCCCCATGACTTCGGACTGGCTGCGCGTCATCGTCGATGGCATCTCGCGCGAAGACCCCCGAACGCCCTCGGCCACGTTCCTGTGGACCGGGGCCGAGTGGCTGGAGCGCGAGGCCTACGACATGTTCGGCATCGTCTTCGAGGGCAACCGCGACCTTCGCCGCATCTTCATGCCGCCCGACTACACGAGCTTCCCACTCCGCAAGGATTTCCTGCTGCCGGACGATGCCGCGCGCTCGACCGGCGCCGGCGTCCGGCCCGTGGAGCGAGCCCACGCTCCGGCCACGCTGGCGGACGATCCGGCGGCCGGCGTCCGCCGCGCCCCGGTGAGTTGAGGACGACGATGCCCGCCCGCCCCACCGCCCCTCGATCAACCGCAAGGCCGCACCCCGCGCAGCCGAGACCTCAGCCGCAGCCCTCCGCCGACGATCCGCGAATCATGCTCGACCGGCAACTGGGCACTCTGTACGAGCCCATCCCGCCGTACCCGCCACGCACGGAACGCGAAGGCGAGTTCTACACCCTCGGCGACGGCGAGATGTTCCTCAACCTGGGCCCCCACCACCCGGCCACGCACGGGGTTCTGCGCCTGGTGCTGAAGCTCTCGGACGAGCAGATCGTAGACGTCGATCCCGTGCTCGGTTATCTCCACCGCGGGGTCGAGAAGATCTGCGAGAACTCTGACTACTACCACGTCATCGACCAGGTAGATCCCCTGGAATACATCAGCTCTCTGTTCCAGGAGTGGCCCGCGGTTCTGGCTTTCGAGAAGCTCATGGACGTCAAGGTGCCGCGCCGGGCCGAGTACATCCGGGTACTCTCCGGTGAGCTGCTGCGCATCGCCAGCCACACGTTGTTCATGGGCTTCCTGGCGCTGGATCTGGGCGGCCTGACGCCGATTTTGTACGGCTTCATCGAGCGCGACGAGATCGTCGAGATGCTTGCGGCCTTGACCGGCGCGCGGATGCTGTTCAACTACTTCCGCGTCGGTGGCGTGAACGGCGACCTCAACCACGAATTCATGAGCCGACTCGGCGACTGGATGAGCCGGGCCGCGAAACAAACTCAGGCCCAGGCCGCCCTACTCAACGAGAACGAGATATTCGTCCGGCGCACGCGCGGAGTCGGAGTCCTGGACCGCGCCATGGCCCTTCGCTACGGCGTTTCCGGTCCGAATCTGCGCGCCGCCGGCGTCCCGTTCGACGTCCGCCGGGCCCATCCCTACAGCGTTTATCCCGAGATGGACTTCAACGTCCCGACCCGCGACGAAGGCGATTCGCTGGCGCGCTACCTGCTCCGCGTCGATGAGNNATCAAGATCATCGACCAGTGCCTCAACCAGATGCCGGACGGACCCGTCATGGCCAAGCTGCCCCGCTTGCTGCGGCCGCGGCCGGGTCGGGCGTGGGCCGCCGTGGAGGGGCCGCGTGGTATGCAGGGCGTCTACGCCATCAGCGACGGCACAGATCAGCCGTTCCGCTTCCGCATCCACGACCCCAGCTTCGTGAATCTCCAGACCGTGCCGGCGCTGCTGCCCGGCAACCTGCTGGCTGACACCATGGCCGTCGTGGCCTCGCTCGATCCGGTGATGGGCGGCATCGACAAATGAGATCCATCCCCATCCGAGCCATGCTCGCCTACCCCGGCAAGTTCTGGGCGCGTAGATCGCTGGTCGAGCGACTGGCCATGATCATCGTGCCGGTCGCGATGGGCGGCGCTTTGGCGACGGTCGTGGTCCTGATCCTGGCTATCCCGCCGCTCCTGGACTTCCTGGGCGCCAACCTGCCGCTGATCCGATTCTTCGTAGCCGCCACCGTCATCCTGCTCATGACCGTGCCGACGGCCTTCGTGATCATCTATCTCGAGCTCAAGGTCATCGCCCGCGTGAACCTGCGGGTGGGACCGAACCGCATCGGGCCCTTCGGCATCGCCATGAGTCTCCTGCCCGGCCTCAAGGTGCTCGCCAAGGAAGACTTCACGCCGACCGGCGTCGACTCCACGGTCTTCACCCTGGCGCCCGTGGTGACGTACCTGGGCAGCGTCATGACACTGCTGGTCATTCCGTTCGCGCCGGGAGTGGTCGGCCTCGACCTCAACATCGGCTTGCTCTACTTCTTCGCCATGAGCGGCCTGACCGTCCTGGGCCTGCTGATGGCGGGCTGGTCGAGCTTCAACAAATACTCGTTGCTGGGCGGTCTGCGGTCAGCGGCACAGATGGTCAGCTACGAAATCCCGCTGACCCTGTCCGTGGTGGGCGTGATCATCCTGGCCAGCACGAAGACTGCCCAGACGCTGAGCCTCAGCCACATCGTGATGGCCCAGTCCGGATCGGTCCTCGACTGGTTCGTCTTCAAGCAGCCTCTAGCGTTCCTGATCTTCTTCATCGCCGCTACCGCGGAAGCGAACCGCACGCCGTTCGACGTAACCGAGGCCGACTCGGAGATCGTGGCCGGCTTCGCGACGGAGTACTCCGGCATGCGGTTCGGGTTCTTCTTCTTCGCGGAGTACGTGAACGTCTTCATCGTCTCCGCCCTGATCGCGACGATCTTCTTCGGCGGCTGGAATGCTCCCTTCAACTGGCCCTGGCCGATGAATCTGAACGCCATCCCGGCGCTTTCGTTCGGCGTGGCCGGCTGGGCCGCGATCATCGTCACGGCCGTTCTTTTCGGCACCTATTTCCTGGCGATGCTCATTCGAGTCTTTGGCGGCCGAAATTGGAGTTCGCCGAGCGCCCTGACCATGGGCCTGATCCTGAACTTCGTGATACTCGGTGGCGTGGTCACGCTGGCCGGCTTTATCGCCTTCGACTGGGTACGCGGCCTGGTCATGGTCATGGCCAAGACGTACGCCTTCGTGGTCACGTTCATCTGGATGCGGGCGACATTGCCTCGCGTCCGAGTCGATCAGCTGATGGGCTTCGCCTGGAAATGGCTCCTGCCCGCTTCGTTACTCAACATATTCGTGACGGCGACCGCCGTCATCATCCTGAACCGGTGAGCGCCCGATGAGCTTCGTCCCCGGCATCGGCATCGCGAAGGGTATGGCCACGACCATGCGCCGCTTCTTCGCGCCCAAGGCCACGATTCAGTACCCCGAGACTCCGGCCGACGTAGCGGTCCGTTTCCGCGGCCGGCTGCAGCTGCTGTACGACGAACTCGGCAACATCAAGTGCGAGACGTGCTTCCAGTGCGCCCAGGCCTGCCCGGTCGAGTGCATCGACATGGGCGGCTTCGACACCAAGGGCCGGTTCCACGTTCATTGGGGCGCGGCCGAGCAGTATGCCGAACGGCGCGAGGGCTCGGCTCTGCGGCGATCGGGCCGACCCGTTCCCGACCCCGCCTACAGCCACTTCGCCGGCATGGACCTTGCGCCGGTGGACGAGATCCTGAGGAAGTACGACTACGAACGGACGGCGATGCTGGCGATCCTCGAGTCGATCCAGGAGACCTACGGCTACCTGCCGATCGCCGCGCTAAAGCACGTAAGCGACATCTCGGGCACCCCGTACGCCCTCATCTACGGCACAGCCACTTTCTACCGCCACCTTCGCTTCGAGAAACCTGACCACGTCGTGGCGGTCTGCCGCTGCACGGCCTGCCTGATCGCCGGGTCGAACCGATTGACACAAACGATCGCCAGGGAACTCGGCGTGACCATCGGCCACGGGCCAAACGCTGGCGGTGTGTCGCTCGAGCAGGTCCCGGCCCACATCCGGGGCGCTCGCGCACCGCTCATCATGCTGGACGGCAAGCAGCAGCATGTCGGCGCCGCCGAAGCCGCAGCCTGGGCGAGGGGCGTGGGCCGAGGAACCGTGGCATGAGCCCCGCAAGCATCCTGCCGACGCCGCCGCGCTTCCCGCGCCTGCTCCTGCCCCAGACCGCGCCGGCCAACGCCGCGGACTTGAACGCCGCCATTTCCGCCGGCGCGTTCACCGCCCTTCGCACCGCCATCGAGGGCCTCAAGGCCGATGGCGTGATCAGAGTCCTGACCGAGTCCGGCATGCGTGGCCGCGGCCGGGGCGGCGTTCCCATCGGCCAAAAGTGGCAAGCCTGCGCCCGGGCCGCGGGCGAAACGCACTACGTCGTCGTCAACGCCTACCAGTCGGACCCGGCCGTCTTGACGGACCGTGTCCTGCTGGAGAGCAACCCGTTCGCGGTCATCGAGGGAGCGGCCATCGCCGCGATGGCGGTCGGCGCGAACGAGGTCATCGTCGCTCTCCGGGCCGAGGCCGTGGAGACGATCCGGATCCTCGAGAAGGCCATCGCCGCGGCCGAGGCCGGCGGCTACCTCGGCGAGAATGTGCTCGGCAGCGGCCTCGAGATCCGCTTCTCTGTACGGCCGCTCCGGGGCAGTTACATGCTGGGCGAGGAAACGGTCCTTCTCAAGGGTCTCGAGGGCAAGCGCGGCCAGCCGGAACAGCAGCCGCCCTTCACCGCGACCCGCGGCCTGTTCGGCGCCCCGACGCTCATTCACGGCCCCCAGACCTTCGCCGCGGTCCCAACCATTCTCGCCGGCGGCATCGCCGGCTTCCCGGAAACGGGTCCTCGCACCTTCGCCGGAACCGTCATGGTCCAGATTTCGGGCGCGGTGGCAAAACCCGGCATCGCCGAGGTGCCGTTCGGGGTCACGCTGCGCGAGGTGCTCGACGTAGCCGGCGGCGTGCCCGCTCCGCACAAATTCAAGGCGATGCTCGTGGGCGGGCCGTCCGGAGCGTTCCTGCCCGAAGACGCGCTGGGCGTCGGTTTCGACCACGACTCACTCGAGTCCGCTGGCGCCCAGGTCGGCTCCGGCTCGATCGTCGTCCTCGACCAGCACACCTGCGTCGTCGACCTGGCGGCGACTCTGACCCGCTTCTGCGCCGACGAAGCCTGCGGCAAGACGATCCCATGCCGGATCGGCCTGCGCCGGCTGGCCGAGATCGGCGCTCGAATCTGCGAAGGCGAGCCGCGCGGCGATGAGATAGGCCGGCTCACCGACCTGTCGCTGGACGTCGCCGCCAGCGCCCTATGCGACCACGAGCGCAAGGCCACTCTGTCCATGTTGAGCGTCGTGCGCTACTTCCGCGACGAGCTAGATGCCCATCTCCTTCGTAATGCCTGTCCCGCCGGGATCTGCCACCCCAAGGCCGATACCCGAGCCGGGACCGTGTCCTGAGGCGTCCCATGAGAGAACCCACCCTTCGCCCCAGCCCCAGCGCCCCTCCCTCGACCACGCCGTCCAAACCCGGCGAGCCGGGCAAGGCCGCGGACTGGACTCCGGTCGACGTCAAGTCGACGGATCTGCCGATCGAACCGACGGAGATTCCGCTTCCGCCGATCAAGCTCCATGCCGTGGATCCGTCCGCGAGCCTGCACGAGCTGCGGCCGGCGGCCAATCAGAAGGCCGTGTGGAACAAGCACGCCGGCCGACCAGACGCCCGACCAGACGCCAAGACTCCCTACGACACCGTCGCTCCGTACGACGACTCGCTGCCCGAGAGGTTGATTACCGCTCAGGCTCCCCAACGCCCCCTTTCGACGCCCATCATCCGGCTCGAGGTTGACGGCCGCGTCGTGGAGGGCACCGAAGGCCAGACAATCCTCGAAGTCTGCCGCGCCAACGGCATCGAGATCCCGACGCTCTGCTACGAACCCAAGCTGCCCGGCTTCGGCGCCTGCCGCATGTGCGTAGTAGAGGTCGAGGGCGAGGACCAGCCGCCGATTTCGTGCTCGCGCGCGGCCGAATCCGGCATGGTGGTCAACACCCAGTCGGAACTCGTGCGTCGCCTGCGCCGGACGAACCTGGAGCTGATCTTCAGCGACCACAACGCCTACTGCCTGCCGCCCTGCCAGAACAAGTGCCCCAGCCACATCGACATTCCGGGCTTCCTCAAGGCCAATGCCGAGGGCAAGTTCCGTGAGTCGGCCCGCATCTTCAAGCGCACCATCCCGTTCCCTTCGATCCTCGGCCGCGTCTGCCCCGCCCCGTGCGAGGACCACTGCCGGCGCGATGAGGTGGACGAGGCGATTGCCATCCGCGACAGCCACCGCTACGCGGGCGACGTCGTTTTGCGCAGCCAGAAGGAAGGCATCGAGCCGCCGCTGCCGTTCGAGGCCGAGCCCAAGTCCGGCAAGCGTGTCGCGGTCGTGGGCTCCGGGCCGGCCGGCATGTCCGCGGCCTACTACCTGCTCCTGGCCGGCCACGACGTGACCGTCTTCGAGCGCGATCCCGAGCCGGGCGGAATGCTTCGCTATGGCATCCCGGAATACCGCCTGCCCAAGTCCGAGATTCTCGATCCCGAATACGACTCCGTGTGGCGACTCGGGGCACGGCTCGAGTGCAACAAGGCCCTCGGCGTCGACTTCACCCTGGACGATCTGGCAGAACAGGGCTTCGATTCGTCGATCGTGGCCACCGGCTGCTACGACACCAACAAGCTGAACATCCCCAACGAGAACGCCGACGGCGTGATCGACGGCCTCGAATACCTGCGCATCGCCACCCTGGGATTACCCTATCCGGGCCACAAGGGCAGCCGCGTAGTCGTGGTCGGCGGCGGCTTCACGGCCATGGACTGCATGCGCACGTCCGTCCGTCAGGGCGCCAAGGAAGTCACGCTCGTGTATCGCCGCGACATGAAGGACATGCCGGCCTCCAGCGAGGTCCATGAGGGCATCGAAGAGGGCGCCAAGGCCATCTTCCAGGCCGGACCGACGCGCGTCATCGTCGATGCCGACAACAAGGTCACGGGCATCGAGTTCATCCGGATGCAGCCCGGCGCGCCCGACGCCAGCGGCCGCCGCCGCCCCGAGCCCGCGCCGGGAACGGAATTCACCATCGAGTGCGACCGCGTGCTGCTCGCCATCGGCCAGGGCCCCGATCTCACTTGGGTCGGGTCCGGCAGCGAGGGCATCGAATCGAACCGCAACCGCCTCAAGGCCGATGCGGTCACGTTCGAGACCGGCCGGCCGGCCGTCTTCGGCACCGGCGACGTCCGAATCGGCGCCTCCACGGTGGTCCAGGCCATCGCCGAAGGCCGCCGTTGCGCCTACGCGGTCGACGCCTATCTGAAGGGCAAGGACCTCAAGGAACTCCGCCAGGTCGAAACTCTCACCGAGTGGGATCCCGGCTTCCTGGCCATCACGCCCTACACCGACGAGCCGAAGGAGGCTCGCCACCGGCTCAAGTCCCTGCCGGCCAAAGAGCGTTCCAAGAGCTACATCGAATACGAGATCCCCTACACCGCGGCCGAGGTCATGGCCGAGTCGACGCGCTGCCTGCAGTGCACCTGCGAGGCGCTCGGGAATTGCGATCTGCGAACCCTGGGAATCGAATACGGCACGACGCTGCAAACGCTCGATCCGGCCCACGATCAGGGCGCGGGCTTCAGAAGCGTCACCGAAAACCGCTTCACCGGCGCCAACCACGACTACATCCGCNNCATGCGCACCGGCTTCGACACGCTCGTGACGACGCCGCTCGACATGAGCCTCAATGACACGCCCTGCGTATCGTGCGGCCGCTGCGCCGAAACCTGCCCCACGGGCGCGCTGATGCTCAAGCCGCGCGTCCTGGAGAAGTACGACGTGGACGAGAGCCGCTGCATCCTATGCGGTATCTGCGTCGACGCCTGCCCGTACGATGCTCTCCGCGGCGGCGAAGACAACGAGCTGGCCCATACCGGACGGGCCGATCCGGAGATCGATCTGATCGCCCTGGCCGCGGTGGAGCGCCAGACCGAAGTCACGTACATCCAGCGCGAGCGCGACTGGCTGGCCCACGCCGTAGCGGAGGGTCGGATCGAGAATCCGGCGACTTCGCAGCGCGTCGAGGCCGGTCGGGGCAGGGCGGATACTCAGTGACCGTCATCACGCCCGGGGCCGGCGCATCGGCCCTGAGCCCCGCCGAACCGGGACTCTTCGAGGAGGGACGCGAGCAATGCCGATAGGCGACTCGATCCCGCTGGTCGGGATCCGCTGGGACGACATCCTGTTCGTCCTGTTTGCGGCCACGCTTCTGGTTTCGGCCATGATGGTTGTCACGTTGCGCGATATCATCCGCTGCGGCCTGGCGCTCATCGTCTCGCTGGCGTCGCTGGCGAGTATCTACGCGCTCCTGGGTGACCCGATCGTGGCCGCGGCCCAGGTTCTGGTGTATATCGGCGCCATCAGCGTCCTGATCCTGTTCGCCATCATGATGACCCAGACCAAGAACGCGCCCACGCGCCTCGTCTTCCAGACGCAGAGCTGGTTCGCGGCCGTCGGCGCGATCGTCGTCGCGGTCTTGATCGTCGCCACCGTCCTGGCCACAACCTGGACGGTCGCCGGGTCGCGGCTCCTGACCGCTACTTCGGACGTGGCCCATCTGCTCTTCAAGGATTACGTCCTGCCGTTTGAGGTCGTGAGCGTCCTGCTCACCGCCTCAGTCGTGGGAGCCGTCTATCTGGCTCGCCGACCCGACCGATCCGGGGAGGATCGACCGTGAGCAACTCTCTCGACTCCTACCTGATCCTGTCCGGGCTGCTGTTCGCCATCGGCATATTTGGCTTCCTGGCCCGCCGCAACGCCATCAGCATGCTCATGTCCATCGAGCTGATGGTCAACGCGGTCAACCTGACGATCCTCGCCTTCGGCGCCTTCGTTGAGCCCTTGCGGGTCCACTCCGCCGTGATCGCCCTGCTCGTCATCGCCGTCGCGGCCGCCGAGGCCACAGTGGGCCTGGCGATCGTGATCGCCATTTACCGGAACAAGAAGACGCCCCTCGTCGACGAATACGACTCGATGCGGGAATGACCAGTTTGACGTCGCCGGCAATTCAAGCCGGTAGTAGAGGAGGAGCCATCTCATGACCTTCCTCATCCCACTCATACCCCTTCTGCCGCTGATCGGCTTTGTCACGACGGGGTTGCTGGGTCGTCAGATGGGCCGCCAGTCGCATCAGATCGCGGTCTGGATCGTGGTCGCGACGTGGCTGATCGCCATGCTGGTCACCTTCGGGGCGCTCACGCACAGCCTGGGCTTCGGCGAGACCGGCGCCGGCGTCACGCTCTGGAAGTGGATCCCGGCCAGCGGCTTCTCGGCCGACATGGGCTTCTTCGTCGACGCCCTGACGGCCTGCCTCCTGATCGTCGTCACGACGATCGGCATGCTCGTCCACATCTACTCGATCGGCTACATGGCCCACGACGAAGGCAAGTGGCGGTTCTTCGCCTACTTGAACCTCTTCATGTTCTCGATGCTGGTCCTGATCCTGGCCGACAACTTCCTGCTCCTCTTTGCCGGCTGGGAGCTCGTCGGACTGTCGAGCTACCTGCTCATCGGTTTCTGGTATCCGCGCCGCTCCGCGGCCGTCGCGGCCAAGAAGGCCTTCCTGGTGAACCGCGTCGGAGACATGGGCTTCGCCCTCGGGATCATGGCCGTCTGGACACAGCTCGGGACTCTCAACATGCGCGACGTTTTCGCCACGTTCGGGAACGTGTCGCACGGCTGGCAGATCGCGATCGCGTTGCTGCTCTTCTGCGGCGCCGTCGNNTGGCTGCCGGACGCGATGGAGGGCCCCACCCCGGTCAGCGCCCTGATTCACGCCGCGACCATGGTCAACGCCGGGGTCTACCTCGTGGCCCGCTGCAACCCGATCTTCGGGGCCGTGCCGGAAGTGATGGTCATCGTGGCCGCGGTCGGCATCTTCACGGCCATCATGGCCGCCTCGATCGCCTTCACCCAGAACGACATCAAGCGCGTCCTGGCCTATTCCACGCTCTCCCAGCTCGGCTACATGTTCGCTTCGCTCGGTGTCGGCGCCTGGACGGCGGCCATCTTCCACCTGATGAGCCACGGCTTCTTCAAGGGATTGCTGTTCCTCGGCTCGGGGTCGGTGATCCACGCGGTGGACGGCGAGCAAGACATGCGCAAGATGGGCGGTTTGGCCCGCACGATCCCCACCACGTACAAGACGATGCTCATCGGGTCGGTGGCAATCTCCGGAGTGCCGCCCCTGGCCGGCTTCTTCTCCAAGGACGAGATCCTGGGCGGTGCCTTCAAGAACGGCTTCCTGTGGGTCTGGGCCATCGGTTTCGTCGTGGCCGGCATGACGGCCTTCTACATGTTCCGACTCATGGGCATGACCTTCTGGGGAACCAGCCACGTCGACGAGGAGAAGGCCAAGCACATCCACGAGTCGCCGAGGTCCATGACCAGACCGCTGATCCTGCTTTCGATCCCGGCCGTCTTCCTGGGCATGGTCATCGGCTTCCCGCCGGAGTCCGGCCTGCTGCACACCTGGCTCAACCCGATCTTCGAGGCCACGATCGCGGCCAGCGGCCGAACCGAGGCCGCTTACGCCTTCCTGGGCATCGACGGTGTCCTGGCCATCGCCACGACGACCCTCGTGGCCTTCATGATCCTGCTGGCGTGGCGACTCTTCGGCGTCGACATGCCCCTGCTGGGCGTCCGGATGCTGCCTCGGGCAGATCGGGTCCGGAGCATGAGCTCCGGCCGGGTCATGTCGTTCCTGTACCGCGCCTCGTTCGCCAAGTGGTGGTTCGACGACCTGAACAATTTGCTGTTCGTGGTCTGGGGCGGCAAGCTCGCCGGCGCGGCCTTCTGGTTCGACCGGAGAGTGATCGATGGCACGGTCAACGGCATCGGCACAGTCACGACCGATGCCGGCGTCAGATTGCGCCGCGTCCAAACGGGCCGCGTCCAGAACTACGCCCTTGGCATCGCGTTCGGCTTGATCGCGATGGTCGTGGCCTATTACCTCATCGCGGTTCGGTAGGAGGACGAGACGATGCACCTGCCGATCCTGAGTCTGATCGCGTTCACGCCGCTCGTCGGGGCGCTGGTCGTGGCCGCGCTGCCGTCGAATCACCCGGACTTCATCCGCCGGACCGCTCTCGGTTTCGCCCTGGCGGCCTGGGCGATGTCGTTGCTGCTGCTCGCCGCCTACGCCCTGGGCCCGGCCGGCTTCCAGTTCGGCGAAACCGCCGACTGGATCCCGACTTTCGGCATCCAGTACAAGGTCGGTGTCGACGGCCTGAGCGTGCTCATGGTCGTGCTGTCGACGACGCTGTCGTGGATCAGCATCCTGGCCAGCTTCGGCCCGATCAAGGACAGGGTGAAGGGCTACATGATTTCCTTCCTCGTCCTCGAGGTGGGCATGATCGGCGTCTTCATCGCCCTGGACCTGTTCCTGTTCTACATCTTCTGGGAAGTCGTCCTCGTCCCGATGTACCTCATCATCGGGATCTGGGGCGGCGCCAACCGCATCTACGCCACGATGAAGTTTGTGCTGTACACGCTCGTGGGGTCGTTGCTGATGCTGGTCGCGATCCTGGCGACCGCGTTCTCGTTCCAGAGCGGCCACGGCTCGTGGGCCGGCGCCTTCGACCTCCAGCAGCTGCAAGCCTGGTCGGCCGCCGGCCATTTCGGCGACACCTTGCAGATCCTCGGCTTCCTGGCGCTCTTCCTCGCCTTCGCCATCAAGGTGCCGATGTTCCCGTTCCAC
>PMLK01000022.1 GCA_003158875.1 Chloroflexota bacterium
CGGCGACGGAGGAGGGGAGCACGCTCGGAGGATGGCAGTTGGTGCTTCACTGCGGCTTACGTCCAAATTCGGGCCGTCAGCCCCGGATTGGCGTGCAATTGCTCCTGACTCTATATTCGGAGCATGTTCCGCAACTTCCCGGCCAGAACGTTGCCGTCATCCGTCGGCCGTACGGCGTGAAGTTGACGCTGCTGGAGCGACGGTTCCCCCGCCGCGCCGTCGCGTTAGCCATGTGCGCGATGCTGTCCGGCGTTCTGGTATGGCAGGCTGCCCGCGGGATCGATAGTTCGGCCGCGCCAACCCAGCCAGACTTGCCGCCGTCGGGTCCAGTCGGAGCGATTTCTGCGCCGGCTTCGATTGCCTCGCCGGGCCTTCCTGCCTCCCCATCGGCGGCCCCGACAGCGAGCCAAACCGCTCCGCCTTCTGCCACGCCCTCACCCAGGACGCAGTGGGCAGCCGACGCGGCTTTGGTTCAGGCGAAGAACGATGGCCGCGTGATCATCGATGCGTCAGGCCAGGTGGTCATTCTCGCTGCGACTCCGCCTGCGCCGGTGTATCCGACTGCCGCTTCGCTGGACACGAGTTGGAGCGGTCAGATACAGGAGCCGCCCAGGATCGGCCGCGACGATAAGGGCGTTGCGTACAGGGACAGCAACTACATTCGCTTCTGCGGGCCCGGCGTGGCGACCGTGGTGCTCTACTACTGGGCCGCCTCCAAGAGCAACGTCAAGACGATGTCGGGAACATTCAAGGAACCTGTGAATCTCGGCGCGGGCAAGTACTCCAGCACCTACTGGAGGGCTGAGGATCCCGGCGGTTACGGGCGCGGCATGATGATGTACCTGGGGGAAGTCCAGTGGCCGACTCCGGACAAGGGTCTGTCGTGGTGGTCTCATCCGGGGATCATGANNCTACTTCTATGTGATCGTCCACGCTTCCGACTTGACTGCCCAGATTCTTCAGGCTCGCGTCCACGCCGACATCAACACGGGCGTTCCGGTGGTCATTGCGGCCCGAACGTCTGACGGCACCAACCGATTGCCGGCCTGGCGCCTGAGGTCGAATGGGCCAAATCACTTCGTCAGCGTTGTCGGATACGACGATGCCGCCGGGACGTATGCCGTCATGGACACGTGCGGCCTGAGGTGCAACGACCGGAACATGCGGGTCGGAGTCCGGAACATGAACCAGACGGCGCTCTTCGCGCTCATCCAAGACGAGTCGGACAACGACGGGATCATGTGGTAGCTCGCGACGGAAACTCAAAGGCCGTCGCCGCGAGAGAGCGCTACCCCCGAATCTGGTTGCTAGACGGTGCTATCGTGTGCGACGAAGCGGGTAAGCGCTTTCTCTGCCGCCAGAATCTGGAGGTTCGGGCGGTCCGCTGAGATCGATCCGAATCCGCAACCGCGCGTCCCGCCCGATAGACCTGATCTGGCGAGGCACGGCGAGAAGGGCCCGGTCACAGACATGGCTCAAGACGACAAGACCAACGGCCGCAACGTGACTCTCGAGGACGTCGTCCGGTTGGCCGGCGTCTCACTCGCCACGGGTTCACGGGTCATGAACGCCAGCCCGACGGTGAACTCGGATGCGCGGCGAGCTGTCGAGAAGGCGAGTGCTCAGCTCGGATACGTCCCGAACCGGGCTGCGCGCAGCCTGATGACGCGACGGAGCAATGCAATCGGGGTGATCATCCCGGCGCCGACTTCCCGGATCCTGATGGACCCGTTCTTCCTCATGTTCTTCAGTGCTATTGGCACCGAGCTGGCCCTCCACTCTTACCAGCTACTGCTCGTCATGCCGCAGTCGTTCGATGAAGAGAAGCACCTGGAGCGCTACCTCGCCTCCGGTCATATCGACGGCATCGTCGTGACGGCCCTCCACGGCGACGACACCCTCCCGGAGCGCATTGCCGCTCGCGGCGTGCCGGTGGTTGTCAGTGGTCGAGCGCCGCTGGGAGCGCGGGCCAGCTACGTCGACGCTGATTGCCGCAGTGGAGCTGCCGCGGCCACTGCGCATCTGCTTGCCCAGGGCCGACGTAAGCTGGCAACGATCTCAGGTTCGCTCGACATGCCGTCCGCCATGGATCGACTTCTCGGTTTCAGGGACGCGCTCGAGACGGCCGGAATTGCGGCGGATCCCGCTCTCGAGGCGGTTGGCGACTTCAGCCAGCAAGGCGCCGCTGAAGCGATGAACCTTTTGCTCGAGCGCCGGCCGGATCTCGATGGCGTGTTTGTGGCCTCGGACACGATGGCCGCAATGGCGATGCATGTGCTCCAGGGTTCGGGCCTGCGAATTCCGGAGGACGTTGCCGTCGTGGGGTTCGACGATCAACCGATTGCCCAGACGACTGAGCCGCCGCTCTCCAGCGTGCGCCATCCGATCGAGGCCATGAGCCACGAGATGGTGCGTCTGCTGCTGCACGGCATCGAAGCGCCGGATAACCAGCCGAGGCAGGTGATCTTCCCGACGGAACTCGTAATCCGCGAGTCGAGTGGCGGACTTTCGATGGCGAGAAGCTGAGTCGGAGGTAGGCAGGGCTCAGCTGCCGCTGGTCTCGCCCGACGGGCGGCGAGGCTGCGATCTGCGCCGAGCTGGCAGTCGGCCGCTGATGGCCACGATCAGGGAGCGGCGCATGGAGAATCTGGTCTCTTGGGGCGTGGCCGGCGAACTCGACGCCTACTTCGACGCGGCCCCTCGTGGCGACGCCCGGGCCGTCGATGCCGGACCGTTCACGTTGTTCGTCGGGCGGACGCGGTCGAGCTACTACGCCCGGCCGGCTCTGGCGCGCCGCGAGCCGATCACGCCGGCCGACCTGGGCACGCTCGAACAGGCGTGCGTTGAACACGGCGTCGACCTCGCCCTCGAATGGGTTCACGAGGTCCATCCGGAGCTCGCCTCGGTCGCGGCCGGCTATGGACTCGAGGTGAGTACTCATGCGTTGATGGTCGCAGCCGCCGGCAACGTCGCTGCTCGCGAGGTCGAGAGCGTAGGGCTTCGCATAGTCGATGCCGACGATCCGGCGCTGCCGCTCGGTCGCGCCGTGGCCGACGTGTCGTTCACGTTCGGCGGCACTGCGACGGGCCGCGGCGGCGCGACCGAACGCGACGCCATGGCGGCCGGCCTTGCCCCCGACTTCATCGAGCATCTGCGTGAGCGCGTCCGGCGCGGCCTCACCGTCACCGCCGTCGCGCAGTCGGATGCGGGCGTGCTCGCCGTCGGCAGCTACCAGCCCGTCGGTGAAACGGCCGAGTTGGTCGGCGTCGCCACCTTGCCGGAGG
>PMLK01000003.1 GCA_003158875.1 Chloroflexota bacterium
GCGTGGGGCTATAGCTCAGCTGGAAGAGCGCCTGCATTGCATGCAGGATGTCCAGGGTTCGAGTCCCTGTAGCTCCACCAACACCCCCCCATCCCGTGCACCATGCAGCTGCTGCTGTTCTGGTGGCTCCGGCGTTCGGGTGGTTCGGCAGATAAGCGCCGGTGAAGCCACTATCGCGACACTCGGGCGATGGATGACCAGCGACTCGGCTCGGCAATTCGGGCGATTCGGGTTCGGCGCGGTCTCACTCAGCAAGTTCTTGCGGATGCCTCTGGCGTGTCGCGCTCGACGGTCTCGCTGGTGGAACGTGGTCACTGGCAACGCCTGTCCATCGACACCGTCAGACGGATCGGAGGCGTCCTTGACCTTCGCGTCGAGTGCGTAGCGCGCTGGCGAGGCGGGGATCTCGACCGACTGCTCAGCCGCGGCCACTCGATGCTGGCGGAGCGATTCGCCTCAGCGATGTCGGCGCTGCCCGGATGGGTTGTGGTCCCCGAGGTCTCATTTTCGATCTATGGGGAGCGCGGCGTCATAGACCAATTGGCGTGGCACGAGAGCACTGCCCATCTGCTGGTGATCGAGCTCAAGACGCAATTCGTCGATATCAACGAGATGCTCGGCACATTGGACCGCAAAGTGCGCCTGGCCCGCGTGATCGCCAGGGAGCGGGGCTGGTATCCCGCGGCGACGAGCGCCTGGCTGATCGTTGCGGATACCCGAACCAACCGGCGCCACGCCGCCCAGTACGCGACCCTGCTCGGCAGCCGCTTCAAGCTCGATGGCCGTCAGCTGCGAACGTTCCTGCGAAAACCCGGCGCAGCCACGACGGGGCTCGCTTTCATGACAGATGCGACCCGGGGCAACGCCGGTCAGACTCGGCGAAGCTCCAGCGACCGCATCGGAGCAAGTGGCGAGCCGGCCACGGGGAGAATCCATGCCAGCCGCGCGCCAGCATGAACATCTTGCAGGGTTAGGCGATCCGTTGAGTCGGAGACTCGCGCCCAGGTCTTGCGCCGACCGCGGGCGTCCGGCCTAGCGCTACCCGGGTTGCCATTTGTCATGATCGTGGCGAGTGGCGGCGCGGGCCACGGCACCGGCGCGACGGGGGCGCGGCTGGCACGAGGCGAGTGGCGGCGCGACGGGGGCGCGGCTGGCACGAGGCGAGTGGCGGCTCGGGCCACGGCACGAGGCGAGTGGCGGCGCGAGTGGCAGGCCGTCGACGCCGACATCGCGAAGACCAGGAAGACATGAAGAGGCGCCCCGTCGCCGGGACGCCCCTTCGATCCTGTCGCGTTCGCCCGGCGCGGGCTAGCGCACCGTTCGAGACCAGAGGAAGTTGTTGGCAGTGGTGCAGGTTCGCTGCTCCAGCAGCGCGGCGTCCGCGGTGGAGGAACCCACCACGTCCACGCACTTGCTGGAGTGGCGAGCTACAACCTGGAAGTTGCTGCCACTCGCTCTCCAGAGGAACTGCTGGTTGGTCTGACCGTTGCATGTCCATTGGATGATGCCCGCACCGTCCGCAGTGGAGGCACCGTTCACATCGAGGCAGAGCCCGCTGTTGCGGCTGACGATGTTGTAGTAGCCGCCGCTCGTGGCTACGAAAGACCACTCCTGCCAGAAGTTGCCATTCCACGCGTACTGGCCGACCTTGGCGCCCGACGACGTGTTCGGCGTCTGGACGTCCATCACCTTGCCGCTGTTGACGTTGTTGATGGAGTAGTAGGTGGTGCCCGTGCCGCCGCCGCCGTACCCGGCCGCGACGATGTTGGCCTGAACTGAGTTTTCCGTCGCGTCGGACGGGAAGCCGGAGGTCATTACGCCTTCGTAGAAGGTTCCGGCGGAACCCTTGCTGTTATCACCGCCGATGCCGAGGATGATGGCGCCCTGCTTCTTCATCGGGTTGTAGCCCGAGACGTTAGGGCGCGCTCCGTTGTACTGGGTTGTGAGACCGCCGGACTGGGCATTGCCGGTGCGGATTGCCCAGTTGTTCGCCTGACCCTTGACGATGGCCGTGGTGTAGCGGAAGTTCACCGTGGCGTCGCCGGAGTTGAGGCCGGCATTCACTCCGGAGAACAGCCCGTTCTCGAGATCGGCCATGACCCACGGTCCGTTGCCCGAGCCATAGCCCCAGACCTTGATGTTGCCAAAGTAGATGGCTTCCATGGTGCCGTTGCCATCGTCGTTGTTGTTGGTCTCGGCGTTGCCGTAGTCGAAGCAGCAGCCGCCGTTGTAGTGGGTGCCGTCCAAGACCGCGTATTCGCCTTCCGCGGCGTCGCCGGTGGCGATGCCCGAGGTGTGGTCGTTGCGGTAGCCAGTGCCAGCCGCCACGTAGACGCCGTAGACCTTGTTGCCGTTCAGCGTTATCTGCGCCGCGGTTGCGTTCGCGAGGTTATCGGGGCCGCCAGCGGCGCCGCCGGCCGGCGCCTGGGTGAGGTTGTTGCCCCGACCGGACTGGTCGTAAATGATCGTGATGACACAAGTCGTGCCCGAGCAGAACGAATCCTGCGCGGCGGCGTTGGCGTAGCCTCCCGCCGACAGGACGCCGATGTTCGAGGTCGCGCTATCCGACGAGCGCTTGACCTGATAGAGGCTGCCGTTGTAGGCACCATACAGAGCCCGAGTGGTGCTGTGAGCCGCCACGCACGGAGTACCGCCCGATGCATAGATGTCACAGGGCCCGGTGCCGGCCGCGAGGGCCGGCGTGGCGGAGACGACGATGGCGCTGGACGCAAGAACGAGCGTCGCGGCGCCCGAAAGAACGGCTCTTCGCCATTGACCACGCTTCGATTGAAACAACACGCCTAACCTCATCGCTCAAGAAGGGATGGGTCCTACGGCAGACCCGGAGCAAGCGATCGGATAGAGGTAGCCCAACCTAGTTCGGCACGCGCTCAGGGCGACGGGTGTGCGAGCACCGTGATCCTGGGCGCGAACTCACGCGCGGAGTCCGCAACTAATGCGGGTTGCCGTCAGCGGCCAAATTCGAAGACCTCCTGACGGTCGGAGACCGGTCGATCGCGGACGTCCTGGTGCTGCAGTGCGGGAGTTTGACGGGCCGCCGCGGCGAAGTTAAGGCGAGTCGGCGTGACTCGCTTCTTTCGCGGGCGAGTCTGAGATTGCGCAGCCCGTGATGCACACGTTGTCTTTCGCCTACAGTGACACGCGAGGGCCGTGAATCGCGAATTCGCGTCCGAAATCGCGAGGTCGGGTCCGGCGATGTCGGGACCGGGCAATGCCATTCGCCTGGATTGGGCTGCACGCTATGCGGTAGACGCCAATCAATATGGGGGCGCCCGTGGTTGCCTGCAACTACGAACACTTACCCAGTCTCCGATCGGGGGACGAAGGCGAGCAACGGTCGTTAGGCTGGCGGGCGAGGTTCACGGACGGGGTTCGAGGGGCCCCCAAAGTCGTCGCCTCAATGGGTGACGGCGACAAGCTGCCCTGCATTCGGAGCTGCTATCGGTCGTCCTCGGCCTAACGAGGCGCACAGCACCACGACTCCCTGCCGTGAATCGAAAAGGGCGCCCTTCGGCGCCCTTGACTTACCCCCCCCCAGAGACGCGGGGCAGTCTCGCCCGCCGCGCGTCGCCTGCCGACCGCTATGCGGCGAGACGGTTGTCGATAATGAGCTCGTGGACGTGCACCGGTTCCGTGATCGCGCGCAGGATTCGGGTAATAGTCCCGCCCTTCGGCTCCTCACGAAGCGAGATGCACTCGAGCCAAACGTTGCCGTCGCGGCCTGCGGGAGCGGTCACTTCGCCGCATACGCAGAAAGGGGTTGCCCGCTCGGCGATCTCGATGGCCTCAATTGCTGACTGGTTATCCATCATGTCAAGGTTCTCCTTGATTTCTTTACGATACGTTCCGTATCATACACAGGTGGCCGATAATTTTCAAGACGTTGCGTATCGCAATACAGTTACGGAAGGGCGACCGGCCGGTACGCGAGGTCGACCCCGGAGCGATCGCGTTCACCGGGCCATCCTCGACGCGGCCCGGGAACTGCTGATTCGCGACGGCTACACCCGCCTCCGACTCGAGCACGTGGCCGCGGCCGCCGGCGTCGGCAAGGCCACGATCTATCGGCGCTGGGCAACGAAAGAAGACCTTGCGCAGGCACTGCTTCAGGATCTCGCCGCGCCTCACCTGAGCATCGATGACGTCGGCGACACTCGCGCCGAGATGCTGACGGCGGTGATGAACCCGATCCGCGCGATCATCGAGACCAACTTTGGGCCGGTCATCCGCGCCCTGCTGTCGCAGATCGCCGGTAATCCCAAGTTGGGCGACCCGTTCCGCGAGACCGTGGTTCAGACGCGCCGCGAGGAAGTGGCGAAGATGATCGCCCGAGGCATCGGGCGCGGCGACCTCCGTCCGGATGCGAATGCGGACATAGCCACCGAACTGCTGGTCGGGCCGGTCTACTTCCGCCTGGTTTTCGGTGGTGAGCTCAATGAGGAATTCGCGAACGAGATCGTCGACAACGTGATGCGCGGCTACCGCAGCAACAAGGGCGCCGGCATCGCGACACCCGGCAAGTAGTTCGTCGCCGGGCGCACAAGAGAGGCGCCCCGTTGCCGGGGCGCCTCCGCGTTATCAGGTCCGTTCCGACGGGCTAGTGTCCCGATTCGCCAATCGTTGACGGCTTGCGAACGGCTTTGGCCAGGATCTGGTCTGCGGTCTTGACCCAGTGGAAGGGCGTTGAGCCCTCGTTCCAGCTGGCCGTGAAGGCATCGATCATCGCGATGAGTTCCTTGACTGAGCGAAAGCTCCCCCGGCGGATGGCCTGACGGCTCAAGATTCCGAACCAAGTCTCGATCTGGTTCATCCAGGATGCCGATGTCGGGGTGAAGTGAAAGCTCACCCTCCGATGAGCTTCGAGCCACTCGTGGACGGCCGGCGTCTTGTGAGAGCTGACGTTGTCGAGCACGACCGCCAGTTCTCCCTGCGGATAGGCTCGCTCAACCTCTGCGAGGAAGGCGAGGAAGTCCGCGGCGGTGTGGCGGTTTCGAGTCTGCGTCGTCACCTTGCCGGTGGCGACTTCGAG
>PMLK01000094.1 GCA_003158875.1 Chloroflexota bacterium
GCCGCCCTCCGGGGCGGCCGCTTCGATTCTCCGACTCGGCCCTTGGCGCCTGCTGGGCCAACCTCGAGACACTCCGTCACGGGCCTCAAACACGTAGCGGCACCCTCAACGTTAAGCGCGATCCTTAGGGCCCTTGGACCCCAGTCGATCGGCCCTAAAGGGACCTGCCCGTTCGGCTCGGGCAGGTCGATCCTGGGCGCAGGGTCGGGCTTGATCCCGACCGGTAGTTGCGTCTCGCGGGTGAATGCAGTGCGCGAGTTGGTGAGCCGCCACTTCGACGTGGTGGTCGTGATCTGGGTTCTCACATTGGCGATCGGCTGGTCGCTCATTGCCCTGTCGAGAGCCAGCCTTCCGGAAGGCCAGTGGAGCGCGGCGCCGCACAACGGCCCCGCCTGGGTCTACACGGACGGCGGCACGGCCCAGTAGCAGGCCACACCGGCCAGCCCTGGCGCGGCCCGGCGTAACGAAGGCGTAGCAATCAAGCGGGGGTCGGCGCCAGTTCTCGGACGCCGCGCAAGATCATCTGCGCTGCGGCTTCGTAGCTGATACGGCCCGTATTGACGATCAGGTCGTACTCGTCGACATCACACCAATCGTGGCCGTAAAGCTGCTTGATGTAGGCCGCCCGGTTGGCGTCAGTCTCGTGCATCTTCCGCTTCGTCTCGCCCTCGGATAGCCCGAATCGACTCATCAGCGTCTTGATTCGAACGTCGTGCGGGGCCCGCAGGAATACGCGGAACAGCTCCGGCCGATCCTTCAGCAGGAACCCCGCACCGCGTCCCACGATCACGACATTGCCGCCGACCGCGACCTCACGGATGACCTGCTCCGTGAGCGCGATGATCTCCTTGTGGGGGTCGAAAAGCGGATCGGGATACGGTGGCGTCCAACCGGCGCCCATGCCGGGCTCCAGAGCCGAGAACGATCGGACGAGCCGCTCCAGCAACGTGCGGGGCCGCTCGCTCTCCGCTTCGACGTCGCTGGGCTTGAGGGCGAGTCGCGACGCCACTTCTTCGATGAGCTTCTTGTCGACGACTTCAGCCCCGATCTCTGCGGCGACCAGCGCCGCCACGCTCGAACCCCCAGCGCCGAACTGGCGAGAAATCGTGACGATGGGCATCTCGGCCTCCTTCGTCTGCTACGTCGAAGCGGTGGCCGTTCGGCCGGGCTGCTTGTCGGCGCTCACTCACTCTATGCCGAACATCTATGCGTGGCTAGAGCAATCCGAACCGAGGTTGCTGCCGGCGGCGCGGTGGCGAACCAAAAGCTCAATCCTCTGGCGTCCGCGCGGGCGGCACCTCGCATTCTCGACCGTCGATAAGGGAGAGCGCTCGTGTCAGCAGCGTGACGTGCAGGAAGTCAGGAGTGGCGCGATGTCGTACGCCTCACCTGTCGAGAACCAGATAACGAAAACCCGTGAGGCTTTCGGGACGACGTACTCGACAGAACCCGTCGTTCCGGCCTGGTTGGCGCCGCCGGCACCGGCGCGGTACCTGTGGCCGGTCTCGTCGCTGAGGAGCGCGCCGAGCAGGTGGTTTTCGATGTCACCTTTGGTGGCAGATATCACGGTGACATCAATCTCCAATACGGTCTGCGCGGCCGTCATGTCACCTGGGGTCCAGTTTCCGCCGCGAGAGGTCCACACTTTGGTGATCTTCAACACGAAACCGCCCGTTGAAATCTGATGCGAAGCGGGGACAGCGGCCGGACTCGCAGTCGCGGACGATGTTGGGAGGGGGCTTGACGGAGCCGAAGGCGACGGCGTGGCGAGTGCCGTCGGTGACGCAGCCGTCGCCGCCAAGGTGCCAGTGCCTGTGCCTGGCGAAATCGATGCGCCGCTCGATGAACAACCGGCAACGACACAGAGCAGCAGGACAAGTGCGAGCGGAGGCACCCGGTACTCTGCCATTTCGACCACCTCGTACGAAGCCAGGATGTCCTCGAGGATGAGAGCCAGATCATAGTCGCCCGATTGGCCTCTCACATCCACGAACGGCCGCCTACTCGGCCGGAGCCAGGGCCCCGTGCAACTCCACCGCGTGGTCGCGCAGCCAGCGACGCCAGACGCGATGATCGGGCCGTCGACTGGCGACGATCGCCCAGAAAGCCGGACCGTGACCGAAGACACGCAGGTGGGCCAGCTCGTGCACGACGACCGTTTCGAGCGCTTCCGGCGGCGCCAGCACGAGCCGCCATGAGAAGGACAGGCGGCGAGTCCTCGAACAGCTCCCCCAGCGAGTGCGAGCGTCGCGGATCGTGACCGCCAGCGGAGCCACCGCCATAGGCTCGGCGTGGCGGGCTATCTCGCGCTCGATCGCGGTCCGGGCCTGGCTGCGCAGCCAGGTTTCAACGACCGCGTTGAGGCTGCGGCGCTCCGAACCGCTCAGCCGTATGACGAGTTCGTCGCCGAACTCGCCGCCTTCGCGACCCACCGTGGTTCGGTGGCGTCCCGATGCCGCTTCCACCCTGACTTTGTGCGCGAGGCCGCGATACGTGAACGTGGCGCCGTTGCGGAGCGGGCCGAGCGCCGCGAGGCCGGCGAGCTGCTTCGACTGGCGGTCGAGGTGACGCCTGAGCCACGACTCGCGGTCCGCGACGAACGACTGGGCGAGGCGCTCCGCGTCGGACTTGCTCCGGGCCGCTCGAGCGGGCACGGTCACCACCGCAGTGTGGCGAGGGTCAATGGTGAGTCGCATATTCCGCGCCCGGGTCGATCGCCGAAGCGTGCATTCGATGTCGCCGCCGGGGAGGCGCAGGCGGGCCCGCCATTCCGTGGTGGTAGAAGTCATCGCCGCAAGCGTAGCGTCCCGTGGCACGGGCGTCGGCGTCGGGGCCAACGGACGCAATGGGCCTGCCGGTGCTGCCCTAGATCCCGTATCCGTAGACGTCGTCGAACCCGTCCTGATCGCCGAGGGTGGCAACGAGGTGGTAATTGCCACGCACGAAAGCACAGAGCGGCATCAAGTCATCGGGTATTGAACCGGCCTCCTGGCCGGTTGCGGCCAAACAAAGCTGACCGCCTGACCCAGCCTCCACGATGATCTCAGGTGGTGAGACTCGCCACGCAGCAAGGAGATCGTCGGTCTTGCTCGCGGACCAATAGCCGTCCGTGACCAAGGGGAACAGGTCAACGTAGCGATCGTAGGGCGCCCTACCAGTTGCCAGGTAGACATACGGAGCGTCGCCCCAAACGAAAAGGCTGCTGGAACCCGCCGTGTTTGCACGGACCCAACCTGCCGCCTGGGCGTCCAGGGTGTTCTGCCTCGACACCTGTTTGAGGTCCATCGCTCCGAATGCGTTGATGGCTACGACAGCAACGATCAGAGCGAGGCCAATCGTCGCTGTGAGGGCGCCGGAGCGGACGCGGAGTCTCCGATCGTGCGAATGCCACCAAAGGAATAGCTGACCACAGCCTGTCGAGGCAAGCACGGCGGCAGCGGGAACCATCAGGATCAAATAGTGGAGCCAGAACCGCCCCTGCATGAACAGATACGCGGTGTAGCTCAGACACCAGGCGGCGCAAGCCCAGTCGAGGACCGCGAACGGTCGAGGATCGCGGATCATCCGGATGAAGGCGAGTCCGACCGGCAGCACGATAAAGCCGGCGATCAGGGCAATCTCAGCAATATAGTGGGTCAACCCGCCGTCAATCTGGCGATACGCCGCGTTGTAGGTGACCAGCTGGTCGAGAGCATCGCCACCTGCCCCGCGGGCGACGACCCATGCGCCGACCACAAGCGGTAGGACGATCGCGCCTGCAACGCCAAGTCCCACTTTCTTGGCCGTGAGCAGAGCGGACGGACCGCTCCATACAGTGGCCAGACCCAACACGAGAGCCGCCGGCAGCGATTGCAACGAGAAGAGGCAGGCAAGGCTCAGTGCCAAGCCACTTCCAGCGAAAACGGGCCACGTCCGTCGGCCGCTCGCCACAAGCCACAGCACCACGGTCAAGGGCAGCAGCGCGAACGATTCGGTCAGACCTCCGCCGAGAGCAACCGCGTAACACGCGACTGCCGCGCAACAAACCAGACTCACGCCCCAGGACAAGCCTCGGGTCTGGGCAGTGGCCGCTTGAAATGCTCGAGCTGGTCGGCGACGAGCGACTCACGGTGTTCGCGGCGGATCTCGGAAAGATCGGTCGGCGTGCCCGACGCGGCGAGGAAACGTGCGAGCGGTGTGGCTGCCTCGGTATGGGTTTCGATCGTGCGGGGCGACAGATTGGCCGCTCGGCAGTGTCGACTCATTCGACTTCAACAAGGGAGAGCGCCGAGGCGTGCCTGTGTCGATGACGACCAGCTGGTCGGAGTTCAACGGCCGCGCCGATGTCGGGCCTTCGCTGCGTCAGATGTGGTTCTCCGCCCTGGCCTCCTGCTCATCGAGTACGGCGTCAACGAGGACATCCGCTCCCAAAATGGCCACGAGTTTCGTCGCGAAGGCTGCTGACGATCTGTACGACAGACACCATCTCACCTCACTCGCCAACGCCATTACGCCAACGCAGGTTAGGCCGGGAAGACCGGCGCCAGACCGGCCTTCCACGCTTCTTGCACCGTTCCGAGCCCAGCCAAGCTACGAGTGGCATAGCGCAGGCTAACCATCCGATGTACCCGTAGGTGATGCTGGGGGCGCCCCGCAGATCGCGGATCACCTGGACATAGCTCAAGCTCAGCGGCAGCAGGAGCAGACTCAGAGCGACCACCACGCTCAGGCCGAGCCACCAAACTCGCGAACGTATCCCGATCAGAGCGAACGGCCACATGGACGGTTGCAGCCAGATCAACGACGTGGGCCAACCCCAGGCCGCCCAGCCGAACAACAGGGCCACGGTCCACACGACCGGGTTCTCGTAATGCCACTCCGGGCCGACGGGCCAGACTACCAATGTGAACATGATCGGCCACGTCCACCGCGCCGGGCGGAGCTTGAGTAACGCCAGGCCGGAAATGGCCAACGGGCCGAGTAGCCATACCGCCGTTGGCAGGAGGGCCATGGGCACGAACAGCGCCAGCGCGACGGGCGGATACAAAACCACTCCCGGCTCCGTCGTGTAGGGACCATTGAGCTGGCCGGGAAGGAAGTAGGAGGCACCAGACAGCCAGCGTAAAGCGGCGTCGTGGTATATGGCCCAGTCACCCCGGGGCGCGCCCAATATGGCGTTCATCGTATCGCCGAAGGCCAGCGTGGCTGCCGCCAGTATGCCAGTCAGTGCGGACGCGAAGGTCAACAGGAGACGACCAGGGGCTAGCTCCTTCGCGAGCCATCCGGGAAGGCGTCCAGTCAGCGCCTCTCCAGTTCGCGGTGCCGGTCCCGGAATCGGGTCTGAGTCGGGAGTGGAAGCCACCAGCCCCCCCATTTGGAACCGTACTGGACCAAGCGCAGCTTAGCCCAACGGCATTGAGTTGAGACGGCACGTATGCTACAACTCCGCGACGGGACGTCCGGAGCGCGTCAAACGAAAGGAAGAATGGCTCGTCTGCTGCCCGGGATCTGGCAGAACACAATGAGTTGGATAGCCTTTGTCGGCCGATCGGCGCGAGTTGGCATTTCTCGTCACTCCTCGCTCCAGCGTCGCTTCGTCGTTAGCCGCGGCTGCCAGGATGAAATGGAGGCAGACGGGCAGCTCGAGCCGCACGGCACAACGGCGAGCGAAACTCGCGGCGTCCACGGCAGAGCGGATTTGGTATCATGCGGCGCGCTGGTCGGAGATTTGCTGGACATCTGAGAGACCGGAATTGAATCGAAGCGATTCCGTTCTTGGGTGTCAAGTCAAGGCTCAAACCAGTAAGACGCTCTTCTTGAGCGTGATTCGTGGGGCTATAGCTCAGCTGG
>PMLK01000049.1 GCA_003158875.1 Chloroflexota bacterium
CCAGGACAAGTTCGCCCAGCAGGTTCGGGATCGCTGCACGAGTGAGATGGAGTCCTTCGGTCTGGTCATCGATAGCTTCCAGATCCAGTCGATCACCAGCCCTTCCAACTACATCGAGAACCTGGCCGTTCCGCATCAGGCCGCGGTCGAGCAGGACGCCCGCATCGCCCGAGCCCAGGCCGATCAGACGGCAGTTGCCCAGGAGCAGACGGCTCAAGGCCAGATCGCCGAGTCGATCCGGGGCACGGAAATCAAGAAGGCTGGCTTCCAGGCGGAAATCGACCGCGCCCAGAGGCAGGCCGGCCAGCAGGGTCCACTCGCCGAAGCGCAGTCCCGCCAGGCGGTCGTCGAGCAGGAAACCCGCGTCGCCGAACTGCAGGCCCAGCAGAAGGAACAGCAGCTCCAGGTAGACGTCCGCAAGCCGGCCGACGCCGAGGCGTATCGCCAGACGACGCTCGCCGCCGCCGGTCGCGACGTCCGCATCCGCCAGGCGGAAGCCTCCGCCCAGGAGGTTCGTCTCCAGGCCGAAGCTCAAGCGGCGGCCATCCAGATCCAGGCCGAGGCCCAGGCCAACGCCACTCGCCTCAACGGCGTGGCCGACGGCGACGCGATCAGGGCCCGCGGACTTGCCGAAGCCGAAGCGATCAAGGCCAAGGCGATGGCCGAAGCCGCCGGTATCGAGAGCCGCGCGGCGGCACTCAGCCAGAACCAGGAAGCGGTTATCGGGCAGCAGATCGCCCAGATGATGCCGGATATCGTTCGTGCGGCGGCCGCGCCGTTCGAGCACGTCGGCCAGTTCACGGTCCTCAACGNNCAACGGCGCTCAGGGCGTGACGAGTGCTCTGGCGGAGGTCATCCAGTCGGCCGGAGCCCTGACGGGCCTGGCTCGCCGGACACTGACGCCGATGATCGCCGGGTCGAACGCTCAACCCACCCCGAGCAACGGTTCCTCAGCCTCCAAGCCCGCCACGGCCAAGCCCGCCTCGGAGACGCCGGCAGCGGCCGCCTCTGCCGCGCGCCGCGCCACGGCCCCGGCCGCAAAGCCCGCCGCGTCGGCGACGGCTGCAAAACCCGGCCCCGACGCAGCCACGGCCCCCGCGCCCAAGCCGGCCGACGGCCCGGTTTCCGACGAGGCCAAGGGTTAGCCGCCTGAGGGCTCAGTGAGTTCACCCATCGACGAGAACGCAGTTCCGGCGGAGTCGGCCAGCCCGGCCCCGCCGGACTTCGTTTCCGGCACGGACGGCCCGGACGGCCCCGGCGGCACTCGCGGCCCGGACGGCCCCGGCGAGGACGGGATCGAGCCCGACTCGGTCGATCGCATCGAGCGTCTCGCCGCCGATTACGTGAACTCGCTGCTGTCGCTCGGCGATGACGGCGTCGAGTATTCCCGGGCGATTGCCGCAATAGACCATATCGGCGAGAGGGACTTCGTCGCGGTCGCGGCAATGAGCGGCCGCGTTCTGGATCGCCGTTTTGAGGCGATGCAGGGTCTCCTCTCGGGCAAAGCGCCGCTCGCGCGCAGACTTGGGGAGCTGCGCAAGGTCGCCGCCGAACTGGACCCGGCGAGGATCAAGCTCTCGGCGCGGAAGACTGCGGCCGCGGAATTCCGCGAGCTGGACCGCTACGTCGAGCGGTTCGGACGGTCGCGGGAACATCTCGAGGAGCTGCTGGACTCGCTGGCCCAAGGTCGATTCGCGCTCGAGCAGGACAACGCCGCTGTCGTCACCGAGCAATCGTCGCTGGCGATGGAAATGGAGACGCTCCGCCAATACGCCTACATGGCCCGGCGCGTGGACGAGGATCTATCGGCGCAACTCGCCCAAATGACCGCCACCGATCCGGACCGCGCCGCGGCGCTGCGACTCGACGTCCTGACCGCGATCCGGCGCCGGCGCGAGGAGATCCTGATCGAACTGGCGATCGTGACCCAGGGCTACGCAGCTCTCCGGATCGTCGAGGATCGCAACGCCGACGTCATCCGCGCCGTCTCGCTGGCCATCACCACCACGACCGCGGCGCTTAGAACGGCGGCCATGGTCGCCGGTGCGGTGGCCGGCCAGCATGCCGCCATGGAGCAGCTCGACGCCGCTCACCGGGCCGTGACGGCCATGGCCGATCAAGCGGCCGCCCTGGAGGCCGCGGCTCAACCGGCCGTCCGAATCGAGGTCCTGCGGCGGGCGTGGGCGGAGGTATACGCCGCTCTCGATCGCGTCGACGCCCAGAAAGCCGAGGTTCTCCGCACGATCTCGCAGGCCGACCGCGAGCTAACGCGACCCAAAGTCGGACCTCGCGACGCCGGCGGCGGGCCACGTCCGGGCGGCGCATAGGCCGCGAAGCCGAGCCGGGTCGGCCGCCGAGTCCGCTACTGGGCGAGCCTGGGGTAGAGCCGCGCGGCGATGGCGATCAGGACGACCGTTGTGGCACTCAGGACGGCGAAGTCGAGGGCGAGCGGGAAGCTCTCCGTGGCGCCCTCGACCATCAGGCCGCGCAGGGCGTCCACCTGGTAGGTGAGCGGGTTGAGGTGGGCGAGTACCTGAAGCCAGTTGGGCATGATCGAGATCGGGTAGATGGCGCTGCTGGCAAAGAAGAGTGGCATGGTCAGGATCTGGCCGATGCCCATGAACCGCTCGCGGGTCCGGACCAGGCAGGCGATCACCAGTGAGAAGGTCGCGAAGGCGGCCGAACCGATGACGACGACCAGCGCGACGCCGATCACCGAAAGCGGATCCAGCCGCAGATGCACGCCGATGAGCAGCGCCACGACGTAGACCATGGCCGCCTGCACGAGGGAGCGTAGCCCGCCGGCCAGCGCCTTGCCGGTCACGAGCGAGCTGCGCGACGCCGGGCTCACCAGGTACTTGTGCAGGACTCCGAGGTCGCGCTCCCAGATGACCGCAATCCCGAAGAAGATCGCGGAGAAGAGCGCACTCTGGGCAAGGACACCAGGCGCCAGGAAGTCCATATAGCCGAGGCTGCCGGTTGGGATGGCTCGCGTGTTGGCGATCACCTGGCCGAAGACGAGCAGCCACAGCAGCGGCTGGACGGCGCGGGTGATTAGTTCGGTCGGGTCGTGACGGAGCTTGCGCATCTCGCCCTCGGCGATCGTCCAGGCGTCCAGGACGAAGCGGGCCGGGGCCGGCGGTTCAGCCCAGACGGCGGGCCGTTCGACGCGTTCTGGCGACGTCACGGTATTGACCTCCTTGCTCGCCCGACTCGGTCAGACCCGAGCCGGTGAAATATGTGAATGCGTCGTCGAGGTCCTTGCCCTTGCCCGCCTGCGCGGAGAGCTCCGCCGGCGTTCCGAGGGCGACGAGCCTGCCCAGGTGCATGAACCCGACTCGGCCGCACAGCTCGGCGGCCTCATCCATGTAGTGAGTGGTCAGAAGGATCGTGGTGCCGGCCATCTCCCGCAGGCCCCGGATGTGCTCCCAGACCGCCCGGCGAGCGTTTGGGTCGAGCCCGACCGTCGGTTCGTCGAGGAACAGGACCTCGGGTCTATGGAGCATCGCCTGGGCGATCTCGAGGCGCCGGATCATTCCGCCCGAGAAGGTTCTGACCAGGCGATCGGCGGAGTCGCCCAGATCCATGAACTTCAGAGCCTCGTCGATGCGGCCCGCTCGCTCCGAGGCGGCCAGGTGGTACAGCCGGGCCGTCGTCATCAGGTTCTCGCGCGCGGAGAGAGCGCCGTCCGAGGAGAGCAGCTGTGGCACGTAGCCGATCGACCGCCTCACAAGCCGTGTGTCGCGGCTGATGTCGTGGCCCGCGACGGTGGCTTTGCCGCTCGTCGGAGGCAGGAGCGTGATGAGCATCTTGATGGTCGTCGTCTTGCCGGCGCCGTTCGGTCCGAGCAGCCCGAAGACTTCGCCGGGTTGAACGTCGAGGCTCAACGCGTCGACTGCCGTCACACTGTCGAAGCGGCGTGTGAGTTCCTGGGTTGAGATTGCCGGGGGCATCGCTCCTCCGTGTTGGTCTGAGCCGCCGGCGGCGCGATCTCCCCGATTGGAGTCTCCGTCGCGACTCGTATGACATTTAGCGTGCTTAACTAATGTAACATATCCCCATGGCTCAGTTCACCCCCGATCAAGTCGCCGGCGCCATCCTCGAGACCGTGCCGCCATCGATGCGAGCGATCCGCGAGCAGATGCGTGCGGGCAGAGTTACCGGAATGTCCGTGTCCCAGTTCCGGTTGCTCATCTTCGTTCGGCGCCATCCAGGCACCAGCCTGACGGCCGTCGCCGACCATCTCGGCACGACCATGCCGGCTTGCTCGCAAATGGTCGACCGGGTCGTGCGGGCCGGCTATGTGACTCGCCAGCAGGATCCCGCCGAGCGTCGCCGAGTGGAGCTGAAGCTGACCGACGCCGGCAGCACGGCTCTGGTCGAGTGTGACGCCCGGACGAGGGAGTGGCTCTGCGAGCGGCTGGCAGGCCTCACTCCGGATCGTCTGGACGCCATTGCGACGGCTCTTGGCGACGTGCGCTCCGCGCTATCAGAGGCGCCGGCAAAGGAGCGGAGCTAGAGCCGGGCGCGGCGGCGCTATCGGCCGCGGCGAGCCGGTCCGCCATAGTGGTGCGAGTGGCCACCAACTGAATGACGAATAGATATTGACAGTCGCTATCATAACGTAGACACTGCCGACATCGGTCGCTGAGGTGCGGCCACGGATCGGAAGGCGGTGTCTCCAATGAATCAGGTTGCGACCCGGCGTCGTGGTGGAGTCTCTCACCGCTGGATGGCCATGGGGGCGACGGCACTCGCCCTGGTGACGATCGGCCTCGATCAGACCGTCCTTAACCTGGCGTTGCCCACGCTCTCGACAGCCCTGAACGCCTCCGAGTCGCAGCTCCAATGGTTCGTCACGGCCTACACCCTTGCTCTCGCCGCCGCAATGCTGCCGAGCGGCTTGATCGGTGATCGGTACGGGCGCAAGACGGTCCTCGTCGGCGCGCTGGTGCTCTTCGGTGCGATGTCCATGGCGTGCGCCTACTCCCCGAACGCTAACTTCTTCATCGCCGCTCGCGCGGTGCTGGGTGTGGCCGGAGCCGCCCTGACCGTCATGTCGCTGTCAATCGTGACGGTCCTGTTCGACGCCGCGGAGCGGCCCCGGGCGATGGGCATCTGGGCCGCCGGCAACTTCCTGGCATTGCCTCTCGGACCCATCGTCGGCGGCTTCCTGCTGGCACACGTCTGGTGGGGCTGGGTATTCTTGATGAACGTGCCGGTCGTCCTGATCGGTCTGGTGGCGGTGATTGCGTTCGTGCCCCAATCCCGCAGCGAGCGGCGGCCCAGCATCGACGTTCTGGGCGTAGCTCTGTCAAGCGCGGGTCTGGCGGTACTCATGTACGGCTTGGTCGAGGCCGGCGACTACGGCTGGGGCTCGTCGGACGCGATCGTGCCGTCGCTGGTCGGACTGTCGACGCTCGCGGTCTTCGTGGCCTGGGAGTGGATTCTCACGGTCCGGCCCAGCGGTCAGCCACTGATCGATCTCAGGCTGTTCCGCTCGCGTAGCTTCTCGGTAGGAGTGGTCCTGGCCGGCGCCGGAATCTTCGGGATGTTCGGTGTGCTGTTCGCGCTGCCGCAGTACCTGCAGGGCGTAATGGGCCTGGACGCTCAAGGCGCCGGCGTGCGGTTCCTGCCGATGATCGCCGGGTTGGTCGCGGGCGCTGTTCCGGCCGACCGGGTCTCGGCCCGAATCGGGGCGCGGTTCACCGTGGCCGCGGGCTTCGTCGTCCTCGCGGCCGGCATGGTCGCCGGCAGCGGCATGACCGTCTCCACGGGCGACGCCTACATCGCGGCTTTCAGCTTCGTCGTCGGCATGGGTGCCGGTCTGGGACTCGCGACCGCCGCCTCCGCCGCGATCGTGGAACTCTCCGCGGAACGCAGCGGGGTGGGCGGCGCGCTCATCCAGGCCGTCGTCAAGCTCGGTCCGGCCTTCGGCGCCACAATCCTGGGCAGCGTTCTCAACGACTCCTACCAGAGCCACGTTTCCGTGGCGGGGCTGCCACCGGCCGCGGCCGCGGCCGTTCGTGGGAGCGTCTTCAAGGCGCTCGGAGTAGCAGCTCAGCTGCATTCCCCGTCTCTCGCGGACTCCGCTCGAGCCGCTTTCGTAATCGGCATGGACGACGCGCTGCGTGTGGCGGCGGTGATCGCCGTGGTTGCCGCCGTAGCCGGAGCGCTCCTGCTGTCCGGTAGATCCTCGGCTCCGGCCGCGGAGTCTGTGGCGGTCGGTGGCGAGAATCTCGCCGCTGCGCCGGCGGCCGGCGCCGAGAGCGTCATCGTTGGCTGAACCTCCCGGTAGTCGCATCGGCAGGCCACTCGTCGAAGGGCCGGCGGCCTGCCGATCCTTCCGACTCGGACTTTCGGCCAACACGCATGCCGCTCGTCGCGCGAGAATGTGTCTATGAGCGAACCGCAGGCGGCAGACAAACCGGGCTTACGTGAGCGCAAGAAGGCGAGGACGCGGGCGGCGATCCAGGAGCATGCGCTGCGGCTCATTCGCGAACAAGGCTACGAAGCCACTACCGTCGAGCAGATCGCGGAGGCGGCCGAGGTCTCGCCCAGCACGTTCTTCCGCTACTTCCCGACGAAGGAAGACGTCGTCGCCTACGACGCCTGGGACCCACTGGTACTGCAGGCCTGGCGGGCCCAGCCTCCGGAGCTCGGGCCCATCGAGGCGATGCGGAATGCCATGAGGGCCGTGTTCGGCGGGCTGACGCCCGAGCAGAAGACCGAGATGATGAGCCGCGGCCAGCTGCTGTTCTCGGAGCCGGAACTCCGGAACGCGGCGTTTGGGGAGTTGATGCGGTCGGCTCAGCTGATCGTCGACGAACTGGCGTTGCGTTTGGGCCGGCCGACCGACGATTTCGAGTTGCGCGTCCTGGCCGGCTCTTTCATGGGTGCCTTCCTGGCGGCCATGCTGCCACTGCTGTCCGATCCGGACGCGGACTTCCTGGAGCTGGCGGATCGGGCGATGGATCTGCTCGAGAGAGGGATCGCCTTCTCGTCGCTCTGAAGGAGCCCCAGGTATCAAGTCCATCGTCCGCGGGCCCGACGACTAGAGAAGCCAGTCGTATCAGGATGGGCCCAACTGATCATGCCTCGACGTGCCAGCGCACCCGCTTCCCGTAGCGGTGCCTCGGCAATAGCTCTAGCGATGGCGTCCGACGCGGCCGTACCGGTTCCGCTCGCCGCAGTCTTGCCCGTGTCCGAGTCCGTGCCCGCACTTGCGCCCGCACCAAACGAGACGCCCGGTGCGGCCCCGGTCGTTCCGGCTGCTGAATCTGGTGAGCAGGTCGACCAGGCCGAGCAGCCACGCCGGCGTCGTTCCGATACTGGCAGTGGTCCGCGCCTGCGCCGCGTCCTCGCCGATCAGTCCAACCAGCCGGTTGCCTCCGGCCTGCTGCACCTGGACCCGATTCTCGTAGCCCTGGCCGACAGCGAGCGGCACTTCCGCTATCTCATCGAGCAGGCCGCCGACGGCATCGTCGTGGTGGACGCCGCTGGCCTCGTGACTCTGGCCAATTCCCGGGCCTGCGAGATGCTCGGCCGCAACGCCGCGAACGTCGTGGGCCTCGATCTGCTCGAAACGTACCTGCCCGAGGATCGCGACCTGGGCAAGGCCACTCTCCAAAGGCCACGCGGCAAGTCGATTCGATTCGAGCGGCAGCTGCTTCGCCAGGACGGCTCCACCATTCCGGTGGACGTCAGTCTGGCATGGCTCGGCAACGGCGAGCGGCAGCTCATCATGCGCGACGTCACGGCGCGGCAACGGGCCGAAGAAGCTCAGCTGGCCGAGGAACGAAGACTGCGATCGCTGTTGCGAATCTCCGAGGTGGAGTGCGACAGCATCCCCGAGCTGCTCAACGTGACACTGGCCGAGGTCGTGGCTTTGAGCGACAGCGCATTCGGTTACATCTATGCCTACGACGAGAGCAGCGGCGGATTCACGTTGCATTCGTGGTCGCGCGACTCCGTGGAGGCCAGCGAAATCGGCGACCCGACGTGGACGTATGAGTTGGCCAAGTCCGGCATATGGGCCGAGGTGGAGGCGCACCGGCAGCCGATCGTCGTGAACGATCTGGGCGTCATCGCGCCAGCGGCTAAGAGCGGCGGCGAGCGCGAGTCCGGCGAGACGGAAGATACCCCGGTCGCCAGGTTCATGACCATCCCCGTCGTCAGCCGCGATCAGATGGTGGCGGTCGTCGGTGTGGCCAACAAGACTGAGCCGTACACGGCCGCGGACGTGAGCCAGCTGACCCAGATTATGGACGTAGTCTGGAAGATCGCGGAACGCCAGCAGGCCGAGGAGCGGCTGCGCCTCTTCGCGGAGCAGCTCGAGGCCCGAGTCAAACAGCGAACCGATGAGTTCGAACGGGCTCATGCCGAACTCGAGGCGGCGAACACGGAGATCGCGGCGGCCAACAGCGAGCTTCAGAATCTGCTCACAGAACAGGAGCGGCTGCAGAGCGAACTCGCCTATCGCGCTTTGCACGACCCGCTGACCGGTCTTGCCAACCGAAATATGTTCCAGGAGCGGCTGGACCACGCCTTTCTTATTAGCGAGCGCGGCGCCGCCGTTCTATGGATCGATCTCGATCATTTCAAAGAGGTCAACGACATTTTTGGTCACGAGGTGGGCGACGAGATGCTCATTGCCGTGGCGGATCGGCTGCGTGAGGTTGTTCGCGATACCGACGACATTGCCCGCATGGGCGGCGACGAGTTTGCCGTGGTCCTGCCGAACGTGATCGAGTCGGAGGCTCAGGTCGTGGCTGACCGCGTTCTGGCGGCCCTGACGGATCGCGACGCGTTCCGGCTGCAGATGGGCGCGAGCGTGGGCATCGGCTGGCAGCGAAACGTCGGCGGCGACGGCCGGGCCCTGATCCGGAAGGCCGATCAGGCGATGTACCGTGCCAAAGCCGCGGGCGGCAGCATGGCAATCATGTACTGATCCATGACTCAGTATTCCACTTATCTAGTAGACAGATGCGCCCCCTGACGTGGTACGCTCCGGCTGACGGGCCAATAGGCCCCGGATCCAGCGGCTCATACGATCGCTCCTCTCAACGGTTCTCGGCGAGACAGACGTGTCGCTGAGGCCGCACGAGTTCAAGGAGCGTTCTTTGTACGCATCGGACAAGACTCTGGTTTGCCAGGATTGCAACCAGGAGTTCGTCTTCAGCGCGAGCGAGCAGCAGTTCTATGCCGATCGCCAGTTCAGTGAACCGCGTCGCTGCCCCACGTGCCGAGCAGCCCGCAAGGCTCAGCGCGGCGACTTCGGCGGCGGAGCGCACAGCGGCGGCAGCCGTGGTGGCTTCTCTTCCGGTCCCCGGGAAATGTTCTCAGCCACTTGCTCCAGCTGCGGCCGCGAGGCCCAGGTTCCGTTCCGTCCGAGCGGCACCAAGCCGGTTTACTGCAGCGACTGCTTCACCTCTCGCCGCGCATAACGGCGGGCCGCGAAGCCTGAGTCAGAACCGATAAGAACCCGGCGAGCAATCGCCGGGTTCTTGATTCCCCGGCTGGGTCTGCGGCCCCGGCATAGCCCGGCCCCCGGCATAGCCCGGCCCCCAGCTAGCTCAGGGCAACCGTGCCGAGGGTCGACGCGGCCGCCACCGGATCGATCCAGTCGGCGTTGGTGAGGATCACGATCGTGATGTGGCTGGCGGGCAGGTATTCCATCGCCGCCCAGAAGCCGTCGAGGTGGCCCCGGTGGCCCCAGCCCGTCTGACCAGCCACGGTCGCCGTCTCGAGACCCAATCCGTAGCCGAGCCCGTACGGGCGCGTCTTGGATTTGATCGCCAGGGACGGCGAGATATCGACCATCCAGGCCAGATCGGCCTGATCCAGTACGTAGCCGCCGTACAGGGCGTTCGCCCAGACGGCCAGATCCGAGGCCGTGGACACGATGGCGCCAGACGCTCCGGCGGCGGTAGCTTCGGCCGTGGTCGGTAGCATCGTCCCGGCGAAGTTGGACACGGACGAGCCCTTCGTCATGTAGCCGTGGGCCTGCGGGCCGGTCACCTTCTCTTCTGTCTGCAGGAACGTGTGGGTCATGCCCAGCGGCGCCAGGAAGTCGGACCGAAGAAGCGCTGAGACCGATTGGCCGGATGCCTTCTCGACGACCTTGCCCAGCAGCACGTATTCCGTGTTGGAGTAGTAGTAGTAGGAACCCGGCTGGTAGAGCTGCGGACCGATCTTGGCCAGGACTTGATCGGCGGTCCACGTTCGGGTGGGATCTTTGATGAAAGTGCTCGTTATCGCGGAGACCTTGAACAGGTCCTTGATGCCGCTGGTGTGGTCGAGGAGCTGGCGGATCGTGATCTTCGACGCGTTGGTGAAGTCGGGGACGAACTTGTCCAGATGGTCGTCGAGGCTCAGTTTGCCCTCCTCGGCGAGCCGGCAGATCAGGGCCGCGATGAACGTCTTGGTGATGCTTCCGGCCGACAGAATCGTATCGGCGGTCATCGAGGTCGACGGCGACATGACCGCTTGACCGGAGACGCCCTGCCAGATCGATCCGTCGGGGAACATGACCGCGGCGGAGACGCCGGGAATCTTGTCGGCGCCCCGAATGCCGTTGAGCGTCGACTGCAACTTCGATGCCGTGGCGGCGTCGAGCGTGGCGGAGTACGCGGTCTGGCCGACGGCCCGAGATTGCGGAACCGGAACGATGGATATGTTGGGCGTCGGCGAGGCGAGGGGCGTGGCGCCGGCGAGGGTCGACGCGGTTGGGGCGTATGCGGTGGAGGTCGGCGTCGTCGTCCCGCACGCGGCCACAACATAGACGAGCAGGAGAGACGTGGCCGCGCCGGCGAAGCGTCCATGAACGTGGCCCGGCACGCTTCTCGACCTCTGGCGAGTGGTATTCACGCCGCCAATGCTACTCGGGCAGGGCTCCGGCCGGCTTGGAACGCGACGGCGTGGCCTGCCGCGACTCGCCTTGCTCGGCCGCCCGAGCCAGGACCCAGATCAGGTCGGCGAGGCGGTTGAGGTAGGGCACTAGGCTGTCGTTGGCGATTGGTTCTGCCCTGCGGATCGAGACCGCTCGCCGCTCGGCGCGCCGGACGACGGTCCGGGCCACTTCCAGAGCGGCCGAAAGGCGGGTCTCGCCCGGCACGACGAATTCGCTGGGCATCTCGATGGCGGCTTCGGTTTCTGCCAGAACTTCATCGAGCCCGGCGACCATCGCGGCCGTGACTCGAGTCTCTCCGGGCTTCTGGCGCTCGATCGCGGCCGGCGTCGTGGCCAGCTCCGCTCCGGCGACGAACAGCTCGCGCTGCAGGCGCAAGATCAGATCCGGTAGCCGCTCCAGCATGCGAGGCAGCGTTCCGCGTTCGGCCATCGACCCGAGTTCCGCCCGAGCCAGACCCAACGCGGCAATAGCTTCGTCGATGGCTCCGTAGGCCTCGGTTCGAGGCTCGTCTTTGAACACTCGCTGGCCGCCGAACAGGAGTCCGGTGGTGCCGTCGTCGCCGCGCCGCGTCGCGACCGCGGACTTGCCTTCCGACCGGTTCGGGGTCACCACATCAAGCCGGCGTCGCGCGGATCCCAGCGCTCGGCCAAGAGTGTCACCTTCACCGGATGCTCCAGCACGGACTCGGCCTGGTCCTGGATCTGCTGAACCATTGAGCCGGCGTAGGGGCAGAACGGGGTCGTCAGGACCATCTTGATCTCCGACGACTCGGCGCCGACGATGATCTGGCGGATAAGGGCCAGCTCCACTACGTCCATGCCGAGTTCCGGGTCAACCACGGCTCGGAGGGCGTCGAGGATCGCCAGTTCGGTAGCTCGACGCGCCGGGTCGAACGGAGCAGCCACCGTCTGGGCAGACTCGGCTGGGGCGGGAGTTGAGTCGGCGGTTGTGGCGGCGCCGACGGCCGCGATCGGATCGCTCATAGCGTCCATATCCTAGCAGTTTTGTCGGGATAGTCCATTCCTGACCGAATCCGGAAGGTCGGTTTGCGCCCGGTCAGGACTGCCGGCGCGAGCCTCGGCTCTTGGATGCGGCCACGACCACGCCTGGGATCCGCAGATCCTCGGGCAGTGCCTCAGCCTCAGAGTCCGTCAGGCCGGGGCCGGTGAGGGCGCCGCCGCGATCGAAGAACTCGGCGTACCTCTCGGCGTGTTCCGAGGCGTAGCGATAAGCCTGGGCTATGCCCACCAGGCGAAGCTCTGGGTGTTCACGTAGAAGTTGGGCTACGTCGTAGCCGTTGCGCCGCAGCTCCAACAGCTGCCGAACGGTCAGGCGCGTGTTGTAGCAGAACGGTTCACCGCGCATCACCAGCGGATCGACCTTCACCCATTTGATAGTCATAGGGCCTCCGCCTCAGACGCCGCGATAGAACCATTTGAGGAACGCGTTGCGCGGGTGCCGGTCGCCGCCGACCCGGCCGTTGCGCTTGAAGACCGCGGCCGCGCCCTCGAGTGAGCGGCTGGCGGCGGCCCACTCATCGGCTCTGAGTTCGGGTCGCAGGGCGGCGATCAGGCCGGCACAAACCGCCGCGAAATCCGCGAGCGGTACTCCGCGTCGCCTCTCGATCGGCCCGATCCACTCCGCGTAATCGACCAGCCAGCTGTCCCGGCCGCTGCCCAGGCAGAGTGCCAGCCGCGCCACGAGCAATTCCGCGTCGCGCTGCAGCAGCGCCAGGCCCTGGTCATCGTGACGTGACCGGAATTCGGGATCGGCGGCGCTCGCGGACCGAAGAGCCGCGGCCGCCAGGGCCGATGCCTTGCCACCGAGGAGTGTGGCCGCGGCAGGGTAGGCGGCGGTCATGGCGACGGGCGCGAGTCCCAGGTTCGGGTGGTGCGGCGCGCCGGTGGCCGGTGCGACTGGGCTGAGGGCCATCGCGCCCGCGGCCTTAGCCGTGGTTTTGGAAGTAGCCCTGGCCAGCGGCCTGGCGCCGGCGAGCGCTTTGGAGGCGGCCACCGTCCTGGCGCGGGCTGCGGCTTTGGGTGCGCGGCTCTCTGTCACGTGCCGAAGTCTAGCTTCAGGCGTCGGTGGCCGCTCACCGCCATGGCGATCGGTCCGCGCGGCGAACCCCCGCCCGGCCCGCGCACACCCAGCGCCACCCCGCCGCTACGCCCCGCTTCGACCTCGCAACGAAACCGCGTCGATCCAGGCCTCGCGAGCCTCGCGCATGGCGAGTGTGCGCGGACCGGGCCGTCCGTCGCCGATCGGGCGACCGTCCAGGGCGACAATTGGGAAGACGCCGCCGACGCTGGAACATATCGCTGCCTCGTCGGCGGCGAACATGTCATCCGGCCTGAGGTCGCGCTCGACCATCCGCAACCCGACTTCGTCGCCGTGGCCGACCAGCCATGCCCGTGTGGTGCCTGGAAGCAGGCCGGTTCCGAGTCGCGGTGTGGCGCAGGTTGAGCCGGAAATCAGCAGCAGGTTAGCGGTGGTGGCTTCGGTGATGCGGCCGTCCGTGGTGACGAAGACGGCGTCGTCGGCGCCGGCGCGCTCGGCCTCGAGATGGGCGTAGACGAGCTCGGCGCGCGACGTGGTCTTGATGGCCGCCATCGGCGAATCGGGCACGCGGCGTATTGAACTGGTAATCAATCGATGGCCTCGCGCGACCGCCGCTGCAGTCGGAGGGCGATGCGGCCAGGCCTGGATGACTACCGACGGTTCGCCGCTGGGGTGAGGCGAGACGCCGCGAGCGTAGTCGGTGCCCCTGCTGACGGTTAGCCGCACCGCGGCGTCGCCGGCCGGGTCGATACTGTCGAGACCGTCGGCCGCCAGCAGCTGCGCGATCCCGGCGGTGAGGTCGAGGTCGGAATACGGCAGCGCAATCGACAGCGCTTGGAGGCTGGCACGGAGCCGGTTCAGGTGGCCGTCGACTTCAATGGCCACTCCTCGCCTCGCCCGCAGCGCTTCGAAGACCGCATCGCCGAGCTGGAAACCGCGGTCGTAGGCGGAGAGGTGAGGGACCTGGGCATCTGCCAGGCGGCCGTTCAACCAGATCCACGAAGCGCTTGTATCGGTCATTCGATCGGGCTCCGGCGCCGGGTGTGAGGTCGTGGTGGAGGAGGCGGGGCGCCCTGCCGAGGGGGAAGCTGGGCGCCCCATGATTTGCGGAGGAATCCGGGAGAGTGACCACGACGAGCCACTCGGACTCAAAGTCCCCGGCTGGCCGACCCGCTTTGCGCCGGACCCGTCCGGCCCGAATGATAGGCCACCGCCGGCAGGCCTGGAACTGCCTGGCCTGGAACTGTCGATCGACGAGCCCCGGCCAGTCGAGGCTACGCCATGTCAGGCCGGCACGGCGACCGCGTCGACGGCCATTGCCGGCGCGGCGGCGCGAAGGCCGTTGTCGCGGATTCGGCCGTCTCGCATCCGGATGACGCGATCGCAGGCCTCGCCCACTTCCGCGTCGTGGGTCACGAGAACGATCGTCTGACCGTGCTCGCGGTTGAACTGCCGAAGCAGGGCCAGCACTTCCGCGCTCCGATCCGAGTCGAGGTTGCCCGTGGGCTCGTCGGCCAGGATTATCTCGGGCTTGTTCACGAGGGCCCGAGCGATGGCGACGCGCTGCTGCTCGCCGCCGGACAGCTCGGCCGGCTTGTGGCCCGCACGATCGGCCAGGCCCACCAGGCCGAGGGCTTCCAGGGCGGCTTCACGCGCTGCCTTGCCCTTGATGCCGGCGTAGTCGCAGGCCAGCAGGACGTTCTCGATAGCTGTGAGAGTCGGTACCAGGTTGAAGTCCTGGAACACGAAACCCATCCGGCGGGCCCGGATCTTCGTCCGCTCATCGTCCGAGAGAGACGCCACGTTCTGATCGCCCAGGTATAGCTCCGGGGCCGGGCCGTGATTGGGATCCGGAGAGTGGAGGAGGCCGAGCAGATGCATGAGCGTGCTCTTGCCCGAACCCGACGGACCCATGATCGCGACCATTTCACCGGACTCGATCGAGATCTCGACGCCCTTGAGCGCCTCGACCTTGTTCTTCTTGCTGAGGCGGTAGGTCTTGCGGAGATTGCGCCCTTCGAGGATTGCCATTGCGGTTGTCTCCTTGGCGGGCCGTGCGAGACGGCCCGCGATTGGGTCTGGGTGGCTGACGGTGACGGCTACTCGTACCGCAGAGCGGTGACGGGATCGAGGCGCGACGCTCCCCAGGCCGGAACGAAGCCGGCCAGCGCGCCGAGTCCGGTCGCGAACAGCAGAGCCGTGGCGGCGGTGCCGAAGGTCAGGTCGAAGAGCACGTTGCCGGAAGCTCGACCCATGTCGTTGAACATGGTCGTCATCGCAGCCCCGATAGCCAGGCCGATGAGCCCGGCAATGAGCCCTATCGCCGCCGACTCGACGACTACCTCCCGGCGGATTCGCCAGCGGGAAGCGCCGATGGCGCGCTTGATGCCGATCTCGCGGGTTCGTTCCGCCACGGCCATAGCCATGGTGTTGATGGTCGAGAGACCGCCCACCAGCAGGCTGAGGCCCGCGACACCGGTGAGCACGAGGCTGAAGATCACGCTGATCGAGCCAAGCATGGCGTCGAAGTCCGCGCCGTCCATGACGGAGTAGGACGTGCCGAGAGCTGCCTCAAGGCGCAGCTTGAGGACCGCCGGATCGACACCCTTGGCCGGATAGACGGTGATGCTGGTGGCCAGGTCGGAGGCCTTGACGTTGGCTCGGACCACCGGTGGGAGAGTGCTCACGAAGAGCTGCTGCGCCGTCGCGAGCGGCATCTCGGCGTCCTTGTCCGGGGCCGTCAGCGTCGGGTCTAGGATGCCTATTACCTCGAACTCCTGGCCTCGAATGGTCACCTTGCCGCCGGCCGAGGCGTTGAGCTTGCGGGCCAGATCGCTGCCGAGGACGACCACATTGCCGGTGTCGCCGAATTGGAGCTTGCGGCCCTGCGCGATCGTCGTCGCGAAAGTCTCGAGACCCTTGTCGCTTCCGGGGACTGTGCCGGTGATCATCTCCGGCGTGCCCATCGTCGTCGCGGTGCTGTCGTCCAGCATCATCTCGATGCTGGGAGCGGCCGCCGCCACGCCGTCCACGGCCTTGATCTTGTCAACGTCCGTGAGGGAGAGCGGCTGGATGGTGCCGGCGTACATGTTGCCGATGCTGACGACGTCCTTGTCCGCGTAGTACTTGGATCCGCCGTCGATGAGGGCGTTCATCTTGTTGGCCATCGAGCCGAACACGACCAGGGCCATGATGCCGATGGCGATGCCGCTGATGGTCAGGGTTGAGCGGAGCTTACGGCGACCCAGGTCGCGCAGAAGTCGCATTGGGGTTCACTCCTTCGTTGGCTGTGGCGAGCTTTCGTTCAGTGATACGAAAGCTACCGGCGAAGGAGGGCCGCGGCGTCGTCCGAGGCGGGTGTTCGGCGGTCGTCCAGGCGGTTGAACTCAGTGTCATACCTGCGGATGACGGAGCGGTTGCGGGGGCGGCGTGGGGATGACCCACCAAACGCCGCCGCCCGAAGTCAAGCCAGACCCGTCTCATAGGCGAGGATTACGGCCTGGACTCGATCCCGCAGATCCAGTTTGGAAAGCACGCGCGAAACGTGTGTCTTGACGGTGGTTTCCGAGACGACCAGCTTTGCGGCGATTTCGGCATTGGACAGGCCGCGGGCCAGCAGCTTGAGAACCTCGAGCTCCCGTTCGGTCAACTCGCTCAAGGCCGGAATATTGTCTTCGTGCGCGGGCGGCAGCCGGCTCGCGACTCGATCGAGCAGGCGCCGGGTCACCGACGGAGCGAGCAGAGCGTCGCCGGCGGCGATGATACGGATCGCGTCAACGAGGTCCTCGGCCGGCGCGTCCTTGAGCAGGAAGCCGCTGGCGCCGGCGCGCAGCGACTCGACCACGTACTCATCCAGCCCGAACGTTGTGAGAATCAGGACCTTAATCGGATCCTCGACGCCGGGACCGGCCAGGGCCCGAGTGGCCTGGATGCCGTCCATGACCGGCATGCGGATGTCCATCAGAACCACATCCGGCCGCAGACGCCGGGCGAACTCCACCGCCGTTGCGCCATCGCCGGCCTCGCCGACTATCGTGAGATCCGATTCGGCGGAAAGGATCATGCGGAAACCCGTCCGCAGCAGCGGCTGGTCGTCTACCAGCAGGACTTTCGTGGTCACAGTTCACCTCGTTCTCGTCGGGAGTGGGGATGCTGCTCGACGGGGTGCGGTGGCAGCACGCGGACCATGAGCGGCGGCAGCGGGCGTCGTGTCGGTGCGGGTTCATGGGGAACGTGGTGCCGTTCTGCGCCGGGTCTCGTGTGCGAGCCGTCGGTCCAGCCCTGAGCCGCGAGCGTCGCCTCGCGTTGCGACTTGGCCCGGGCTGCGTCTTCCAATTCGAGCGGCAGTCGAGCGTGGACGCGGTATCCACCCGTCAGCACCGGCCCGGCCTCCAATATGCCCCCGAACAGCGCCACGCGCTCTTTCATGCCGATCAGGCCGTGGCCGCCGGACGGAGTTGACGTGAGTATCTGGGCCGCTGCTCCGCGACCGTCGTCGATAGCCTCTATCTCCACGTACTCGTCGGCGTACGTAATCGACACTCGAGCCGAAGCCTTGCCGCCGTGTTTGACAGTGTTGGTCAGTGCCTCCTGGACTATCCGGTAGGCGGCAAGGTCCATGCCGGCCGGCAGGCAGCACGCGGTGCCTTTGATGGAGAGTTGCACCGGGAGACCGGCTTCGCGCACGGTCTCCAGCAGTCGCTCGACTTCGCCGAGGCCCGGCTGCGGGCCCGTTCCCGGGTCGTCGGCGCGCAGCACTTCCAGCATGCGGCGCATCTCCGCGAGGGCCGTCCGTCCGGCCGTCTCCACGGCCTCGATGGCGCCTTTGGCCGCATCCGGGTCCTTGTCGACGATACGGCGCGCCCCGGCGGCCTGGACAACCATGACACTGACGTAGTGCGCGACGACGTCGTGGAGCTCGCGGGCGATGCGGGCTCGCTCTTCGGTCACGGCCTGGGAGGCCATCTCCTCGCGGTCCTGTTCGAGCCGGGCGGCCCGATTCTCCAGCTCCCGGGTGTAAGCGCGCCGAACTCTCAGGTTGTCGCCGATGAGCCAGGCCAGCCCGTAGAAGATGTAGGTGCTGGTCAGGCTGCCGGTCGCGTCCGAGATCGAGTAGACCGTGGCCTCGGCCGCGAAGCTGACAAAGATGCCGCCCGCGGTCAAGAGTGCGGCCACGGTCGCACGCCGGCGGGGTTCGTTCGCCGCCACGGTATAGAAGGCCACGAAGACGCCGAACTGCGCACCGGACTCCGGATAGCCGCAGACGCTATACAGCGTGATCGCCAGGCCGGTCACGACCAGGATGCGGAGGGGATTCCGCCGCCGCCAGGCAATCGGAAGCGATTGAAGGACGAGCAGAGAAACGCTGACGGCGTCGAACTGAGCGTGGTCTTGAAACGCCGACACGAACCCGGCGGCCATAATCGCAATGGCCATGACCGCGTCGGCTAAGTCCTGATTCCAGTGCAGGAACCGCGGGCCGCGCCAGATCGTCGCCGTCGCTTGATGCATGGTGCGCACGGTACCCCGCTCTCCGGGCCGGCGCATCGGCCTCGCGCACGATGCCGTCTGCGACGTGCGGACGAGTGGCAGGCGATGCGGCGCCCGACCGTTTCGCGGTTTGCTAGAGCAATTCCCCGTTGGACCAGCCCGTCGGCTCGCCCTCCCGCGGCCGCGGCTCCTCCCCGGCCTGCAGCTTCGCCACCGGAGCCTTCGCACCGCCGTCGATCGCACCGACGCCATACGGCACCCATTTGGCCGGATCCTGGAGTCGATGTGGTGCTGTACGCCCGCGCAGGTGGGTCGTTTCGAAGCCGGACGGAGCGATCCACATCTCGTTTCCGTCCAGCAGCCCTTCGACGCCGCCCTGACCCGGCTCCGGGCGCGGGTTCTGGCAGTACTTGCAGTTCGCCTTGTCGTGCGCGGTGTACTGCGTCGGCTCTTCGTACGTGGTGATATAGCCCTCGAAGTTGCGCAGGATCACCTTGTGATCGGAGTAGCTGATCAGGTAGTTGGGCATGACCGGGATCTTGCCGCCGCCGCCGGGAGCATCCACGACGTATGTCGGAACGGCGTAGCCGGAAGTGTGGCCGCGCAGCCCCTCCATGATCTCGATGCCCTTGCCGACGGGGGTTCGGAAGTGGCCGGAGCCCTCGACGAGGTCGCACTGGTAGATGTAGTACGGCCGAATGCGATTCGCGACGAGCTTGTGGACCAGCGACCTCATGATGTGGACGCAGTCGTTGACGCCCGCCAGCAGCACCGATTGATTGCCGAGCGGGATGCCGGCCCGGGCCAGCTTGTCGGCCGCGCGCGAGACTTCGGGCGTGATTTCGTTGGGGTGATTGAAGTGCAGGTTCACCCACAGCGGGTGGTACTTGGCGAGCATCTGGCAGAGCTCGTCGTCGATGCGCTGGGGCAGGAAGACCGGCACGCGTGACCCGATCCGGACGATCTCGACGTGCGGGATTTCGCGCAGGCCGCGCAGGATCGACTCGAGCAGTTTGGGATTGAGCGTCAGCGCGTCGCCGCCGGACAGAAGCACGTCGCGGATCTGGGGCGTGCGGCGGATATAGTCCAGCTGCGCCTCGAAGTCGTGGCGGCTGAAGTTCTGAGTAGCGTCGCCCACGATGCGGGACCGCGTGCAGTAGCGGCAGTAGCTGGCGCATTGGGTCGTGACCAGCATCAGGACGCGGTCCGGGTAGCGGTGCACGAGCCCCGGAACCGGCGAGTGGCGGTCCTCGGCCAGCGAGTCTTCCATCATCGCCGTGAAGGCCTCGTGCTCGCAGTCGGTGGGGATTACCTGACGGCGGATCGGATCGTTGGGGTCGTCCGGATCGATCAGGCTCAGGAAGTAGGGCGTGATGTCGACGCGAAACTTGTCCGTCGACGACAGTCCCGCTCGCTCGTCGTCTGTGAGATGTAGAACGCGGCCGATCTCCTCGACGGTGTTAACGCGATTCGATAGCTGCCAGCGCCAGTCGTCCCAGCGCTCGACCGGAACGTCCGCCCAGATCGCCGCACGCGGGCTTCTGGCGGGCTTGCCATCTGGTCCCACGGCGCGGGCGGGGTCCCGCAGGTTGACGAACGGCGTCTCGTCGGGGCGCGCGGCGACGTCGTGACGTGCGGGAGTGGGCTCGATCATGACGTGCCTCCGGAGACGATTTGCCGCTTCTGCGCTGGTTGTCGGCAGCGTCGGCTCGGCGCATAAAGCCTATGCAGTCTGTATGCTCCGGGGATCATACATCGGGCGTCCCGCAGTGACCGAAGATCCGCCGGCGGACCGCCAGGTGGACCCACCAATCCGGTCGCGCATGTTCTACTCTGTCGGTGTTGGTATGCGATCAGGGGGAGGATGTCAGGGTGGGCGGGCGAGTTTGGACTTCGACCTCCGGCAGGGTTGTTCGTCTGATCGTCGTGTGCGTGGTTGCGGGCGGTTTGACGGCCGCGTGCGGTTCTTCCAGCCCCAGCCGCAGCCGAGCCCCGGGCGGGGTTCCGACGGCCAACGCGCAGGGCTGCCTCGTCGGCGCCGCGTGGCTCGAGGAGACGTCGGAGACCGTCTCGATATGGGAGGAGCCGGCACTCAAGAAGGCGATCCTCGGGGCCGGCGGCACCTTCAAGGCCACCAACGCCCACTACGTCCCGGAAAACCAGGCGAACGACATCGACGGCCTGATCGCAGCCGGCGCGAAGGTCATCGTCATCGAGTCGGGAGACCCAGCCCTTCTGCCGGCGGTACGGAGAGCAACCAGCGCCGGGATCCTGGTGCTCACTCTCGGCGGATCCGTCGACGATCCGAAGGCGGTGACCATCGCCTTCGACCCGATCGAGACCGGTCGGATGCAGGCCAGAGCCGTCCTGGCGGTGAAACCCAAGGGCAAGTACGTCATCGCGACGCTCGACCCCAGGAACCCGAACTCCGTCGACTCAGTCGTCAACCCCTTCGCGGCCGGCGTCAAGGAGATCCTGCAGCCTGCCGTCGACAGGGGCGACATCACTGTCGTTGACACGATCAATCCGCCACGTTGGGATCTAGCCTCTGTCGATCAAGCGATGCCGGACATCTTCAGCCGGAATGGCCGCAGGGTCGATGCCGTGCTGACCGAGGAGGACGACATCGCCGTAGAGGTCCAGACATCCATCGACGCGGCCGGCCTCACAGGCATCGCTGTCGGCGGGGTGTACGACGGAGGAGGGACGGGGTTCTACAGGGTTGCCCGCGGCACCTGGGCGGTCGATGTCTGGGGGAATCCCGAGCTGCTCGGCGCGGCGGCCGCTCGAGCCGCCATCGCGCGCTGCAGCAACCCCGGCAGCAATACGGTCGACGGCAGCGCCCCGTTCACCTGGCCCCTCCATGGCGCGTTGCCCACGATCCTGCTCAAGCCGGTGGCTGTTACGAAGGACAACATCGACGTCGTCATCAAGGCAGGCTCGCTGTGGCGGAATCTGGTCTGCGATTACCTCGATGCTTCGAACGCACCGCCTGCCTGCCAAACGGGAGCAGCGTCGCCGCCGGCCGGGTAGGCGCGCGGACCAGGTCGGTTCTGTGTCAGGCTCGGCGCTAAGCCACCCAGCGGCCTTTCCGTCCGGGAGAGCATGATCTACGCTCTCGATGTAGGCGCGCCGCATCAAAGGGGGATCTCGGAATGAGCGGACGGATTCGCAGTTCGGGCTCGGGCAGGATCGTTCGTTTGATCGTCGCCTGCGTCGTTGTGGGCGCATTGACCACCGGGTGCGCCGCTTCGAGCCCCAGCCCCAGCACCAGCACCGGCAGCAGCCCGAGAACCGAGGCGCCCTCGCCGGCGGCGACTCGGACGGCCGGCGGGCAGGACTGCCTCATTGGGGTCTCGTGGTACAACTCCGCGGACCTCATCGACTGGGAAGAGCCGGCGTTCCAGAAGGCGCTCCAGGACGCCGGAGCCAACTTCCAGGAAACGGACGCCAGGGCCTTTGTCGACACCCAACGGTCCGACATCGACCGGTTGGTCGCAGCCGGTGCGAAGGTCATCGTCATAGAACCGGGCCCCGAGGACGTGATACTGCCGGCGTTACAGAGAGCTACCAACGCCGGGATCCCGGTGGTCACGCTCCTCGGGTCTCTCGAGCATGTCAGGTCGCTGCATGTCGCCTTCGACCCGGTCGAACAGGGTCGACAAATGGCGAGGGGCCTTCTGGCCGTGAAGCCCAAGGGTGACTACGCCATCATCAAGGGTGACTCCTCCGCGTGGCCGGAAAGCGACCTCATCGCGTCGGGTATCCGCGAGATCCTCCAGCCCGCCGTCGACCGGGGCGACATCAAGATCGTCGCCGCGGTCGAAACGCAATTGTGGGACCCAGGTTCTGCGATGCAGGAGATGACGACGATCCTCAAACAGAACGGCGGCACCGTGGATGCCGTGGCGGCCGAGAGCGACGGCATGGCCTTTGGCGTGGAGCAGACGCTCGCGGAGGCCGGGCTTTCGGGCAAGGTCACGGTCGCAGGGGTGTCCGACGTGGGGGGAGCAGGGGGGTTGTTGGCCATTGTCCGCGGCCAGCAGGCGGTCGACGCCTGGGGCGACCCCGCGCGGCTCGGCGAGGCGGCCGCGCATGCCGCGATGGCCCTGTGCCACGACCCGGACATCACGCGAGTCGAGGGCAGCACTTCGGTCACCTGGCCCGGCCGTGACCCGATGACCGCGATGCTGCTCGCGCCGGTGGCGATCACGAAAGACAACATCGGCATTGCCATTCAGACCGGCATGCAGTGGCGGCAGTTGATCTGCGGCGACATCCCGGGTGCCCCGGGCTTGCCGTCTGCCTGCCAGACAGGGCCGGTTCCGGTCGCGTCGGCTTCCCCGCCAGGCCAACCGTGAGCCCGGACTCCCCTCGACGGTAGTAGTTGCCAGGTACGCTTGCGGAAGGTGCGTCCCGCCTCACGGCCGCCGCCCACAAGGAGTTCGAACAGATGACAGCGCCCGGAACGATCCAGAGCCCCGTCCTGCGTGGCTTCTTTCCGGATCCATCGATCTGGCGGGTCGGCGACGGCTACTACATCGCCAACTCCACGTTCGAATGGTTCCCGGGCGTGACGCTGTCCCACTCGCGGGATCTGGTCGACTGGCGGCTCGTCGGTCAGGCACTGACTCGCTCCTCGCAGCCCGACATGCGCGGCGACCCCAACTCGGGCGGGATCTGGGCGCCGTGCCTGACCCACGCCGACGGCCTGTTCTGGCTCGTCCATACCGACGTCCGCGGCTGGAAGGGCAGCTTCAAGGACGTCCGCAACTTCCTGGTGACCAGCCCGTCGATCGAGGGCCCGTGGTTCGAGCCCGTCTTCATGGACGGTGTCGGCTTCGACGCATAGCTCTTCCACGACGACGACGGCCGCAAGTGGTTCGTGCAGATGATCTGGGACCATCGGCCGGGCCGGAACCAGTTCGGCGGCATCGTTCTGCAGGAGTACGACGTCAAAGCGCAGAAGCTAGTCGGGCCCAGGACGCGGATCTTCGGCGGCACCGAGCTCGGCCTGGTGGAAGGCCCGCCCTTCTCAAGAAGGACGGCTTCTGCTACCTGACCTGTGCCGAGGGCGGCACCTTCACCACGCACGCCGAAACGGTGGCGCGATCCAGAACCCTGACCGGCCAGTACGAGGCCATGCCGGGCAACCCGCTGATCAGCTCCATCACCGACGCGGCCAACCCGATCCAGAGCGCGGGCCACGGCTGCCTGGTCGAGACCGCGGCCGGCGACTGGTACTTCGCGCATCTGGGCCGCCGGCCGATCGTCAACGGCCGGTCGGTGCTGGGCCGCGAGACCTCCATACAGAAGATCGTGTGGGACAAGGACGGCTGGCCGCGGCTGGCGCAGGGCGGCGTGCTGCCCGCCGTCGAGGTTCCCGGCCCGGGACTCCCCGAGCGGAAGTGGCCCGCGATTCCGGATCGCGACGACTTCGACGAGAAGGCACTCGGCCCGCAGTGGCAGAGCCTGCGGCTGCGGGCCTGGCCCGACAACGCGAGCCTCATCGAGCGCCCCGGCTGGCTGCGGCTCAAGGGTCGCGAGAGCATCGTCTCGCGGTTCGACCAGACGCTGATCGCCCGGCGCCAGACCGCGTTTCACGTGGTCGCGTCGACCTGCTTCGAGTTCGCGCCGGAGAGCTACCGGCAGATGGCCGGGCTGGTGGCCTTCTACAGCACCGACAACTTCTGGTACCTGTTCGCGACCCGAGCCGACCATGCCAGACTCGCCCTCGGCCTGATGGCCTGCGAGCGCGGCAACATCTCGTATCCGGTCGAGAAGGAGTTCGACGTCAGCCACCAGGAGCGGGTCTACCTTCGCGTCGAGATCGACATGGCCCGGCTGCGCTTCTACCGCAGCGCCGACGGCAAGGAATGGTTCCCCGTTGCCGGCGAGTACGACGCCTCGATCCTGTCCGACGAGCACGCCATGCCGATCGGCTTCACCGGCAACTTCGTCGGCATGGCCTGCCAGGACATCAGCGGATCGGGCAAGGCCGCGGACTTCGACTGGTTCGAATACCGCGAGCTCTAGCGCGCCATAGGCGCGGCGGTCAGCGCGCCATCGGCGCGGCGGTCAGCCGAGGTTGGCCGCCCGCTCCAACGCCAGGGCCTGCAGGGCCAGGATGGTCATCGCGTCGCGGATCTCGCCGCGGCCGATCATGGCCAGTGTCTCCGCGAATGGAACCCAGCGCACGGCCAGCTGTTCCGTTCCCTCCGGCGCGGCCGGCCCCTCGACCAGGTCCGTGGCGACGTACGTCACCATTACCTCGTCCGTGACGGAGTTGGAGAGGTCGGCGCGGCACAACTCCCGCCATGTGCCGCCGTGAAGGCCGGTCTCTTCGACCAGCTCGCGCCGTGCCGACTCCTCGGGTTCCTCGTCGAATCGGCCGCCGCCCTCGGGTATCTCCCAGGAGTAGCGATCCAGCGGATAGCGGAATTGCCCCACCAGCATCACCCGGTCCTGGGCGTCGAGCGGAACGATGCCAATCGCCCGGTTGTGGAAGTGCACGACGCCGTAGATTCCGGGCTGGCCATCCGGCCTGACGACATCGTCGTGCAGAACCGATATCCACGGATTCTCGTAGGCGACGCGACGCGCGAGACGGCGCCACGGATTGGCTTGCGGAGTATTCACGAACCGATCTTAGGCCGTTCTGGGCGCGGCTTCACGGGCCGCTTCGGGTGCGGCCCAGAAGGCGCACGCAATACGGCCGCGGGTCACGTGCCCGCGGTACCAACGGCAGGGTGCTCGGAAATTGCACACTGCCATACTCCGCTAACCATGCGACTTGATCTCACGAAACGCAGCGACTACGCCATCCGCGCCATGCTGGCTCTGACCATGGCCCCGTCCGGATTGCTGAGCAGTCGCAAGATCGCGGAAGAAATGAACATCCCGCCGCGATTCCTGCCCCAGATCATGGGCGATCTCACGCGAGCCGGGCTCGTAGAGGCCTATCCGGGCCGAGCCGGCGGCTATCGCGTCGCCCAGGATCCAGCGACCGTAACGATCCTGACCGTCATCGAGGCCGTGGAGGGCGATCCCCATCGCCAGATCTGCGTCATGCGCGGCACCGCTTGCGGCAAGGACGGGGAGTGCGGCGTTCACGACGTCTTCTACGCGGCCGAGAGCGCGATCCTGGAGAAGCTCGGCAGCGCCACGCTGCGCAGCATCATCGACGCCTATCTGGCCAAGCAAGCCCTCGCCGCCGCTGCTGTCGCCGCCACCGCCGGAGCCACGGCCGGCTAGCGGTCAGCGGATCGGCGCAGCGCCTCCCACTCGTCGAGCAGAACGCTCATGTGGATCTCGTCCCAGAATCGGCCGTCGCGGAAGATCGCCTGACGCGCCCGCCCCTCTTCGACGAAGCCGCATTTCTGGTACGAGCGGATGGCGCGGGCATTGAAGTCGAAGACTGTCAGCGCCACGCGATGCAGCGCCAGCCTCGTGAACGCGTGCTCGAGCATGAGCTGCGTCGCCTCGGTGCCGTAGCCCAGACCCCAGGCGTCGCGCTCGCCGATCGTGATGTGGAAGAGGGTTGAGCCGTTGTCGCCGTCAAGCTGGCTGAAGGCGCAGGTGCCGACGAGCCGGTTGGACTCGCGAAGGTGGATGGCCATCGACAGGAAGTCTGTGCCCATGATCCGCGAGTAGAAGAATCGTTGGATCTCGTCCTGGGACAGGGGGGCCTGCTGGTAGCGGGTTAGGCGGGCGACTTCGGGGTCCGTGTACCAGCGCATGAAGGTGCGCAGGTTCTCCACTCGATGCCGGCGCAGAACGATCTGGCGGCCCACGATTGCCTCCGGGCGCCAGATGTCGCGCTCGGGCGCAGTGGCCATTCCTATCCTCCGGTTCGCCATAGTGGATCGGGCCATTGTCGCCGAACGGGCTTCAAGAAGCGAAGGTATACCATCGAAGCCATGCGTGGCTGGAGTGAGTTGGCCGAACGCGTCGCGGGGACCACTCGCACGTCGGAGAAGACCGCGCTGCTCGCTCGCTACCTGGCGACTCTAACATCGTCGGAGCTGCGGACAGCCGCCACATTTCTCTCTGGGCGACCGTTCGCGGAAGCCGATCAGAGATCAGTGGGCCTTGGCTGGGCCATGATCGCGGCCGTCGTGTCGAAGCTGGCCGGCGCCCCCGCCGGAGCGCTCCGGGCCGCGTACGACGACTCGTCGGATCTGGGCAAGGCCGTCGCCGATGTGCTTGAACGGCGGCCGGATCCACCCGACCCGAGCCGCTCCCCGCGTCTGGACGAAGTTGCAGAAGCCTTTGCGGCAGTGGAGGCGGCCCAGACCACTGCCACCAAGAGCGCCGTTTTCGGGGATCTGCTGGCGCGCTGCGACACTCTGACGGCCAGGTACATCGTCAAGATCCTCACCGGCGAACTGCGCATCGGTCTGCGCGAAGGTCTCCTGGAGGCGGCAATCGCGGAAGCGTTCGGGCGGCCTCAACCGGCCGTGAGCATGGCCATGATGCTGACAGGCGACACGGGCGAAACCGCGGTCCTCGCCAAAGAGGATCGTCTGGCCGAAGCCCACCTTCGACTGCTTCACCCGATCAAATCCATGCTGGCGTCTCCGGCCGACGATTCAGCCGACGTCCTGGCTCGCCTGGGTCCCGTGGTGTGGGTCGAGGACAAGTACGACGGCATCCGGGCCCAGCTTCATCGCCGAGGATCGGAGATTCGCCTCTACAGCCGCGACCTGCACGACATCAGCGGCCAGTTCCCGGAGATCGTGGAAGCGGCCCGGCCGCTCGATTGGGACGGAATCCTGGACGGCGAGATCCTGGCCTTCGCCGAAGGCCACGTCCTGCCGTTCCTGATGCTCCAGGCTCGATTGGGACGCAAAGAGCCGGATAGCGATATCCAGGCCGAGGTTCCGGTGGCCTACGTCGCGTTCGATTTGCTGGCGATCGGACCGCGGAGCGGCGCGGCATCGCCGAACGGTGCGACTCAGGGGGGTGGCGCGGTTGCGGTCGAGCCGCTGCTGACTACGCCGCTCGCCGAGCGCCGCCGCCGGCTCGAGGCTCTCGAGCTGCCCATGGTCGCCGACGGCGGCAGATTCGCTCTGTCGCATCTCGTAACTGCGGATTCCGCCGAGAGCCTGGATCGCGTCTTCGACGAGGCTCGAGCGCGCCTCAACGAAGGGCTGATGGCCAAGGATCCGCAGAGCTGCTACCTGCCGGGACGGCGTGGGTTGGGCTGGCTGAAGCTGAAACGAGCCCTGGCCACTCTCGACTGCGTAGTGGTGGGAGTTGAGGCCGGCAACGGCAAGCGCCACGGCGTCCTGTCCGACTACACGTTCGCCGTGCGGGACGAGGCCACGGACAGGCTGGTAACTATTGGCAAGGCCTACACCGGCCTGACCGATTCGGAGCTGGCCGACATGACGCGCTGGTTCGACACGCACACGGTCCGGAAGATCGGCCGCTACCGGCAGGTCGACCCTGTCGTGGTCGTCGAAGTCACGTTCGACATCATCCAGCGCTCGAATCGCCACCAATCTGGATTCGCGCTGCGGTTCCCTCGCATCGTCCGGCTCCGGATCGACAAGTCGCCGACGGAAATCGACACCCTGGCCAACGTCGAGCGGCTGCATCGGGAATTCCAGCTGGGCGCGGAGTATCTGGTGACGGCCGCCGTGCGCGGCTCCCAGGCCGGACCGGCCGAGGCCCGCTAGGCGTCCGAGGGCCGCCCCAAGTGGTGTGGCGCCGCCCCAAGTTGCCGTGGCGTCGCCGCGAGTGACATGGCGTCGCCCCAAGGCACCGCGGCGACCGCTATCCTGCGGCAATGTTCGGTTCGTTCAATCCCGTCACGCCCTGGCCGCTGACCGTCGTCACGACCCACCTGATCATCCAGGGAACCCTGAATACTCGTCTCCAGCGGCTGACGGACGTGCTCAACGAACCTTCGGCGGATCACCTGATCCTGTCCGAAACCACGTTCATGGAAGTGGGATCGCGGCGCGTTCTGGCCGGCTCGGCGCTGGCCCAGGTCCAGCTGAACGACGTGCTCTTCGTCCATGCCAATATCGAGGCCGAGTCGGGAACCCAGCTTAGAACGCCCAAGCGGCCGATCAAGGCGACCATGCTGATGGCGCCGTTCACGATCGAAGGCGAGATCCATCTGCCCTACGAGTCCGAGCTGCAAGCGGCCCTCGACGGCTTGAGCGGCCGGTTCGTACCTGTGACGAACGCCCGCTACTGGGCCTACGCCGTTGCCGAGTCGCCCAATTACGTGGATATGCTGGCCGTCAACCACAACCGCTGCCACTTCGCGCTTCCGGCCGGAACCGCGTGGCAGGGTGAGCTTGTTCTGAACGACGAGCCGGGTTCGAATCCCTGGTAGGCGGCTACTCCGCCGCGGACGTTTCCACCGGTAGATCCAGGCGATCGCCCCACTCCGCCCAGCCGGCGTCGTACACGGCTACGTCGTCGCAGCCCAGCAGCGTCAAGGCGAAGGCCAGTTTCGCGGCCCCGAGCCCCAGCGCGTCGTAGCAGACCAGACGGCGGCGCGGGTTGACGCCCGCTTTGCGCAGGATCGCTCGTAACTGGTCCGAGCTGCGGAAGTCGCCGCTGGGCCCGGTGGTATATCCAGCCGGTACGTTCAACGCCCCGGGTATGTGGCCGAGGCGGCGCGTAGCCCCGGTGTGGCCGGCATATTCGGACGGTGCCCGAGCGTCGAGCAGCTGGACGTCGGGCGAGTCGAGGAGTTGCCTCATGTCGGTCGCGGTCAGTCGCAGTCGAGGCTGAAGCCGAGGTGTGAACGTGATCGGCGGCCGCAACTCCACCGCCGTGGAAATCTCCCGGCCGAGCGCCCGCCAGCCATCGATTCCGCCCACGAGGATGCGAGCGGATTCGACGCCGTAGACGCGCAACGTCCACCACGCTCGGGCGGCATAGCCGGACCCCACGTCGTCGTAGATCGCCGCGACCATGCCGTTGCCGATGCCGGCCCGAGTGAACGTCTCGGTAGCCTGCTGCGGGCCGACCAATAGCAGGACGTCGCCGTCCGATTCCTCTTCGGCCAGCTCGGACCGCCAGTCGATATACATGGCGCCCGGAATGTGACCCTCGGCATAGTGGCGCCGGCCGGAACCGTCCGGTCGCCAGCGCAAGTCGAGTACGCCAAAACCGGGCCGGTCTATGTTTTCGGCCAGCCATTCCGGTGTGGCGAGCAGCTCCGGTCTCGAGTAGACGCCCATTGGCTCCCGTTTCTCCAGGGGTCGCTTCCGCTCAACCTATCATATGGGCATGGTTACACCGTTCCTTCCAGACGACGAGAAGATCCCGGCGATCCGCGAGGCGCTGCCGTCGACGGCCGCGGGCATCTACCTGAACACCGGCACCGCGGGTCCNNGCCGCCGTGCTCGGCACGGACCCGAGCCACATCGCCCTGACTCACGCGGCGACGGACGGCATGAACGTGGCGGCGTGGGCGGTCGATTGGAAGGCCGGCGACATCGTCGTGACCACCAGCCTGGAACACGCCGGCACGCTCGGGCCGTTGTGGGCGGTCCGTGAACGGCTGGGCGTGGAACTGGTGCTGGCCGACATCGGCATGGGCGGCGATGTCGCCTCGGTTCTCGCGGCCATGGACAAGGCGATCGTTCCGGGGACGCGGCTCGTCGCACTGTCGCAGGTGACGTGGGCGACCGGCGCCGTGCTGCCCGTTCGTCAGATTGCGGAGATGGCCCACGCCAGGGGCGCGCTCGTGGCCGTGGACGGGGCGCAGGCCGTGGGGGCGATCCCCGTTTCTGTCGAGGAACTGGGCGTGGACTTCTACGCCGCTCCGGGTCAGAAGTGGCTGCTCGGGCCGGAAGGGGTCGGGGCGCTGTACTGCGCCGATTCGGTCCTCGATCGGCCGCGCGTCACCTTCGCCGGCTATTCGAGCTTCGAGTCGATCGATCTGGCGGCCGACGGCAAGCTGTGGCCGGACGCCCGACGCTTCGAAAGCGGGGGTTTCCACGGGCCATCGGTCCTTGGTATGGGCAGGAGCACGGCCTGGCTTTCGATGTTCATCGGTCTGCCCTGGGCTCACGAGCGGATCGCCCAGCTTGCGGGAGCCGGCGCGGAGATGCTTGCCGACGTGCCCGGAGTCGAAGTTCTGACGCCGCGCGACAACATGGCCGGACTCGTCTCGTTCAGGATTGCCGGCTGGGATTCCGGCCCTGCTCTGCGCGAGCTGTCGCAGCGGACGTTGTGCATCGCTCGAACCATCCCCCCGCTCGACGCCATCCGAATCAGCGTCGGGTTCTTCAACACCCGCGGCGAGCTGCGCCGATTCCGCGACGGCGTCGCCCTGGTCGCGGCCAACACGCCGGAGACTATTCCGCATCGGCCCAACATCGAGGTATTGCGCGGCGGGGTGGAGTAGGGGGAGTGGCGCGAGGGAGTGGCGCGAGGAGTGGCGCGGCGTGGCGGCGTGGCGCGACTGGCGGCGCGCGGCCGGTGCGCTCGGGAGTGGCGCCGCGGCATGGCCTCACACGAGCACCGCGGGGGCGCGGCGCGCGATCGGCCCTGGCCCGGCCCGGCTCCAGCCGGCTTTCTGGTCAAACTTGCCCCAGGGGAGAGTTAGCAAACTGAGAGTGGTGCCGGGCCGGTGTCGAGGTGGTTGGGCACCACTGAACTGAAACAGGCCACGCTCAAGATGACCCGCTCGCATGGCGTCCTAGCCACTCCATTGGCGATCGTCTCAGGATGCCGGCCCTGCAACAGCCCTAACTCCCCTGGGGAGCAAGTCTGACCAGTTGCCCCGCGCCGCCACCCGCCGTGC